>JAFAZV010000091.1 GCA_019239445.1 Solirubrobacterales bacterium
GCACTCGTGCCGGCGCCGGTACGGGCGCACGACGCCGTTCGGCGCACCGCCGCCGCATCGGGAGCCTGATCCGGAGCGCCTGCTCAGGTCGGCCGCCCGGCCACCGCCAGTCCCTGAGCGGCGTCGCGCCTGTGCGGCTCGTCCGTACTGCCGAGCGGCTCCCGCGGCGGTATGTCGCTCGAGTTGTTAGCAGGAGGCGAATCAGCGGAAGGCGGAACGGGTGGCAGTGGAGGAGCGCCGGCGCCGCCTTGCGGCAGATCAGACCCGCCGCTGGTGGCCTGCGTGCCCGCGAGCTGCGGACCGGTGAGCTCCCGCGTCGGACTCGAAATGGACGATGTCCCGGACGGGCGAGAGGACGGCTGATCAGTCGCCACAAGAGCTCCGGACCGCATCTGAGACGTTGATTTAGGTGCTTGCTGGCCTTGATTCTGCGGCTGTTCCTGAGTCTGCGGCTGATCGGACGTGACCGGCGCTCGGGCGGCCGAAGCTCTTTCGACGTCACCCGAGAGCTTCCAGGTAGGCGGACCACTCGAGTCCCCACCCGGAGGAGGCGCGGTCCTCCCTCGGCTAGCGGGCCCGGCCGCGACTCCGAACCTCGCGAGGATCGGCGACGGTTCAGTCCGCATCGGATGGCGTGGTGGGTCCGCGCGGACAGCGAACCGGGTGTATATCGGCCCCGTCGGAGCAGCGGTGGGTGGTACCGCGCGCGTACCAGCCCAAACCCGAGCTGGTTCGGTTTGCTGCGCGCCTGGTCCTCGTGGCTGCGGAGCTGGTTCAGTTCGGGGCGCAACGTCCGCGTTGCGCAGAGGATTCTTTGGTGAGGATGCCGAGATCACGCTGCCCACAGCTCCCCCTACAACGACGGCCGTCGTCACTACTACGCGCCCGCCTCTGGCAACGATCGCGGTCTCTCCGATCGAACCTCCGGCAGCGCACATTCCGCTCATCCACTGCGACAGCGCGCCGTCTCGCCGCGTGGTTCCAGCTGCCCAGATGATCAATGGTTGCGGCGCGAGACCTGCCAGCGCGGCTCGCACTGAACTTCGAGCGCGGTAGACAAGGCCCCGTACCGCGTGATCGCTCACCCCGAGAGCGGCGGCGACCTCCTCATATGATGCCCCGTCAATCGCGGTCCTGACGATGGCTTCGCGCTGCAACTCCGGCAGAGCCGCGACCGCGGCGAGCGTGTCGATGGTGAGCGTACGCTGCTCCAGGTCCAGCTCGGGTCCCTCGGCGCCCTGAAGCGATTCGCCCAGCTCGTCGCAGTCGAAGCTGGCCCGGCGCAACATCGTGATCGCGTGGTTGTGCGCGATCCGGTACAGCCACGCCTTGAGCTCGCGCACTTCAGCGCCGTCCTGTAGTGACGTCCAGGCGCTGAGAAATGTCTGCTGCACAACATCCTCGGTGTGGTTTCCAGAAAGCAACAAGCGACGGCAGTACGCGTGTAGGCCGCGGCGGTAGCGGTGCACGATCGCTTCAAACGCCGACTCCGAACCTGCGGCGGTCATCGCTGCCAGCTTGGCGTCCGGTTGCGTGCGAAGTAGAAAAGCCGAAAGCACGATTAGAGGGCGCTCACGCGGAAGCGCCCGCCCCCTTCGGATTCAACGCTCCACCGGGATGCTCAGGAATCCGCGGGCGCAACAACGGACGGCGCTTAAGCACCGCATGAGGATCGTTGAGTGCTCAACATAAGACACCGCGGTCTCGTCTTGTTAGGACGCGGTTCCCGCCGATTCCTCACGCGGCCGCGACCGAGCGCGTGGACCCGCGTGTCCGTCGTCGCGCGTTCGGCGGCGTGGTTGGCATTGGCGCCGCCAGAACCTAGCTGTCGCTTCATCCGCGCGCGCCAATACGGATCGCCTGCGGATCGCGGCGTCGACCAACCGCCGAATCCGCGAACACGCGCGGGACGGGCCGGATTCACCCTTGGCGTGAGGAAACCGCTCGAATTTCGTCTCACCTGGTGTCGCCGAAAGCAGCCGGGCATGGCCGGTTCGGACGAGCACCGTCCTCCATGTCAAGACGGGCCTGGGGCGCGAGTCACAGGACCGTAGTGCTCGTACGAGCTGATCGCCCTCCGCGGCAGGTGGCAAACCGTGTCCAGGTCTATCGAGGAGCGAGGAAGCGCGTGCTCAAATTGCAAGTCCATGCCGACAAAGGTTTCCGCAAAGCTCGCGCTCGCGAGCGTCGGTTTCTCGCCAGATTGACGTTCGTCGCGGTCCTTTTGACGGCTACGTACGGGAGCGCCGTCGCTTCGGCTGCCTATGTCAACCCGCTGCGAGGCGACAGGTACGTGACCGGCCGCACTGACATGGGCGTCGACTTCTGCCTGACGGCTGGAGAACCGATCCTCGCGCTTGGAAACGGCGTCGTCACCGGGATCATCCGCAACTGGTATCGACATCAGCCGTATCTCTGGTACCGGCTCACAAGCGGCGCGTACGCCGGCCGCTATGTATACGTCGCCGAGCAGATCACCAACCTGCCGCGCGTCGGCACGTATGTCTACGCGGGGCAACCGGTAGCCACGTACAAGCGCTCCGGCACCTGCATCGAGATGGGCTGGAGCGCCGGCAGCGGCTGGACACTCGCCCAAGTCACCTCCGGCTACCGCGAAGGACAGATCACGCCGGCCGGCGTGTCATTCGCTCGATTCCTGATGTTGCAGGGCGTCAACGGACGCTTCGAGCTGAAGCCGACGCTCAACAGATCCAGACGAGCGAAATGACGCCGCTGTGAGCGCTGCCGTTGACCGTGCGCGAACGGGCCGCACTCGCCGCCGTCACTCGCTTGCGGCGCGCTCGGGGGTGACAGGGGCCGCTGATCGACCCGTTTCGCGTCGTGCTCGTGGACTACCTCGGCGGGCGAAGGCGGCACCGATGGGGCCGGCGCTGAGACCGTGCAAGATCACGCTGAGGAGCACGGTGACGACCATCACCTGTTCCGTGAGCGAGCTCGGACCTCCCTTGAGCTCGATCACCGCCAGTAGCCCGAAGACGAGCGACGCCAAACCTCGCGGGCCCATCCACCCCAGGAAGACAGCCTCGAGGCGAGAGATCGTCGTGCCTCGCAGCGCGAGCAGCACGGGAATGATCCGCACCGCCGTGAGCGCGAGCACCGCGTAGACGATCACCTCAGCGCGAACGCCTGCGCCTAGGACTTGGTTGACCGCGCGGCCGAACACGAACCACACGCACAGCGACAGCAGCGTTCCCACATCCTCGGTCGTCTGCAACGCTTGAGGGGGCAGCCCCTCCGCGCGGATGCCAAGGACGATGCCGGCGACGAACGCGGCCACGAAGCCGTTGCCGCTCAGCGGAGTGGCCAGCGTGTAGGCCATCACCGGGAGCGCCAGCACGCCCAGGCGCAAAGCCGAAGGCTCGCTCCAGTTGCGCCTCCACGACCAGCTGAGCGTGGCGGCACCGACGAGGCCGATCGCACCGCCGGCGCCGATGGCGATCAGGATCGCCGGCACGGCGTCCTCGAGCGCTTCCACCGCGGGCGTGTGGATGGCAGTCGCGCCCGCCACGCAGAACAGGAACAGCGGCGCGGCGATGCCATCGTTCAGTCCCGCCTCGACGTTGATGATGTCGCGTAAGCGCGCGGGCACGCGCCGGTCGCGGACGATCGCAACCGCCGGTGCCAGGTCGACCGGTACGACGATGATCGCCAGCACCGCCAGCAGCCAGGCCTCGCGCTGAGAGAACAACGCGTAACCGAACAGCCAGGCGAGGAGCAGGCTGAGCGGCAAGGCGATCATCAGCAGGCGCGTCAGCACTCGCCGCTCGCGCCTGAGCACCCCTCTCGGCAACTCGGTCGCGTCGACGAAGAGCAGGATGGCCAGCGTCAGCTCGACTCCGCGCTCCACGATCTTGGTGTCGAGCTCGATGCGGATGACTGGGTGCGAGCCGGCCGTGAGGACGATGCCGACGATCACCACCGCCATCGCGGTCGTGATGCTGAGCGTCGCCAACCGCCCGGCAACAAGTGCCCAGACCAACACGACCACGAGCAGCGTGAACACGCCGAGCACGCTTAGATCCTGACAGCGTCCTCGTCGTTCGGGTGTGGCTGGCGTTCACCCGGTCAGCAAATGACCTCCCTCGCGTCGCTGAGGCTGGTGGTCGACTCCAGGTCTTCTGCCACCGTTGCCGCCGAGGGCATCGAGGCAATCTCCTCGGCCAGATCGCGCGCGGCTGCGCGTTCAGGGGAATCCGGTGCCAGTACGGAGCGGACGGCATCCTTGATCGAGTCGGCGGTGACCTCGCCCGGAAGCAGAACCCGCGCCGCGCCCGCGCGTTCACAGGCGCGTGCGTTGTCGAACTGATCGGCCCCTTGCGGCACGAGCACCATGGGCAGGCCTGCCGCGAGCGCAGCCAGCGTCGTCCCGGTCCCGGCGTGGCAGAGCACGGCGTCGCAGCGGCGCAGCAGCGGCGCCAGCGGCAGCCACCGTTCCACATGCACGTTTGACGGCTGCTCACCCAACGCGGCGGGATCGTTCAGCTCGCTGACGGTGACGACGACCTCCACCTCCTCGCTCGCGAGCCCGGCCAGCAGCGGCGCGAACTTGGCCGGTTGGTTGAACAACGGCGCCGTGCCGAGCGACACGTAGATCACGGCATGGCCGGCGAGCTCACCTGCCCAGGCGGGCAGTGACGCATCCGACGCACCGGGGATTTCGGGGCGGATCCGGTAGCTGCCGGCCGCCGCGGACACGATGCCTTCATCGCCGAGCTTGGGTGGGCGCGGATCCAGGTACCGACCGCGGTAGATGCCGCCGTTGGGATCGGGATCGACGCCGGCCTCCTCCCAGAGCGGGCGCACGCGCCTGCCCATCGAGGCGAGAACTGGGGGATCGAACGGCTGCCCGAACCCGTAGCACACGGACGGCGCGCCGAGCTCGGCTGCGAGCAGCGGTCCGGCCAGGTCGACCGGGGGATGGACGACCAGCTCGGGAGGACGGGATCCCGCCAGCTCACGAAGCGTCGAGAGCTTGGCCCTGGGGTGAACCGACCCGAACATGGCCGCCGGGAAGGCGATCCTGTCGCCCGGCGGCGCGGCCAAGACCTCACCGTCCTCTCTGGCCCGGAGCACGCCATCCATGGCGGACAACCCCGCTGGCACGAACTCGAAGCCATTCTCGATGACCCGATCTCGCAGGTTGTCGCCGGTCGCGACGACCACGTCGTGTCCCCGCCGGGCTAAGGCGTGGCCGAGCGGGATGAACGGGCCGAGCGCGCCGTCCATCGGGGTGGTGCTGCAGATGATTCGCATCAACATCCTCCGCTGTATCTAGAGTAGAGCTATATAGTGCTACTATAGTGACCGTGTCAAACCGCGAAACCGCTCCGTCCGGTGCCCGAGGTTCCGGTGACCGGCGCCGGACAACGCGCCGCGGGTCGGAGACACGCCGGCGGATCGAGGAGGCCGCCGCTCGCCTCATCACGCGCGACGGCTATGCGGCAACCACGATGCAGGCGATCGCCGACCAAGCTGGCGTACACGTGCAGACGATCTATCTCGCCTACGGGACCAAGCCGACGTTGCTGGCGGCTTGCGCCGCCCGCCTCGTGGCCGGCGACGAAGATCCGCAAACCCCTCCCGCGGAGCGGCGCTGGGCAAGGGAAGTCGCCGCGGAGCCGGACCCGCGTGGCAAGCTCGCGCGCTACGTCCAGCAGATCGGGGACGTCGCTCCCCGGATCACCCCCCTGATCGATGTGCTGCGCGCCACCGCACCCGGCGAACCGGAGGTCGCCGCGTTCCTCGCCCAGATAGAGCACGGTCGGCGCGAAGGCCCGCGCCAGCTCCTGGGTACGGGCGTGCCCGAGGGGACGTGGCGCACCGGACTCTCGCCTGACGAGGTCGCGGACATCGTGTTCGCGGTCGCCTCTCCCGACACCCTACGGGCGCTGATCGAGCGCTCCGGCTGGAAACGCACCAGCGCCGAAGCACTGATCGTTCGCGCTCTCGAGCGCGAGCTGCTGGGCGACTGACGCGGGGCGTCTCGTGATCGGCCGGTCCGACGGCCGCGGAGGTTGATGGCGACGCGCTCGCGAGCCGGTCTAGCCGCCGGCGGCAAGCGCGGCGAGCCGCTTCATCGAGTTGCCGATGACGTCGCGCTGGTCGGCGAGGCGGTGCGCCTCGGCGTCCGGGATCTCGACCTCGACCGTGATGCGCGTGCCCGCGCCGTCAGGCTCGAGCCGCCACTCGAACCGTAGGTCGGAGACGAGGCAGGACACGGTCACGCGCTGCTGGTCTCGGTGCGTGTCGAGTAGCTGCGCCATCGGAAAGTCGGGATAGCCGTCCGGGTACAGCGTGTATCGGCCTTCTCCACCGACTTCGATGCTGCCGATCCCAGCCCACCAGTCGGGAAAACGCGCTGGG
>JAFAZV010000307.1 GCA_019239445.1 Solirubrobacterales bacterium
TCGTCACCACGAGCGCTGACATCGTCCCTCAGTTCCGGGAGTTCGAGCGCTTCACGACCGCGTGCATGAGCGCGTTCGTCGGTCCAAGGACGGGGGACTACCTGCGGCGACTCGCCCGGGCCCTGGAATCCGAGCAGGTGCGCGGTGATCTCCACGTGATGATGTCCAGCGGCGGCCTGGCCAGCGCGCGTGCCGCGGCGCAGCGGCCGGTCACGCTTCTGATGTCGGGTCCGGCGGCGGGGATCCTCGGCGGCCAGTGGACCGGAGCCCTGGCAGACCGGCGCCGCCTGATCACTTTCGACATGGGCGGCACGTCGGCCGACATCGGGATCGTCACCGAGCGCGGCGTCGGTGAGTCCTCGGCGCGCGACACCTGGATCGGGGGTTATCCGCTGCTCGTGCCGATGCTCGATGTGCACACAATCGGTGCCGGCGGAGGTTCGATCGCGTTCGTCGATCCGGCCGGCGGCTTCCGCGTCGGTCCGCGCAGCGCCGGTGCCGTGCCGGGCCCCGCCTGCTATGGGCGGGGCGGCGACGCGCCGACGATCACGGACGCGCAGGTCGTGCTGCGGCGGATCCACCCGGATCGCTTCCTCGGCGGCCGGATGCAGCTCAACGTGGAACGCTCGAGGTTGGTCATCGAGCGACTTGCCGGCGAGGTCGGGCTCGACGCGGCGGAGACGGCGGAGGGGATCGTCACGATCGCCAACGCCAACATGGCCCGAGCGATCCGCTCGCGCACGATCGAGAAGGGACACGATCCGCGCGAGTTCGCGCTCGTCGCGTTCGGCGGCGCCGGACCGCTGCACGCGGCCGAGGTAGCCGAGTCGCTCGAAATCCCCGAGGTCCTGGTACCGCCCTACCCCGGGATCACCTCGGCCACCGGCCTGCTCACCAGCGACCTCAAGTACGACCACATGCAGACGGTGTTCATGGTTCAAGGACAGGTTGACGCGGAGCGGCTGAACGCGGGCCTGGACCAGCTCGAGCTCAAGCTGCGCGAGGCGTTGCGGCGCGACGGGGTGAACGAGGAGAGCATCGAGGTGATCCGGATGCTCGATTGCCGTTACGTCGGTCAGGGGTATGAGCTGAGAGTCCCGCTGAGCGACGGCGCATTTTCCGAGCCGGACTTGAACCAGTTTCACGCTCTGCACGAACGCGAATACGGCCACGCGTTTTCGGATCGGATCGAGATCGTGAACGCGCGGGTGAGCGCGATCGGCAAACGTCGCGGGTTGGGAGCGCTCAACCTGAGCGGCGGCGATCTGGATGCGGCGCGCGTCGGCGAGAGCGAGAGCATCTTCCGCGTAGAGGGCGCGCTTCGCTCGCTCACGACCCAGTTCTACGAGCGCGACAGGTTGCCGATCGCCCAGGAGATTGCCGGTCCGGCAATCGTGTTCCACAGCGACACGACGACGCTGGTGCCGCCGCGTTGGTCGGCGCGCGCTGAGCGCACGGGCATCCTGTCGCTACGTAGGGTGGGTGCGCCGTGAGCACCATCCAGACGCGCGTCGACCCGGTCACCGCCGCCGTCATCGCCGGCGCGCTTGACTCGATCACGGTCGAGATGGGCCACAAGCTGGCACGCATGTCGTTCTCGTCGATCATTCGCGAATCCGAGGACTTCGGCTGCGTGCTCTGCGACGACAAGGCGCGCCAGCTGTGTGAGTCATCGCAGTCGACGCCGCTGCAGTCCGGTCCGATTCCGGGCTACATTCGGGGCATCAACCGGCGCTTCGCCGAGTACTGCGAGGAGTGGAGGCCCGGCGATGTGGTCGTGCACAACCACTCCTACCTCGGCGCCTCGCACCAGCCGGATGTCGCGTTCTGCGTGCCGGTCTTCTTCGGCGAGGAGCTCGTCGGGTTTTCCGCCACCACCGCCCATCACCTCGATCTCGGCGCGCTGACTCCGGGCAGCTGCGGGATCGTTGATGCCACCGACGCCTACGCCGAGGGTCTACAGCTCGCGGCGATCAAGATCGAGGAGGAGGGACGCGTCAACGAGTGGGTCTGGCGGCTGATCCGCGACAACGTCCGCGCGCCGCATCTCGTTGTCGGCGACATGAACGCCCAGGTCGCGGCGGCCAAGGTGGGCGCGGCCAGGTTCGTCGAGCTGATCGACCACTACGGGCTGGACACGGTGCGCGACGCCGCCGAGGATCTGATGGATTACGCCGACCGCCTGCTGCGACGGGAGATCGAGCGGCTGCCCGATGGCACCTACACGGCGGAGGGGTACCTCGACGGCTTCGCCGAGGATCCCGACCCGGCCCACCGCGACCTGCGCATCGTCGTGACCGTGACCGTTCAGGGTTCCGAGATCCACGTCGATCTGGCCGGCACCTCGCCGCAGATAGACCTTCCGATCAACATGCCGTTCGAGGGCACCGTGGACATCGCCGTTTGGGTGACGCTGCGCTCGATCCTCCTCGATGCGGCGACTCATGACGCCGTGCCGACCAACTCCGGGTTGTTTCGCGCCATCTCGATCAGCGCGCCCGAGGGGTGCCTCGCCAATCCCCGCTTTCCAGCCCCGAGCATCGCCAGATTCTGCAGCGGCAACCTGGTCGCCGACACGCTCATGCGGGCGCTCGCGCCAGTCGTCCCGGACCGCGTCAGCGCTGGGGTCGGGAACCTCAAGGTGGTCGCCTATTCGGGTTTGAGCGCTGGGCACCATTGGGTGCACATGGACATCCACGAAGCCTCCTACGGCGGGCGCTACGGAAAAGACGGCCTCGACGCGGTCGACACGCTGTACGCCAACACGCGGAACAACCCGATCGAGGACGTCGAGACGCATCTGCCGCTACGGGTCACGCGTTACGAGCTGGTCGAGGACGGTGCGGGAGCAGGCCGGTGGCGCGGCGGTCTCGGGAGCGAGCGGGAGGTCGAGTTCCTCGACGCCGCCGGATTCTCACTCGAAGGCGAGGGCTCGGTATGGGCGCCGCCGGGACTGTTCGGCGGCCAACCGGGCGCGCCCGGTGAGGTGTGGCTGAACCGCGGCAGCGAGCGCGAGCAGCAGCTGCCATCCAAGTTCCCCTATCGCCAGGCGCAGGCGGGAGAGCGGTTGTGCCTGATCTCACCTTGCGGTGGGGGCTACGGCGACCCGCACGAGCGCGATCGTGCCGCCGTCGAGCGCGACGTGCAGGAGGGATACGTCTCCCCCGAGTCGGCGCGCAACCTCTTACGGACTCACCGAGCCGTAGCCGCCGGCGCGGGTCCGGCGGCCGCATCCTGCTCATCCCAGGTTCCGGCCTCGATCCGCCGACGGCGCCACTCGCCGGCTACGTCGAGGTGGGTGGCGAACCAGACGTCATCGAAGCTCTTCATGTAGGCGATCAGCTCATCGAGCATCGCGATGCGCGGGTGTCGCCCGATGCAGAACGGATGCACGACGAGCAGGAAGCACCCTCCGGCGCGGTAGGAGCCGTCGAACTCCGCCTTCCAGATCTCGAGCACCTGGCTGGGCGTGGACAGCCCGGACATATAGGGGAAGAAGCTGAACAGGAAATACGGCGCGTCGTCCAGCTCCCAGCTCACCGGCAGCTCGACGAATTCGCGCAGCGGGCCGCCGCTGACCGGCACGCGCGGGCGGTACGGCTCGTCGTGGCCGAAGAGGCTCGAGTCGTAGACGAAGCGGAACTCCTCGAGCAGCTCGGCGGTGTGCGGACCAAGCGCGAAAGGCGGCGAGCGGTTGCCTCTCGGCGTGGCGTCGAACGTCTGCTCGAGGCGCGCGATCCCACGTTTCATCAGCTCGCGCTCGGCGTCGAGCGAGATGTCGAGCACGCTCTCGTGGTGATAGCCGTGGTAGCCGACCTCGTGTCGGCCACGCTGCGCAATCTCAGCGCATGCGTCCGGATGCTCGTCGGCGACCTGCGCGGGGACCATGAAGGTGGCCGGAATCTCGTGGCGGTCGAGCAGCGCGTGGATGCGCGGCAGCGCGGCGCGTACGTCGTAGTCGCCGCGGGACATCGGGCTGGGCGTGGTGAGCCCGAACGTGCCGCTCCAGAGCGTCTCGGCGTCGAAGTCGACCGACAGCGTCACTGCGCAGCGGTAGCGGCTGTGCCACATCGAGGCCATCTTCTCCGACGCCCGGGGCATAATCAAGCCGTGGCGGAGGTGTGGGTTCTGACCGCCGGCGAGCTGCTCGACGGCTACCGGAAGCGCGCGTTCTCGCCGGTCGAGGTCGTGGACGCGCTCGGGGCGCGGATCGAGGCGCACGACGCCAAGCTGGGCGCGTTCACAACGCTGTGCCTCGATCGCGCGCGCGAGGAGGCGGCAGCACACGAGTCGGCGTACCGGAGCGCGGAGGGGGTCGGGCGACTGGCGGGCGTGCCGATCGGCGTCAAGGACCTGTTCGACAGCGCCGGCGTACGCACGACCTACGGCTCGCCGATGTTCGCCGACCATGTCCCCGCACGGGACGCTGCCGCGCTCGAGCGCGTGCGGCGGGCAGGCGCGATCCTCATCGGCAAGACCCAAACGCACGAGTTCGCCTGGGGCATCACCTCGGTGAACGAGCTGATGGGCACGAGCCGCAACCCGTGGCGGCACGACCGGGTCTCGGGCGGGTCGAGTGGGGGTTCAGCGGTGGCGCTCGCCTGCGGGTTCGTCCCGATCGCGCTCGGCAGTGACACCGGCGGCTCGATCCGGGTGCCTTCGAACTTCTGCGGCACGGTGGGGCTGAAGCCGACGTACAGGCGAATCAGTGCCGAGGGAGTGTTTCCGCTCGCCGCGTCGCTCGATCACCCCGGCCCGATGGCGCGCACGCCCGCCGACGCGGCGCTCGTGTTCTCGGTCCTCGCTGATGACGCCGTCGGCCCGGCCGGTGCCGCTGGCCTCGCACAGCTTCGCGTTGGCGTGTGTCCGGACCTCCACCCGGTCGCACTCGCCCCGGAGATCCAGTCCGCCTTCGATGCCGCTGTCGGCGCGGTACGAGGGATCGGCGCGGCGGTGGTCGAGGTGACGATGCCCGAGGCGGCCGATGCCTACGCCACCTTCGGAGTGATCCAGCGCAGCGAGGCGTTGCGCACGCATCTCGAAGCGGGACTGTTTCCGAGCCGGCGCGCGGAGTATGGGCACGACGTCCTGAGCCGGCTCGAGGCGGCGCAGAAGGAGACCCTGGCCAACTATCTGGCCGCCACGGTACGGCGCGAGCGCCTACGGGCCGGCTTCGGACGTGCGTTCGACCAGGTCGATCTGCTGCTCACGCCAGTGAGCGCCGGGTCGCCGTCGCCCATCGGAGAAGAGCGCGTGCAGCATCTCGGCGAGGAGATCGACTTCCGCGCGCTGGTCATGGGCTACACGGTGCCTCAGGACCTAACCGGGCTGCCCGCGTGCGCCGTACGTGCCGGCTTCGACGCCCTCAGTGTGCCCACCGCAGTGCAGTTCACCGGCCCACCTCGGAGCGAGCAACGCGTGCTCTCGGCGGCTCAGGCGCTGTTCGAGGCGACGCCGGAGGTGCAGTCGCGCCGGCCCGATCTGACCGTCACCCCGACGCTCTAGCTCTCGGCGCGGCTCGATAGCTGCGCGGCCTCGCGCGGCTGTGCGACGATCCCGATCCACGCTCTCCACACGACCTTGGGGGATCCATGATCAGCCAGAGCCCAAACGCGACGCTCGTCGACCTCTCGCTCGAGATCTCCAACGGGATGCCGGCGCACGCCCTGTTCCCCTCGCCGATCATCCTGCCGTACGTCGACCACGAACAGGCCAAAACCGCGGGCCTCGGCACCCCGGACGACCCATTCACCTACGCCGTCAACTACATCTCGATGCTCGAGCACGTCGGGACGCACGTCGACGCCCCGTTGCACATCGGCGCCGGCGGGCAGTCGATCGATCAGGTCCCGCTCGACTGGTTCGCCGGGCGCGCAGTGTGTCTCGACGTGAGACACATCCCTGATTTGGGCGACATCGACGTGTCGGATCTCGAGGCCGCCGAGGAGAAGGCGGGAGTCGAGATCTCCGATCACATCGTGCTGCTCTGCACCGGGTTCCACGCCCGGCATTGGCCGAACCGGGAGGTGGTGACCAACAACCCCGGCGTGACGGCCGAAGCGACCCACTGGCTGGCCGATCGCGGCTCGCGCGTGCACGGCGTCGAGGGGCCGTCGACCGACAAGGGCGGAACCAGAGGCTTCCCGAACCACCGGGCGTGCCGGGACCGGGGGCTGATCCACTACGAGTGGCTGGTCAACCTCGAGCAGCTTTTGGGCAAGGGAGAGTTCTGGTTCGCCGGCTATCCGCTCAAGTGGCAGGGCGGGACCGGCAGCCCCGTGCGAGCGATCGCCACGCTGTGACGGAGGCGTGCCCGCGGATATCGAGAGGAGAGACAGAGTGCCTGTAGAGCGGTTCATGGAGAAGCTGACCTGGGCTGAGCTGGCGGAGCGCATGCAGGCGGGCGTGGATGCCGTGCTCCTGCCGATCGGCACGACCGAGCAGCACGGGCGGCACATGCCGCTCGACACCGACTGTGTGATCGCCCGCGCCCTCTGCGAGCAGGCGGCCGAGGCGGCAGCCGGCGCGGATCTCGAGGTCCTGATCGCGCCCACCTTGAACGTGACGCTGTCCTGGTATCACATGCAATTCCCGGGCTCGTTGCGCCTCAAGACCGACACGTTCCTCCGGGTCTTCGAGGAGGTGTGCGAATCGCTGCACCACCACGGGCTCGACAACGTGATCGCGGTCAACGGTCACGGCGGAAACGTCGCGGCGCTGACTGTGGCTGTGAACCGCTACTACGAGGTGACTCGCCGGCGCGTGTTCCTGCTCCAGTGGTGGGAGCTGGCCGGAGAAGCGGTGGCGAACATAGAGGGCCCGCTCATCCACGCCGAGGAGGCGGAGACCTCCCTGGCGATGGCGCTCGGCCAGCGGGTGATGATGGAGCACGCCTCGCGCGACGCCTACGATCGCGGCGGCGCGGTCAGGGAGGCCGGCTTCCCGTGGACGTCGCTCGGCAAATACGGCCTCACGCACCGCGGTCCGGGGGTGGTCGTGCCGATGGACATGCTCGGCGAGATATCCGACTCAGGCGTCATCGGCGACGCTACGCGTGCCCGGCTGGAAACCGGGCAGGCCATCGTCGACGCGGTGATCCCGCGGATTGTCCAGGTGGTGCGAGACATGAGCGCCACCGGCGGGCCGCCCACCCCGCTGACCAGCAAGCGGGACGCCGCAGCCGTGGACCCATTTGCCACCGGATAGTCACCCACCAGGAGTAATGACCACACCGCGGGGGTGACGGCGCAGTGGTCGTACTTGTGGTGCTCTGAGCGTAGGTTTCGCGACCACCCGCCAGCGTCCGGGCAAGTGGTCGAGATTTCGGTGATCTGACGCAGCGGGACGGCTCTAGCCGGGCTCGACCATCGCGCTGATCGCGCCAAGAATCACCTGCACACCGAGCGCGGCGTCGGCTGGGTTCGCGTCCTCTTCGGGGGTGTGACTCAAACCGTCGCGGCAGGGTACGAACACCATCGCCGCCGGCACGCGCTCGGCTACGCACATCGTGTCGTGGGCGGCCCCAGAGATCATCGTCGTGAACGACTCCCCGGAAGCGGACGCCGCGGCTTCGAGCGCCGCCACCAATCGCTCGTCCATTGGCGTGGCCGGCACCGTCTGGCGCTGGCTGTAGGAGGCTTTCGTACCGCGCTCGGCGGCGGCGCGCTGCGCGAATCGCTCGATATCCCGGATGACGCCGTGGACGGCTTCGTCTTCGGGCCCGCGCACATCGAGGGAGATCCGCGTCCGCCCGGGAATGGCGTTGATCAGTCCGGGGGCGATCTCGATCTCACCCACCGTTCCGACCGTGCCCGAGCCGGCTGCGCGTGCGAGTCGCTCGAGCTCGATGATCGTCTCGGCGGCGACCACGCCGCTGTCCGCGCGCATGTCCATGGGCGTGGCGCCGGCGTGATCGGCGCGTCCGGTGATCCTGATGTCGCCATGAACGTAGCCGGCGATCGCGCTGACCACACCGAGCCGTCTCCCGGTGTCCTGAAGAACCCGTCCCTGTTCGATGTGCAGCTCGATCCAGCCACTGAGGTCGTCGAGGATGTGCGCGCACTCGCGCCACCGCGCGGGCTCGTAGCCCGCCTCCTGGGCGTGCTCCCAGAAGGGCCTTCCGTCGTCGATCGCATGGATCTGCTCGCGGAGCTCCTGCTCGCTCACCCGTCCGGCGACGATCCGGCTGCCGAGCACCATCTGGCCAAAGCCGGAGCCCTCCTCCTCGAGGAAGGAGATCGCCTGAAGCGGCAGATCGAGCCCGTGCTCTGCGCTCGCGCGGCAGACCTCCAGGGCGCAGACGACCCCGAGCGTCCCGTCCCACCTGCCGCCGTTGCGGTTCGAGTCGCAGTGCGAGCCCACGCCGAAGACCGGCTCGCCGGGCGGCCGGTTGCGGGCCACGAAGTTGCCGACCGGGTCCTCGCTGACGGTAAACCCGAGCTCCTGCCATGCGTGCGTGAAGTAATCGAGGGTGGCTCGGTATTCGGGCCGGTAGGCGTAGCGCCGAATCGCTTCCGCTGACAGGGTGTAGTCACTCCCGGTCAGCGACTGGACGTCGTGGTCGATCCGCTCGGCGCTTCGCTCCAGGTCGATATCCACGTGACCGGCCTTGTCGGGCATCGCCCGCGAGCCTACACAGAAGGGTGCGTGCGCGGCGCCTACCGGTATAGGGTCCGTTCGTTACGAGCGGAAACGAAGGAGCGAACGTGCCACAACGGGTAATCGATCTGAGCCAGCCGTTGAACCGCCACACCCAGGTGCATCCGTTCTTCAACCCACCCCAGCTCGTCCGCGAGCTCATTCACGCCGACTACGCGCCCGAGCAGCCGTCGTTCAACGCCGAGCTGATCATCACCTCAAACCACGCTGCGACCCACGTGGATGCGTTCGGACACTACGACCGCTCGCCCGAGGCGGCCGCGATCGCAGAGATGCCGCTGGAGACGTTCTGCGGGCCGGCGGTGTGCATCGACGTGCGCGAGTACGGCGGCCAGGGCCACCTGGTGAGCGCAGAGGAGGCGCAGGACGCGCTCGGCAAAGCGGGGGCCCACCTGCAACGCGGGGACATCCTGCTCTTCTGCACCGATCACTTCAACCGCACCGCCGGAACTCCGGCTTTCCTGAACGGCTTCAGCGGGATCGCCCCGGAAACCGTGGCCTGGATGGCCCAGGTGGGAGTCAAGATCTTCGGCGTCGAGACGATCAGCCCGGACCTCACCTACGAGTACGACGACTATCGCACGCACCGAGCGTGCGCCGAGCACCGCGTGACCCACTACGAGAACCTCAACAACCTGGCCGAGGTTGCGGGGCGGAGGTTCAGCTTCTTCGGCTTTCCGTTGCGGCTCGAGGTTGCGTACGGCTCGCCTGTCCGCGCCGTCGGGATTGTCGACGACTAGCGCCGGAATGCCGGCAGCCCGAGCGGGCTACGTCACCGCCGTCGGCTGGAACTGCGGGATGACCTCCTTGCCATAGCGCTCGAGCGTCTCGTCCAGCGCGGAGGTCATCAAGTAGAGGTCGACCTGACGGACGCCGAGCTCTTCGAGCTCGCGCAGCTTGGCCACGTGGTCGTCGACGTCGCCGAGGATGCAGAAGCGCTCGGTGATCTCGTCGCTGATGTACTTGCCGTGGGCGGCGCCGACCTGGCTGTGTTCGGCGTAGTCGTACTCCTTCACCGCCTGGGCGAAGTCGGTCAGCGCCTTCGGGATCTCGCCGTCGGTGCCGTAGCGGGCGATCAGGTCTTTGACGTGGTTGGACACCATGGCCGGAAACCACCGGGTCTCTTCGCGCCAGCGCGGCAGATCGGCGTCGACGACGGCTGGCGCGCAGACGATTGGCGCCAGCGCGTCGGGCTCGCGTCCGGCCTGCACCGCGGCGTCGCGCGCACGCTCGATGATCCACCGCGTGATCTCGGGATCGGCGAGCTGGATTATCACGCCGTCTCCTACACGGCCCGCCACTCCCAGCGCGCGTGGCCCGTAGCCGGCGACGTACATGGGGATCTCCGGTTGACCCTGGGCCCACTGCAGCTGCAGGCTGCGTCCGTTCCACTGCACCTCACGACCGTTCATGAGGTCCTTGATCATCTCCAGCGCGGTTTCGAACTGTTTGACCGGCACGGGCTGCAGCCCGACCACCCTGCGCGAGGAGTCACCTCTCCCGATGCCCATGACCATGCGCCCGCCGCTCACGTCCTGCAGCGTGGCGTAGGCGCTCGCGGTCACCGTGGGTTCGCGGATGCCGGGGTTGGTCACGCAATGGCCGAGCTTGATCTTCGACGTCGCCGCGGCAGCCAAGCTGAGGAACACATACCCCTCCTGCCAGAGGATGTGCGAGTCGTACGTCCACGCGTAGCGAAAGCCGAGCTCTTCCGCGCGCACGACGCGGTCGACGAACGTGTGCGCCGGCGGGTCGGGCAGGAAAGTCACCCCGAAGTCGAGCATAAGTCTCTCTCCCTTTGCGTATGACCGGGCTCCACTTGTATCAGAGGGTGGTAGGGTCGCGCCACCATGAGCGAGGACATCGACAACGCACTTCAGCGGCTGTTCTCGGCCGATTCCGGCATCTACCAGCGGCGGGGGTTCCAGCGTCGCGTCGGCTTTGGCCAGCGACCGGCTCTGATCCACATCGACCTGGCCAACGCGTGGACCCAGCCCGGGCACGCCTTCAGCTGTGACGGGATGGACGTGATCATCCCGGCGGTACAGCGGCTCAACGAGGCCGGGCGCGCGGCCGGTATCCCGATCGTCTACACGACGACGGCGTACGCGGTGACGGATGGCCCGAACAGCGATATGGGACTGTGGCACCGCAAGATCCCCGTCGAGCTCCTCGCGCTCGGGACTCCGGAGGTGGCGATCGACGAGCGCATCGCGCCGTTGCCGGACGAGCAGGTGATCGTCAAGAAGCGCGCAAGCGCGTTTCACGGCACCTACCTGTCGGCCTTCCTGACCGCGGCTCACGTGGACACGGTGATCATCACCGGCGTGACGATGGCCGGGTGCGTGCGCCATACGACCGAGGACGCAATCGCCGAGGGCTTTCGCCCGATCGTCGTGCGCGAGGCGGTCGGCGACCGCGTGCCGGGCGTCGTGGAGTGGAACCTGTTCGACATCGACGCGAAGTTCGGCGACGTTGAGTCGCTGGCGCGTGTGGTCGATTACCTGACGGAGATCAAGCCGCTTACGCAGCCAGCCGACACGGTCGGCTCGCCCGCGGTCTGATCGGCCGGCTCGCTCAGGCGCGTACTCCGCACCACTGCATAGCCAGCAGCGCGAACGCGCGCGTCGCGCACAACACCTCGTCGATGCGCACGAACTCATCGTCCGCGTGCGCGACAGCGAGGTCGCCGGGTCCGTAGCTGATGGCGGGGATGCCTGCCTCGGTGAGCCAGCTGGCGTCGTCGACGGCGGGAAATCCCGCCACTTCAGCGGCTCCGGCAAACTGCGTGCCCTCGGCCGCGCGCTCGTGGGCCGCGCAAGTCGCCGCCGAGATGGCGTCCGCCGCCGGCGCGTTGGCGGGCCAGTGCAGCCGCCAGCGGACCTCCGGCGGGTGCTCGCGCAGCCATGGATCGCTGGCGGCGACGTGCCCGATGTGCGCCTCGATCTCGCGCGTCACCGCGGCGGCGTCCGCGTCGGGCGGGTACCAGAGCAGGTATTCGGTCTGCATGAACTCCGGGACGAACAGCGGGAACTCGACCCCAGCCGTGCCGCCCGCGACGATCCCCGGCATGATCGTGAACTGTCCGCGCCGGTAGAGCGGATGTCGCTTGGCGAACGCCCACTCCTGTTCCAAGCGCCGCAACGCCTCGTAGACGATGAAGCCCTTGTCGATCGCGCTCACTCCCGGCGGCTCGTCCTCCGCAGCCGGGTGCAGCGTTCGCCCGCGGTTCGCCGCGTGGGTCGGCTTGCCTGTGACCTTGACCGAGAACCACAGCTGGCCCGGCGATGCCGGCATGACGGCCAGCGGAGCGCTCCCGGTGCTGGGCTCGGAGACCACCGCGGCGTCGGCACGGTAGCCGCGGCCGACGGTGGCGCTGACGCCGATGTCGTTGTTCATGCACTCCTCCCCAACCACCGCCTCGAGGATGAGATCTCCGCCGAGCTGAACACCGCTGCGCTGCAACGCGCGGGCGGCGAAAGCTTGAGCCAGGAGGCCGGCTTTCATGTCGGTCGCGCCGCGGCCCCAGATGCAACCTGCCTCGATCCGGCCCGAGAAAGGATCCCCGTGGCGCCAGTTCTCGCGCTTCTCGGCCGGCACGACATCGACGTGGCCGTTGTAGATCAAGGACCGCCCGCCACCTGATCCGCGCAGTACTCCGACCGCGTTCTCCCGCCCCGGCTCGAGTGCAAACAAGTCCACCTCGGCGCCGAGCTCCCGGTAGACGTCGGCCATGAAGCGCGAGGCCTGACCTTCGCCACCCACCACATCGTCGTAGCTTTGTCCGGGATAGCGCGGGTTGACGCTCGCGATCTGGACTGCCTGCGAAATCGCCTGCAGCAACGCGTCCCGGTCCTCGTCCACAGCGGCGAGGACGCGTTCTGTCAGCGGCGCGTCGATCACAGGAGAAGCCGCAGCGGCGTCTCGAGCAGCGCCGCGATCTCGGCCAGGAAGCGAGCTGCGTCGGCCCCGTAGAGGATGCGATGGTCGGCGACGAGGGTGAGGGTCATCAAACGGTGGTCGCGGATCTCGCCGTCGATCCGGGCGAGAGTGTCGCGGACGGCTCCAACACCGAGGATCGCCGCCTGCGGCGGGTCGATCACGGGGTGAATCGCGGTCATGCCGAACATCCCGAGGTTCGACACCGTGAACGTCGCGCCCGAGAGCTCGTCCGGAGTGATCGCACCGGTCCGGACGCGGTCGCTCAGCCGGCGAGCGACGCTTGCGATCGTGCGCAGCGACTTCGTGTCCGCGTCGTGAACGACCGGAACGACCAGCGCATCCTCGCGCGCGACCGCAACGCCGACGTTCACGTTGCCGTGCAGCCGGAAGTGACCGTCGACATATGAACCGTTGACACGCGGGTGGTGACGTAGCGCGATCGCGCAGGACTTGACGATGAAGTCATTGATCGACGGTGCCGGCTCATCGTCGGCCACGTCTTTGAGTCGCGCGCGCAGCTCGATCGTCGCGTCCATGGCCACCTCCGTCTGGACCGCGAAATCGGGCGTGCCGTTGGCCTGCGTCATCCGTCGGGCGATCACCTGCTGCACGCGGGTGGGCTCGATTAGCTCGGGCGATGGCTGGGTCGTGATTCGCGCCGCCGCCAGGACGTCAGCACGAGTGATCCGCCCGCGTGGTCCTGTCCCGTCGAGCTGTTCCAAGGCAACGTTGTGCGCCCGAGCGGTACGGCGGGCGAGCGGCGTCGCCGAGCGGCTGCCGCCGTCTCGGCCGGCGCCGACGCTGCCGTTGGCTTCGATCGATGAGCGAGTGGAGGCGGCCATGGCTTCCGGAGGCGGCATTGGGACATCGGCCGTGCCGGAGACCGGCGCCGGCGGCCGGTCATCCTGTGCGGCTTCCAGGCCGATCTGGGCGATGGGCTCGCCTACGGCGATCGTGCTCCCCTCGGGCGCGACCACGTGGAGCGTGCCGGAAACGGGTGCCGCGTACGTCATGACCGCCTTATCGGTTTCGATCTCGACCAGCTCCTCATCACATACGACGTCCTGACCATCGTGTTTGAGCCACCGGATGATCGTGCCGTCGACCATCGACTCCGACAGGCGCGGCATCGTTATCTCGCTCATGACGGCGCCTCCAGGAGGTCGATCGCGGCACCGACGATCGTGTCCGTGTCGATGCCGAAATGTCGATACAGGTCGGCCACATCGCCAGATTGACCGAAGTCGCTCACGCCAAGGCACGTAACCGGCACCGCGCGGATCGCCGCGAGAAAGCCAAGCGTGTGCGGATGCCCGTCGAGCACCGTCACCATCGGGGCCGCGCGGTCGGCGGCAAACAGCTCATCGAGGATCATCGCATCGCCCTCCGCCAGTCCTTGGCGCGCCTGCAGTGCACGGAAGATCAAATCCGGCGAGGTGAGGCAGACGACGTCGGAGGAGATGCCGGCGTCGCCCAGCTCATCGTGAGCGGCGATCGCCTCGGGCACAACGGCGCCCACGGCCACGAGCGTCACCCTCGGCCGCGTCGGAGCGCTTCGCAGCAGATAACCACCCGCCAACGCGAGCGCTCGCCGTCGCTCGCGCTCGTGCGCATCCTCTGGCACCGCCGCGAGCTCCTGATCAACCGGTCGCGTCGTGAGCCGGAAATAGGCTGACGTGCCGTCAGCTCTTCCCAGCCTGGAGAGGGCGGCGAGCAGTGTCCACTCCAGATCCTGTCCGAAAGCCGGCTCCCACGCGACGCAACGTGGCTGCTCGACGCCGACGGAAGGGGTGATGATCGACTGGTGCGCGCCTCCTTCCGGCGCCAGCGTGACACCCGACGGCGTACCCACCAGGATCGACTGAGCGCCGGCGTACAGTCCGAACGACCACGGCTCGAGCACCCGGTTCACGAACGGGTCATAGAGCGTGCCGATTGGCAACAAGGGCTGGCCGTCGCGCGACCAGGTGAGCCCGAGCTCGGCTAGGAGGCCGACGAGATTTCCCTCCGCAATCCCGAGCTCGACATGCTGGCCGTGGCGCGACTCGCGCCAGCGGAGCAGCGTGTCCGTGTCGTCGGCGAACCAGTCGATCCGATCGCCGAGCTGCCAGACGCCGACGCGGTTGATCCAGCCGCCGAGGTTGGTCGACGAGGCAACGTCGGGGCTTACTGTCACGACATGCTTTGCCACGTCCGGCGCCTCGTGAGCGAGGTCCATGAAGAACCGGCCGAACGCCTGCTGGGTCGACTCGCGCCCGAGGTGTCGGCGCGCGAGGTCTGCCGGAACGCGCGGCATCGCCGCCGGCGGCAAGGTCTCGCGCCGCAGCCGGCGGGCCGCCGCTCGGCACAGCTCGTCCGCAGCGGTGCCGGGTTCGAAGCCCGCCCAGGGATCCTCGGGATCGGCGCCCAGCTCGCGGGCGAGCTCTCGCCATTGCTCGATGCTCAGCAGGGCGGAGTGGTTGCCGGGATGACCCTCGGTCGCGAGCCGCCACGCCTTGATCGTGTAGGCGAACACGACCGACGGCCGGTCGGTCACGCGATCCGCCTCGGCGTAGGCCGCCAGCAGCTTCGCTAGGTCGTGGCCACCGAGATCGCGGATCGCGCGCAACAGCTCGCCGTCGTCGAGCTCGCCGATCAACCGCGCCAGCGCGGAAGACTCGCTTCCGGGGCCGGGTAGGCGGTCGCGCAGCTCGGCCGCGTCAGAGCGCAGC
>JAFAZV010000372.1 GCA_019239445.1 Solirubrobacterales bacterium
GAATCGCTCGATTCCTTGCTCGATGTCCTCGTTCGCCGGATGAAATGACTCGAGATCGACTCCGACGACGCGGATGAAGTGCCACTTCTCCCCGTCGGTCACGACGCACTCCCAGAAGCGCTTGCCGGCGGTCTGGCTCGAACGGGCGACGGCGGCGCCGATCCCGCTCGGGCTTCGTCGCGCTTGGTACGCCGCGTGGGCCCGCAGTCCGTCGTCAGATGGATGGTCCGGGCTTCGGTCGCTGAAGCGGTCCGGCATCGCGTGAGACGCTAGCGTACGAACCGTCAGTCAGGGGACGACCTGCTCCATCGCCGCGCGAAAACGATCTCGTCACCCCGCCGCAGCGCTGCGGCCAGTTTGCCGGCCGTGCGCGCGTGGGTGAGGCACCTGATCCGACGTGTTCGACCGTGGGCGTTGCCGCTGACCGCGATCCTCCTTGCCGGCGGCAGCTGGGCGGCCGGCGCTGCGCTCGCGGCGCAGCCCTCCCCCAGACAAGTGCGCCTCGTTGTCAGCGCTCAGTTCGCGGTGGGGGAGATTGTCACCACGTACTCCGATCCAAGTCGGCTCGTGCACGCCGCGGGGCGGCTCGAGCCGCGGCGGCTGACGACGGTGATCCGCTACCCAGCTCTCGGCGAGCCGTCTCGCATCGATGTCCGCGGAGCCCCCGCGGCCAAGGGACGCGGTCCGTTTCCGCTCATCGTGTTCGCGCACGGCTTTGCTGCGACGCCCGCGATCTACGCGCGGCTGCTGCAGGCATGGACCCGGGCTGGATACGTCGTCGCCGCGCCCGCCTTTCCCTTGACCAACGCCGATGCTCCGGGTGGTCCTCACGAGTCAGACCTCGTCAACCAGCCGACCGATATGAGCTTCGTCATAACCCATGTGCTGCGCGCAAGCTCGGCCCAGCATGGTGTCCTGTCGGCCCTGATCGATCCGGCTCGGATCGCTGTTGCCGGGCAGTCGGACGGCGGCTCGACCGCGCTCGCGGCGGGCTACAACGTTCACTACCTCGACCACCGTATCGGCGCCGCGGTGATCCTGTCGGGCGCCTATATACCGGGTGTCACGGGCTACGCGTTCCGCGCCTCCAGCCCTCCCCTACTCGCTGTGCAGGGCACGGCCGATACGGTCAACGCACCGAGGTCCACCTACAGGTTCTTTGCCGCCGCACGTCCTCCCAAGTTCCTGCTCTCACTGCTTGGTGCATCGCACCTGCGGCCGTATACCACCCAGGAACCGCAGCTCGGAGTCGTGGAGCGGGTCTCGGTCGCCTTTCTCGATCGCTACCTCGAGCGTCGGCCTGGATCGCGGGGCCGGCTTTGGGCAGCGGGGAACGTCCGCGGCATAAGCAAGTTGAGCACGACGATCGCCTTCGGATGAGGTACGGCGGCTTAGCGTGACTGTATGGCGGGGTGTGGGAGCTCATCATCGGTGGCAGCACGCCTGCGGCGGCCGGCTGGCTGAGGCTGGCATCGCTGAGCGCCCGCAGGTCACTCTCGCCGACGCGCAGTACTCGAACGCCGGTCAACGAACAGAACCACGCCCCGGCTCCCCCTGAGGTGTTTCCGCATAGTTTCCACGCCGGCTGCCCGACGACACTCGCCGAACCGGCCCGGACCCCCGACCCCCGCTAACAAGGCAATCGGAAAGAGCCCTCTGGGGGACTCGAACCCCCGACCCCTTCCTTACCATGACCCCGCGGGGCATGTCATGCGTGCTGCAGATCACGATTTATGCGGCAAACACGGCGTTGTTCGACTCGGATGCAGGCGGGTGCGTCTGGTTCGTGCGGGCTGCAGTTCCAAGTAGTTGCCATGGGCGAGCTGCCGGGTGACCGTCGTCTGCCGTCGAATCTCACGGAGCGTAGGGTGGGCGGCTCCAGTCGCGCTGACGGGCGTACGGTCGGAGCGTCCGCTCGACGAATCGTCCCCTTGACGGGTCCGGCCAAAGAACTCTGCCGGTACAGCGCTGGCGTGCAGGGAACTCGTACACCTTCCGCCCGGGTGACGTAGGCGACCTGCAGGATGCCCTCGGACCCGAGGTAGCGGTAGGCGTCGATCGCGGTCGAGGAGCAGGGTGCCAGTCGGCGGGGATCACTGAGCTGAACGTACGATTCGGGGCAGACGGAGGAGCTCGCCTTCGCCAGCGCAGAGGGACGCGAACCCGACTCGGTGGCGGAAATGCGCGCGGCGGTGACCGGGACCGTTGGGAAGTCCCCGTGCTGTGCCGTACCTTCTGCTCCGTCCGATGCGAAGGCTATGTTTAGGGGTCCACTCCGCAGAGGTTCCATGTCCCCCAACCAGCCACGCCCCTCTGGGCCGACAACCCAGCCACGACCGACCTGCTGGGCTTCGCCGATATCGCAGACTGAGCCGGACCGGGTGCCACGGAGACTGGGATCTGCTCCGGTTTCGATGGCGTCGCGTTTCTGAGGTTCACGCGGCTCGCGGTGGTGACGGCCATCCAACGGTGGTGGCTGTTGGCCACGTAGATGTAGGTGGCCGAGGGATCACTGCCCAGCTCGATGTACTAGGGTCGCCGCGCCAGCACCCAAACCGCCGGCCGCCCCACAGGCTGCCTGCGATCTCGAAGTAGAGCTCTGAGCCGATCAGCGCGTCCAGGAAAGCGGAAGGCGTCGCGGTTGTCCACCACCTGGTACTCATCCGAGGCGATCCCGAGCACCTCGCCGGTGTCGTCGCGCAGGTTGGCCTTGAACCCCTTCGCCACGACCAACTCCGGTGCGCGATCGGACCCGAAGTCGTCGGCAGACAGGGCTTACGTCGGCAGCCCAGGTGGCACGTACACGAAAGAACGATTCAGGAGCCGTTCGCCGTGAGCCCTAGTGTCAGCTCCGTCATAGCTCCGACGTGCGTGCCGGAGGCGGCGCCGACCAGCCAGCCTTTCGGCCTCCAACGCGTAGGTCAGGCCGAAGACCAGCTCGCCACCGTTACACCAGCAGCCGACCCCCCGCTCGTTGAGCACCTGGCCGTCGAGCAAGCCGAGCGGCGGGGCAGTGGCCGCGTGCCCAAGCGCGGCGGCGAGCATGCGACGCCCCAGCGCGGTCCAGCGGGCGCCCTCGCGGCACGTGCCTGGGAGCGCCGCGCACGCCGCTCCCAGGCGGAGCAGCCCCGCCGCGGTGATGACGCCCGCCGAGACGTCGACGGGCGCTGCAGACGGCGCGTCATAGTCCCAACGCGGCACGCGGTCCGGCGGCAGGTGAGAGGCGACGTATCCGGCTAGGCGGAGGGCAACACGGAGGAGGCTCGGATCGTGCAGCGCTGCGGCGGTCGCGCTATAGCCGTACACCGCCCAGCCCTGGCCGCGTGACCAAGTGCTCGTGTCCGATAGTCCTTGATGGGTGCCGATGTGCAGGACCGCGCCCGTCGTCCGGTTGAAGTCGACCGCCTGCGTGGTCGAGCCATCGCTGCGCACGAGCAGCGCTTCGACGCGGTGCGCGTGCTGCGCGGCCAACCGGGCGCCGTCCGGACGGTGGGTCACCGCGCTGGCCCAGGTCAGGATCCCGACATTCATCATGCTGTCGATTATCGTGTCAGCGACCGGCCCGCCCGCTGCGGTCGGAATGGTTCCCGCCGCCCGGTTGCTCGCCGCGAGCGTCTCGAGCTCCGCGACCGCGCGCAGGACACTCCGCTCGAGCCGCCGGCATAGCTGGGGAGCGGCCCCGCCGGTACGCGCCCGGTGGCGGCACAGCGCCTGCCAGGCGAGCAGCGAGGACTCCCCGTACATGAAGCCGACGTCGTGCGTGTTGGCCATCTCCTGGCCGACGTGGGAAAGCGTGGCCTGAAGCGCCCAGTCGTCAAAGGGCGCTCCCGCGAGGGCGGCCGCCTCCCATAACGCGCCGGGCCAGAAGCCACTCGTCCAGTCGCGATCGCCGTAGTTGATTCGGTCGCTCACGTCGGCGCCGACAGGAAAGTGGCCCAGGGGGATGCGGGCGTGCAGCTCGGTCACACGATGCAGGAGTAGCGCCGCCCGGTTGGCAGCCGCGCTCACCACGACCGCCCGCAGATGAGCGGCCGCGTCGCTCACCTGGAGCTCGATCGCCCGCGGACGGCTAGCCGGCGTGGCGATCGGCACACCGTCGATCTCCAGGCGGCTGTTCGTGAGTTCCACGTGATGCCAGTCAGCCTGCGGCGGCCCGAGCCCGGGAACCCGCCACCCGGCGATCCTGCGGCTTGCGTGCCGACGACCGTCCAGCACCCGTAGGGGCGTCGGGCCCACGCGCACAGTGGTCGCACCTGACGGCGTGCGGATGATAAGCAGAGATGGACGCTGCGCTCCAAGAGCGACGGCGAGCCGACCCCCGCGATCTACCGCGACGTCGAGCGACACCACGAAGCCGCGGGTGGGCAGGCCCAGGCTCCACGACCCGTCGCTCGGGAGCTCGAGCGCGGGGACGACGCGAGCGAACCCTCCTCCGATGGCCGCCTGATGGCCGACGCCGGTCCGGGCGGACGAGGTCGCCGCGGCCGCGGCTGTGAGCGACGAGGCATGGACGGTCCGGTGCGTATGTCGCGCGCACGCCGACGCGCCGCCGAGTAGGCACGCTGCGGCCGTGGCCACCACACTGAAGCGCCGTCGGCTCACCCGAGGGAATCGACCGACGTTCGGTAGGTGGTGTAGAAGCCGTAATGGCCGTGAAGCCACGACAGGCTTATCGGACCTCCTCGGGAGCCGCGCGTGACGACCGGACGGATGTTGTCGGCTCCGTTTGTGCGGACCACGGTGCGGTGCACCCACCGGTGACCGCCGTCTGGCGTGGTCCATCGCTCGATCTGAAACCAGCCGCGGACCTTGCGGGACAGGTAGACCGTCGCGGGGTCGGTGTGGTCGAGGGCGAGGCCACCGGAATACTCGGTCTCCAGCGTGCCGGGGCTGACCGTCGGGCCGCCCACGGTCAGTAAGTGCGAGACCCAGGCCCGCCCGGTCCAGCGCGCGTACCAATAAATGTGGTGCGACGGGGACGGGAAGGTGGCGTAGACGATGACCGGGTGACCGGTTCGCCCAATGGCCACGTCCCATACCCAGGCCGGTACCCCAGTAGCGTCGGCGTCGTAAACGGTATCGGCGGATCGGGCCGCGATCGGCGTGCTGTTCAAGGCGACGATTGCGTTGCCATCCGCGTGGCGCAACCAGCCTCCCCGAAGTGTCATGTAGAAGATGCTGGTCACGGCGTCGCCGGGGTGGGCATCGGTGAAGGCCAGGGCGATGGTGTCGCGCCCGTTTGAGTCAACTTTCACGTAAGGACGCTCGCCTAGGTTGGTGATTAGCGACCGGGCCTGGCCCCATCGGCCGTCGACGTCGCGGGTCGTGAAGTCCTGCGACCAATTGGCGCCGCGCCAGAACAAGTACAGCCGGTTATGCTCGGCAGGGAGGATCACGGGGTTCGGATACGTGAAGCCCAGGTAGTCGCGAAGCTGCGACGAGACGAGGTGGACCGGGCCCCAAGCGTGGATGTCCTCGGGACGACGCGAGGTGCGGTAGTACATCGCGCCGCCGTCGTGGCCGGCCCAGAAGATCGTCAGCCGCTTGTCCGGCTCGACCAGGATCGCTGGGCTGCCGTGGTCGTCGCGGGAGAGCACACCGACTGTGACCGTTGTCCTCGCCCCCGTATGCGGGTTGTAGGCGCCGACCCGGATGCGCCCGTTCCAGTCGATCCAGCCGACGAACGTGCGCTCGCGTGGTGCGACGACGGTCACCGCCCGGGGATCGCCAAACCAGCACCACGAGCCTCTGCCCCACGAAACGATCCGAGAGCGCAAAGGAGCCGGCGGTGTCGAGGCCGCGGAGCGCTCACTGCTGTGCCCCCCCCGCGCACCAGCCGGAGCGGCAACACCGCCGCCGAGGCTCTCAGCTCTCCAGCGCACGTCGCCATTCATTGGGCGCTTGCCCTGCCGCGTCCGCGCGGCGTCGTCGCCCTGGACCCGGTGCAGGTGATCGGCCCGCCCGTCACGAGCACTGAGTGTCGCGCCGGCGGCAAAGATGGCGGCAACGACAAGTAGCCAACCCCAGCGCGCCCTCACACCCACGCCGCGAGTCTACAAGCCGGACTTCGGGTCCCATGCGGTCGCCGGAGTTCCGACTTCTCGGACGCTATAAGAAAGGGAGTTCGAGAACGGGGTCACGTGGCTGACCGTGCACACGAACAAGACCGCGGTGGCCGAGCTGATGCGGATCGCGTGGCGGACCGTCGGCTGGCGAGTCGGAGTCACCGACCTGATCAAAGACGATGACACTGAGGCGGTACGTTCATCACGTGCGGTGGCCTCGATTGACCTCCGCCGGGATCCGGGAGCCTCGGCAGCCAACCGCCCGGACCCACGCGAGCCATAGTTTCTTGCCCTCGTGAGCCGGCATCCACCTCGTGAGGATGGTGGCGGTCCTCGGGTCCGCGTCACGCGAGCCCAAACCCTCCTGTCGGCGCTCGCGTCAGTGTTTGGACGAGCGTTTTTGCATGAGCCGATGTTGCGCTGGCCGCTGGGGTTTGACGACGAACTCGAAGAGCGCTTCACACGGCGTTTCGCGTACTTCCTTGAAGCGGCTCTCCCGCTAGGCCTCGTCTGGGAGGCCGAGCGAGCGCAGGGCGCGGCGGTCTGGATCCCGCCGGAACAAAGTGAGGTTTGAGAAAGCCATCCCTGGAACCAGAGGCGGATCCTCGCGCTCGCCAAGGATGGCGGCCGACGCTACGACGCGTTCTGGGACTGGGTCGGCTCGCACGATCCGCGTGAGCCTTCATGGCAGCTGGACTCGATCGCGGTGCGGCCAGACCTTCAAGGGCGAGGGATCGGGAAGGCACTGATCCAGGCAGGGCTCGCGAGAGCCCGTAGGCAACGAACGAGTGCGTTCCTGTCCACCGGCACGGCTACGAACGTCACCATCTACGGGCGGTGCGGCTTCCGTGTCTACGACGAGGCGGACGCGCCGGACGGCGGACCGCACATCTGGTTCATGCGCTGCGATCTCTGATTACACGGCTGCGCCCGGTACCTCGGATCGCCACGGTGGTTCGGCACGGCGCCCCCGCGACAACCTGCTTTCGCGTCGCGACGATCAGTTCCCGGGGCGCAAGGCCGCGTCTCGCTCCGCACGGATAGCGCAAGCCGCCTGGCGTCTCGACGCCGTCGGCCGGGAGCCGACCCACGATGCTCTCGTGTTCCGCGCGAAGCATGACGCACCGCGGCCAGAGTCAGATACCTGTGCGGGAGTCGAACCAGGGGCGTCGCATGCCCAAGCGACTGGCCTGGCGGTATCGCGAGAAGCCTCACGGCTCTGCCGACTTGGCTAGGAGTTCGCGGGCGAGCAGTCTCTTGAGCCAGCGTTCGTATTGCTCGCTGGTCCAGTGTCGCTCAGTGACTAGCGCGCGGTACGTGCCGGTGTGGGCGATCGCCCAGATGATGTCCGCGGCCTGGGTCTCGGAGAGTCCATCGCGGAGGGCCCCGGTGCGGGCCAGCGATCGCGCGATCCGGCGCTCGTCTCGGTAGCGCCGCTGTCGTTGCTGTTCGTGAATGGCGGCGATTTCAGGGTCTGCGCCGGCCGCGCCCGCGATGACCGCGTTGATCGCCGCGCTGCGTGTCCCGATGCGGGTCGCGATCGCCGCGAAGAGCGCGATCTGCCGGTCGGCGTCGGTCTCGCGTTCCATGGCCTGCCAGTCCTGGCGGTCGCGCAGGGCGTCGGTTTGATCGTCTCCGACCACACGGGCGTCGATCAGCGCGGTTAGGAGCGTGCGCTTGTTGCCAAAGACTGCGTAGAGCGTCTGTACGGCGACGTCGGCCTGGTCGGCGATCTCGTTCATGGTGGTGGCCGCATAACCGTTCTGGATGAACAGTGCCTCGGCGGCATCGAGTACGCGGTGTCGGGTCTCGAGCGCTTTTCGCGCGCGCCTGCCGAGCGGAGCCTTGACAGGAGAAGCCATATGTCAATAGAGTAGCACTCTAATGACATATCATGGCTCGGGTATTTGATGTGAACCGGGTCGGCGACGGGGAGTGTGTCTGGCGTGGACGTCTCTAGCTGGATCGCGCACTGGGCCAGCTGGACGCCGGACAAGGTCGCGCTCCGCTTCGAAGGGCGCGAGATCTGCTACGGCGAGCTCGAGCAGGACCTCGCAGCGGTGGCGGCCTGCCTACAGACCCAGGGTGTCTCGGCTGGAGACCGCGTGGGGTACCTAGGGCCGAATTGCCCCGAACTGCTTGAGCTGTTGTTCGCCTGCGCTCGGCTCGAGGCGATCTTCGTCCCCCTTAACAACAGGATGCCGGCCGCTGAGCTGCGCGTGTTTGTGGCGGCCACCGAGCCACGGCTGCTGATCGCGGAGGAGAGCTTCCGAGAAGTTGGCCAGGACACCATGCGCGACCGAGGCCGCGACCGGCTGAAGACGTTCATCGTGGGCGACCGCTTGCGTTTCGCGTCCAGGGTCGGGAGCGCGGTGGCGAGCTCGAGTATCGATCTGACGGCGCCGGCGCTCATCCTGTTCACCTCCGGCAGCACGGGCCGGCCCAAAGGCGCGACGTTTACCAACCAGAATCTCACCTTCAACGCGCTCAATGCGCTGACGGCGTTCGGACTGACAGCGGCCGACGAGATCCTCACCCCGGTGCCGATGTTCCATTCCGGAGGCCTGTTCATCCACACGACCCCGGGATTGTGCGCCGGTGCGACGATCACGATCCACCGTGAGTTCGATCCGGGCCGGGTGATCGAGGAGATACAGAGCCGGCGCATCACGCTGCTGCCCTCGGTCCCAGCGATGACGTTCGCGCTCGCCCGCCACCCAGCCTGGGCGCGAGCTGACCTGAGTAGCTTGCGCTGCGTCGCCACCGGTTCGACGATGGTGCCCCGCGGCGCTATCGAAGCCTGGCAGGCGAAAGGTGTCTCAGTGGTTCAGGGCTACGGCTCGACCGAGGCCTGCCCGACGGCGGTCACGATCGCCCCCGGGAGCCCCGCCGAGGCGGCATTCAGCGCTGGCAAACCCGCGCTCTATAGCCAGCTACGAATCGTCGACGATTCGGGGCGCGACGTGCCCACGGGCGAGCCCGGCGAAGTGTGGATCCGCGGTCCGGCCGTGATGCATAGCTACTGGAACAACGAACAAGCTACGCGCGAGGCGTTCCGAGACGGCTGGTTTCGCAACGGCGACCTCGGCCTGATCAACGAACAGGGTTACCTGCGCATCGTGGGCCGAATCCGCGACACAATCATCGTTGGAACGTCAAACGTCTACCCCAGCGACTTGGAGGCGGTGCTCGAGGACTGCCCGGAGATTCGCGAGGCGGCCGTCGTCGGAAGATCCCACGAGCGACTTGGCGAGGTACCGGTCGCCTGCGTCGTCACGACGCAGGTCTCCACGCTCACCCCACAGCAGGTCCTCGCCCTGTTCGAGAACAGACTCGCCGCGTACAAGCATCCCCGCGACGTGATCTTCCTCGACGCCCTGCCCCGAAACTGGCATGGCAAGATCGACCGGCGCCAGCTTCACCAAATCGTTGCGACCGCGACCGCGGACGATCCGAGCACGCCAGCGCCCAATCGATGAATATCGTGACCCGGGCGATGCAGGTCTTGTGCGACCGCTCACCCGGCTGACCTCCTCGTCGCCAAACTCGAGAGCGGTGCGAGTCCGCGCGTGTCAACCGGCTGTCGAGGGTCCTGCTTTGCCGCGAACGCGCGCACGAGCCTTCGCCGGACGAGCCCGTCCGCGCTAGCAATCGCGGTGCCGCTCTGAGGAGAGCGCTGCCCACGAGAACGATCGCGGCACGTGGGTCGACCTGGACGATCGCTACGGCGACTAGGGGTTGCTAACGAGCCGTGGGGCGGACACGCACTTGGCCATAAATGGGATCGTCACGGCTCGTATCCCCGCTCGAGCGGTGTACGCGCAGCTCTCGGTCGCCTTGAGGCGATCGCCGCCGACCGTCGGCATCGCGCGCGGTCAAGCAAGGTTCTGACGATCCCTATCCGGCGCGCCGCGCGCGTCTCGCCGCCGCATCTTGTTCGGCTATCGCCGCCGTGAGTTGCCGCCAGCAGCGGATCGCGCCGTCGCCGAACACGTCGTAGCCGTCGTCGGTGCGCTCGATCGCCGACCCCGGGCCGGACACGCTTCCGGAGGTACTGCGGGCGCTGATGAGACCTCTGCCAACTCTGTTGCGCGTGGCTTCAGATCATCCTGTGCTGAGTGCGGCTGTCTCCACTATTGCAGTGGCAGTCGGTCACACGACGCTTCGTGCTCGACAAGCGGTTGTCATAAGGTCAACTGCCAAAGCCGCCTCTTTGCAGGGCGTTTCTACATAATCACCATTATCGAGCGCGTGAACCGGCGCTCATGCGCCGACAACCGCGTTGATGATGTAGTGCGTCCGGGCGAGGCGATCACCTTCCGGGGGCCCTGCGCCCCGGGGCGGCGTTTCGCCTCGGGGCGGTGGCTATTGCTCCATGCCGCCGGCTCCGCCGCATGGCGCCTCGTCCCTAGCGGAGCGACGGCGCGGCTGGCCGACCCGTTCAGGAACGCGCGGCTCGTCTCACGCTGTTCCAGAAGCCGCAGTTGTGCTGCTGGCTGATCGTGGCTGCAGTGTTGAGGACGCTGTCGCCAGCCGGTATCAGGCTCATCAGGTTCTCGCTGCGGCGAGTGAACCGCGTCCAGAGTGGTGTGCGAGGAGCGTCTGGGTTCCCTGTGTGGGCGTATCCCACGGCTTCCCCGGTGAACTGCGCGGCGAGAGTGGCCTGATCCGGAGACAGCGTGATCGAGGGTCTCGGGAACAGGAACGGAGTCGCCGCAATGTGGTATGCCCCATACGGCTTTGTCTGGATGAGGAACTGCGGGTAGTAGGCGGGTGGCATGTCGGCGTCGTCGTTCTGCCACGCATATACCGGGATGTACCGCGCTAGGTCGCGGTCGGCGGCAATTGCGGGGCAGACCGAATCGGAGTCGGCTACCACGGTGCGGTACGCGATGAACGGTGACGGGAAGCGCCGCAGCGGATAGAGCTTGAACACCTTCGCCGCCAGCGACCTGTACTGCGTGTGTACCTGTCGGCGGAACTCCGAAGCGGTATTCGCGATCGGCGCGGTGAGTGACGCCCCGCCATTGATCTCGTCGCGGTCGACGCCGTTCATCAGACCCACCTTGTTGATGTGGCCGGTTCGGAACGCCTTGGCCGGAGACATGGGCAGCGTGGTCCCGTTGATCGTGGGAGCGATCGTTGCACTCGTGCCGCCTGCCGTCGGGTTGTTCACCTTCCCTCCCGCTGCCGCCAGTCTGTCGGGCGGAACCGCTCGTAGACAGGCGACATCGGCGGGTCGGCAGCCCACCTTGGAGGCGAAGATCGCGCCTGCCCTCTCCGCTTGGCGCTCGGTCGGGATCTGCGACTTGCAGTCGGCTGGTTCCCATACGCGATTCGGCCCAACGGCGGCGTTGTAGAAGCCGCTCTCGGGGATCCCGCGCTCGAACAGGCCTTTCGCGGTCGGCGAGGCGACCTGCGCACATACGCTGGCGCCGCCGGCCGACTGGCCGAGGATCGTCACATTGTGCGGGTTGCCGCCGAACGCGGCGATGTTGTGCTGAACCCAGCGCAACGAGGCCTGCTGGTCCTGCAGGCCGTAGTCGCCCGAGTGCGGCCCGAGGGCTCGGTTGGCCATGAAGCCGAGGATTCCGAGCCGGTAGTTCATGGCGACGTAGACCACGTGCCCGGCGGAGACCAGGTGGGTCCCGTCGGATGGTCCAATCGGGTCCAGGAACCCGCCGCCGTGAATCTCGACCATGACCGGTAACCGCGACCCGCGCGCCCCCGTCGGGACCTGGACATTCAGGTTGAGGCAACTCTCAGAGCCCGTGACTGGCCCTCCGGGCGTAACGCTTGGACCAGGGCAGATATTCCCGGCCGCCGTGGCCTGGAAGGTAGATGTCCACCGCGGGACCGGCTGCGGTGGCCTCCAACGTAGCCGTCCCACGGGCGGCGCGGCGTATGGTATGCCGAGATACGAGGTCACGCCAGCAGCCGTCACACCGCATACCGGGCCACTGCTGGTCGTCAACTGGGTGCCGGTAGCGCATGCCGGCCGTGCTAGGGACTCCGCCGCGGAGCCGGACGATGTCAATCCCAGGGGGATCGCGACCGTGACCGCGGCCCCGACGATAAGGACCCTGACACCCGAGGCAACCTTCCGCGCTCTTGTACTAACACTCACGTTACTGCACTCCTAACTTCTCGGCTGACCGCCCCGCGACCCGTGCCAGCGATGGACGCTAACTTCTGCGGCTGACTGAGCGTTCAGCGACTCCGGTTGAGCGTCGTGAACACGCAGGTCAATTCGGGATTAAGCAGCCCAGAAATACCTCCCTTCGATCATGAGCGGCGCATGGCGCGGCCGAGCTACAGCGGATTCCTTAGTACCCGCTGAGCGACCGATGAATCAAGACTGCACAGGCGCGGCTGAACGCTCCCCCCTACGCGGATGAAACGCTCGAATGAGCTCTCACCGGATGCCTCCCCCTCCAGAGATGATTCGCGTTAGCACGGCAGGCCGAAGGGGGTCCCGTTGAATACCTCGCCGCTGGTTGCCTTCCGACGGGCCGGTGTCGCCCCGAGCGCGGAGGTCGCCGAGCTCGCTCAGGATTTCCGAAGCGCAGCGCTCTACCCGGCCGAGGCGCTCGTACCGCGGACCTGGCGCAGTCTTCAAGTGTTTGGCCGAGCGCGAGCTCATCCGCTGAAGGCGGCGCGGCCGTCAGGGCCCCCTGATCCTTCAGGAACGCGATCGTAAAATGGTCACGGCCAGCATCGGAATCGCGCCCGGAGCAGCTCAGGCCCCGATCTACCGCTGCGTATCGAGGGACGATCCTCTTGCACGGCGGGAGCGGCGCCGATCCTGAGCCGGTGCTGGCTGGCGGAGCTGGTTCGGGTTGACGGCTACAGCACCTCGCCGACATCGTCGTAGGCGGTGGCGGTGCGGATGTAGCGTCGCAGCGAGAGGTTCTTGTGCCGGTGATCCCGACGGCCTCGCAGCGATCACTGGCCTGTTCGCGCGTGCGTCGGCTGTAGGTCAGGCGATTGGTCGGCGGACGTCGGGAGCTATCGCCAAACGCCGAGACGCCCATGACCGCTCGCTCCCCGCGCATTCCGAGACGTGCCGGAGCGTTCGAGATGCGCACGGCGTCCGAGAGCAGGTCGGTTTCCCCGGTCAGTTTTGGTCGTGGAACAAAGGGATGTACGAGATCCCGATGATCGCGCCCTCGGGTGACTGCAGCCGGGCCACCGTCTGACCCCACGGCTCTTTGCGTGGTGCGTGGAGCACCTCGTAGCCGGCTTGCTCGAGCTCCCGTATTGCGAGGCCGACCGATGTGGCGTTCGCCACCTCGAACTCGATGCTGATCTGCGGCACCGGCCACCCGGTCGGCCACTCGGGCGTACCGAAGCATGCCTCGGCGGCCTGAGACAGCGGCCAGATCCCGAAGGACTTGCACCCGGCGAGCTGCTCGCTGTGGAGGTACTCATCGCCGGCCAGCGGTAGGCCGAGCGCGTCGAGGTACAGCCGTCGACTCGCCGGCAGATCGGGCGTGATCACCGCCAGGGTCGAGAGGAACTCGATGTTCATGCAGCCTCCTGTTCAGGTCCACGTCCTCAACGATCCAACCAGGTTTCGCAACCCGCGCGGAGTGAGGCGGACCGTCGGATGCTCGCAGGTGCGTGCGATGCTGATGAGCAAGGCTCTTGATGGATGGACGCTGCCGGGCGTCTAGGGCCTTTGTGTCAGGTTTTCTCGGCCGCGCGTGTCTTAGAGACATGCACACTGCGTACGTCATAGTCACGATCCTGGCGGTGCTCGCGATCAGCTATGCGGCGTGCTTGAACTTCGTCGACGCCGAGTCGGTCAAGGTCGTCGCTGACCGGGTACACGTGTCGCGCAAGTGGATGCTGCCGCTCGGGACGCTGCTCGTCTCCGGCTCGGTCGGGCTGGTGATCGGTTTCGCGGTACCGCTGCTCGGCAAGGCGGCTGCAATCGGTCTCGTCGTCTACTTCGTCGGCGCGATCAGCGCGCATATAAGGGCGCGCGACTCCGGTATCGGCGGGGCAGCGTTCTTCCTGCTGCTGGCCGGCGGTGCCCTGATCACGACCTTCGGCTACTACAACCACTGGTGATGGATGATCGCGGGTCGTTGACCGAGCGCTTCGAGCAGCACCGACCGCATCTCCGCGCAGTCGCGTACCGGATGCTCGGGTCGGTCAGCGACGCCGACGATGCGCTTCAGGAGGCGTGGCTTCGGAGTCGCGAGCAAACCGAGAGGGTCGAGAACATGCAGGCTTGGCTGACGATGGTCGTCAGTCGGGTCTGCCTGAACATGCTGCGCTCGCGCAGAGCGAGACGCGAGGAGCCTTCGGTGCACATCCCGGACCCGGTGGTCAGCTTCGAGGAGGATGGCCCAGAACAAGAGGCGCTCCTGGGCAACTCGGTCGGTCTGGCCCTTCTCGTGGTGCTCGACGCGCTCACTCCCGCCGAACGGCTCGCTTTCGTGCTGCACGACGTCTTCGGTGTGCCATTCGCCGAGATCGCCACGGCGCTCGAACGCTCCGAAGCGGCCACCCAGCAGCTGGCCAGCCGGGCCCGGCGGCGCGTACGCGGCTCGCCCGCGCCAGATCCTGACCTTGCGCGGCAGAGACGTGTTGTCGATGCGTTCTTCGCCGCTTCCCGAGATGGCGACTTCCATGCCCTCCTCGAGGTGCTCGACCCCAATGTTGAGCTGCGGATTGATGGCGGCGTCCTGCGTCCAGACGCCTCGCTTCTGCTACAGGGAGCAGGCGCGGTGGCTGCGCACACGACCACCTACTCCCAGCTCCACCCATTCGTTAGACCCGCGCTCGTGAACGGCGCCGCGGGCGCCGTGGTGGCGCCACAGGACCGCGTGTTCTCAGTGATGGCCTTCACGGTCACGAACGGAAAGATCACCCGGATCAACGCGCTCCTTGATCCGCAGCGCCTGGCAGAACTCGATCTAAGGCTGCCGGCTATCTGACGCGGCTGAAATCTCGCAAATAGCGGCTCCCTATTGACAAAGGAGAGACAAGAGCACGCATCTGTCGCCGTCCGGTACGCGCGCGCCCGTGACTCGTATGCGCGGTCAAGGAGCTACGGGCATGGCCCGAGGCCGCCGGCATCCACCGCGAGCCGGTGTCCCGGCGGATGCGCCGCGGCGACACCGTCACCAACGAGCGACTTTCAGACCAGTCAGTCGCGCTGATCGTCAAACGGCGCGCCCGGGCGGCCGGGCTGCCGCCCGAAGACCTCTCCGGCCACTCGCTCAGAGCCGGCTACGCCACGGCCGCGGCCGCCGCCAGGATCGAGGAGCGCGAGATCGCCAACGTCACCCGTTGCAGCCGTTGCGCGATGCGCCTGCGGGCCCGCGTAGGGATCGGCCTGTGCCACAGCGTCCCGGTGGCCGACCAACCGGCTGCGACGTCCACTTCGCTTAGACAGCTGAGTCTGTACGAGTGAGCCACTCTTGGAGCAGCGCGGCCAGCAAGTGCGGCTGTTCGTGTGGCAGTGCGTGGCCGGCGCCGTCGAGGACCGCGAGCGTCGCTCGCGGGCAGTGCTCGAACAGGTCGACAGCCGCCGCGTACCCGACAGTCGAGTCCTGTCGACCGGCGACGACGAGCGTCGGCCCCCCGTACGCCTGGCCATCGGACAGGGCGAGCTCCCAGCGCTCGCCGATTCGCTCCATTGCGGCCACGTCGGCGAGGGCGACGCCGGCGCGACAAAGCGCAGGTAGCGCTCGAGCATGGCGGGAGTTTGCACGACGAAGTAGCTGCGGAACCCCTCGTCGCCCAGGTCATCCGCGGCGATCACGGGGCGGTGCTCGGGGACCTCAGACATCCCGGCCAAGAGAGGACAGACAAGCGCGAGCCCGACCACCCGGTCAGGCCGTCGCGCGGCAAAACCCTGGCCGTAGTAGCCGCCGGCGGAGTGGCCGACAAGCAGAGTGGGTTCCTGTCCGACGACCTCGTCGCCGAAGCCAAGCAGGATCTCGAGGACGTCGTCGGCGCTCCGCAGCGCCGCGGGTGCGGGCGTCTGCCCCATCCCCCGCAAGTCGGGATAGATGCGCCGAAGACCGCCGTACGTGCCGAGGGCGGGCTGGAAGCTTGCCTCGGCCTCGCGGTGGTCGACGCCAGCGCCGTGCAGGATCAGCACGGGCTTTCCCTCACCGTCTCGATGTAGTGCACCGCGACATCACCGACTTGGCATTCCACCCGGGCGACTCTAACTTTGTCCTGCGGGGCACTCCAAGCACGCGATCGCCGTACCATCGGCTACTAGCACACCCGCTTGGCGGGCAACACGCGAACGGCGACCCAGTCTGACAGCTTGCCGCCTTGCGCGGAATCCGCCGCTGACGGCCGACGAACGGGCACGCAGCGAAGCCATGCGCGTGGCTCGAATTGTCCGGGAGCGGCCACGCGGGCGGCATTGTCATGCTCCCGACACGGCTGCTCCGCGTCGGAAGCGGCAGTGTCGTGACCCAGGTGGACCCGCTGCGTAAGAGCTGCTCGTGCGTGGATGGAGAAGCCAGACGGAGTGCGTCGACACTCTCCATCGCCGGCCCGCTAGCTGCGAGTGCTGCAAGGACCCGGGCGCGCAATTGGCGAGACAGGGGGCTCGGCGAGCATCGCGCGTCGGACCTGCTTTCACGTTGGTAGCGGTCTGCAAGGTGCTGCTTCGCCACGGAGCCTGGGCTGGCGCACTGCCAGTGTGTTCTCATGTCGTGGCTGCGCTGATTCGTGAGATCCGCTCGTTCATGAATGCGATCTCGGCGGGATTGCCGGTGCGCTCGATCGCGGCGCGATATGCGGCCGCGGCTTGGTCGGTGTGGCCGAGTCGTCGGAGGAGGTCGGCGCGGATCGCGTGGTAGAGGTAGTAGCTCTCGATGGGCAGCTCGTCGATCAGCTGAAGTGCCACTTGTGGCCCCTCGAGCTCGGCGACCGCGACGGCGCGGTTAAGCACGACGATTGGCGTGGGAGTGATCGCGAGGAGCTGGTTGTAGAGCGCCAGGATCTGGCTCCAGTCGGTTTCGGCGGCGGTCTGCGCGTCGCTGTGCACGGCGTTGATCGCGGCTTGGATCTGGTAGGGACCTGGCTTGTTTCGCCGCAGGCACTGGCGAATGAGTGTCTGACCCTCGGCGATGAGGCCACGGTTCCAGCGGCTGCGGTCCTGGCAGGGCAGCGGCACGAGCTCGCCCTCCGGCGTGGTGCGCGTGCTGCTGCGTGAATGTTCGAGCAGCATCAGCGCCAGCAGCCCGATCGCCTCGGGCTCGTCAGGCATCAGCTCGACCAGCAACCGGCCGAGGCGGATCGCCTCCTCGGTGAACTCCTCTCGGATCAGCCGGTCACCCGAGCTGGCGGCATATCCCTCGTTGAAGATCAGGTAGACGACCGCCAGCACCGATGCGAGGCGCTCTGGCAGGTCGGCTTGTTTGGGGATCCGGTAGGGAATCTGCGCGTCGCGGATCTTTCCCTTCGCGCGGACCAGTCGCTGCGCCATCGTCGACTCGGAGACCAGGAACGCGCGCGCGATCTCCGGGGTGCTCAGCCCGCCGAGCAACCGCAGTGTCAGCGCTACTTGGGCGCCTGGTGCCAGCGAGGGGTGGCAGCAAGTGAAGATCAGCCGCAGGCGATCGTCTTGCATCGGGCCCTCCTCTGGCGGCTCGTGGCGAGCATGCAGCAGCATCGCCTGGGCGTGGCGGTTATCGCGAGTGGACTCGCGGCGCAGGCGGTCGATCGCGCGATTGCGCGCCGTGGTGATAATCCAGCCGGCTGGGGCAGGTGGTATGCCGCTGCTGCGCCAGCGTGCCACAGCCGTCGTGAACGCCTCCTGCACCGCTTCCTCGGCCAGGTCGATGTCGCCGAACACCCGGACCAGAACAGCCACGGCGCGCCCGTACTGCTCGCGGAAGACACGCTCAATCTCCGGGTGCGAAATGGTCGGCACGCTCGCCGTCAGTCCTCCGGCTCGCCTTGGAACGGGCGCACCTCGATCGGGAGCGTCGTCGCGCGCGCGATCTTTTGCCCCCATTTGAGCGCCTCATCGAGGTTGGCCGCTTTGATGATCGTCAGGCCGCCGATGTGCTCCTTGCCCTCCACATACGGTCCGTCCGTCATCGGCATCCCCTCGCGACGGGGATGAACGACAGTCGCGGTGCTCGCCGCGTGAAGGCCGCCTGAGAACACCCACGCCCCCGCAGAGCGGAGCTCCTCGTCGACCGCGCGTACGTCGCGCATGATCTCCGCAAGCACCCCGGGGGGTGGCGAGTCGCCATCAGGTTGGTAGATGCTGAGCAGGTACTGCTTCATCGTGAGACTCCTCTGTCTCGCGAGCGCTCCCCAGCCAGGCCCCCGGTGCGAATCTTCCGCGCGCCTGGCCGGAGAGGCTCGCCTACGTTCTAATCCGTTGCCGGCTCGTAGGTGGCGATCACCACGCCCGTGGTCGTTGTTTTGCTGTCGGTAAGTCGTAGCGACACGTGTACGCCCTTGGGGAAGAGGCGCCGTCCGGTGCCGAGCACGAGTGGGTGGATCATCAGCAGATACTCGTCGATCAGACCGGCAGTCATCAACGAGCCGATCAGCTCGCCGCTGCCCATGATGGCCAGAACGCCGTCGGATTGCGCCTTGAGTGCGCCCACGGCATCAGCGATGTCTCCGTGCAGCAGGGTCGAGTTTGGCCACGGCAGGCGCTCTGTCAGAGTCCTCGACGCGACGTACTTGGGCGAGTTCTTGAGCATTGGGCCGAACGGGCTGTCGGGCTGTTCGTTCCAATAACTCAAGAGATCCTCGTAGGTACGCCGCCCGAACAGCCATCCTGCCAAGCCGCCCCCGGCCGCCATCCTCGCCCCCATCGCCTTGCCGACAAAGTCGTCAGGTGTTTCGGACAGGTGGGCCCCCCAGCCGCCTTGCGTGAACCCGCCTCGGATGTCCTCTTCGGGGCGACCCGGCGCCTGCATCACCCCGTCCAGGGTCACATGATTCATCACGACGATCCGGCTCATTCAGCCTCCATTGACTCGCGGCGGCGATGGGTTGGCCGCCTGGGGTAGGTTGCGCGAGGCCGAGCAGCTATCGGCCTCTCTCACCCCCTACACGAACGGGCGCAGGCCGGAATCGACACTCCCGCCCGCAGGCACGGGCTGCGTCTCATCGGCCACGGCAGAGCAGCGCCCGATCTGCAGGACCCTCGCGAGCAACCCATCGGCGGGAACGGACCTCTTGGACCTGCTATCGCGCTGCCAAGAACGTCCCGTGGCCTGGCCGCCACAGTCCTCGTCTGCGCGGCAGGAACGGCACCGGCGTCGACGGCCCGGGCCGTGCTGAGCGGCCGGTCGCGCCTTTGGCGAATACCACGTCGCTCATGAAGAGCGCAGAGACACCTGCCTTCGTACCAGTGCGGGTGTGCCCGGTTGATGGTGCCTGCGTCGCTGCTTGTGTCCGATAGCGACAACGAGATGCCGTCGGCACGACTGCTGCTCTGGTGCTTGCAACCTTGCGCCAAGTGGCTAGCACGGTGGGGTCGATCTCGGCTAGGCCCGCTTCGCCCGGGAGACGCATGGTGTCTGCGCAGACGAGAATCGTGACCGTCCACGCCCGATGCCCGTCCATGACGAGATCGGATCTCGGGGTTTCCGGTGTTGTCTGCTTGGCCCGCGACGAAGGCCGCCCCGGGTGGTCACGCTCGCCGTCGCCTCTCGTCTCAGTCGACCAAGGCTCCGCGAACCCTCGTCGGACGTTTTCGTCGATCGTGAACGAGCGCGCACCGCGGCTCGTGTTCGCTTCCGGCGCCGGTCGAGAACTCAACCGGATCTCAGACTGACTTGCCGGCGCTAGCCGACATGGCTACTCTGCGCATGCAGGCAATCCGATGGATTGCGGGAGAATTGCAGTGGCGCGGACTAGAAGGCAATTCGCTTCCGACGACAGCAGGAGGGCAGCTAAGTGGAAGACCTCGTTCTGGCTCATGAGCCGGATATTGCTTGGCTGATCGCATTGTGGATCGCGATCCACGGTGGTGATCCAGCGCCTGAGGGGCCTGTCGCAATCGACCCGACGACGGCGTTGCTGGCGACGGCGCTCTCGAGACGACTCCAAGAGGTGCGTGGTGTCGGCTCGCTGACGTTCGAAGCGCTCCGGGAACGACTAGCGAGCGTCGGTATAGCGGTGCGCGAGGGCGAAGCTGAGATTTCGCAAGTCGAGGCGTTTGAAGGGACTCGGGTGTGCACCGAAGTTCCGGGGGGTCGTATCTACTGCTTCTTCGTGCCCAAAGTGATCGGGCCGCCGCCGGGCGAACCGGGCCGCTAAACCCCCACAGCATCCTCGCCGTGGTGGCCGCTGCATGTAAACCGGTCCATATGCAGCGGCTGTTGAAGACGCAATCGCTGAGCGAGGCGGGCACAGCGTCCACGTGGGCCTCGACATCGGCGCGAGTGACCGTCTCAGTCGGGGATGCTCAGCTATGCGCAGCGTGATGTTCGGCCGGACGTTCGCGCGTCCGAGTCTCCGAGGCGATCGCGACTTGCTCCGGTAGACTCATGCCTGGAGTGGATGCTGTGAAGTGAGGTACGACCAATGCCCGCAGTCTTCAAGATTGTCTCTCGTGCCTCGGGCAAGGCGCTCACGGCGCTTGGCCTTCCAGAACCGACAGGCATCACGCAGCTCCCCGCGATTGACGAGTATCTTCGATTCCAGAGCTGGACCCTGCAGCCGCTGGACCGAGCCGAGGATTGCTTGATCCGCTCGTTCAGTGCGCCAGCCCTCGCGATTGGACTGAATCCGACGGATCCGCAGTCACATTTGCTTTACGTTGGGCCAGTTGACGGCGCGCAGGTGTGGCGGATCACTCCCATCGCCAGTCCGCCCTACTTCTTCTTGCTCGAGGGCAGCGACGATTTGCTGATCGACGTGCCAGGCGGCTCGCACGCGAGCAATGTTCAGATACAGGTATCTCGCCGCAACGAGCACACCAACCAGCAATGGGTATTCCTGCCCGTCCTTGCCGAGCTCCCATAGGGAGGTCGCGGCGCTCGCGCGCGGTCCGCCGATCCATCTCGGACCGTCGAAAAGCGGTGCTGACGTCCCCAGCTGTCCAGCAGCGCACGCACGAAGCGCTACGTCCGGCGGCGACCTGGCTGAGCCGGCTGGAGCCCCGGGCGGTACGGGCGAACCGGCAATGAGTCTGCGCGTCCGAAGGGGAAGCGTCAGCGGACGGCGGACACGAGAGACCGGCTCGTAGCCCAGTTCCGGACCGGGCGCGTGCGGCTGAGCGCGCGCGATGGGCCAGCACCGCAGGGCGCGCTGCTGCTTGACCTCCGCCGGCTGCGCGCCTCACCGTTCAGCTGCGCTCGCTGGCAGGCGGGACGGCCGTCAAGGCTCACGTGCGCGCGGCCGGCCTGTGGTTGCGGTCGATGCGCGGTCGGCAGGGTGCTAGTGCAATTGACGTTGGGTGTGAGCATGGCCGGAATCTCGATTCGGCTCGAGGACCGCCCGTCCGCGAGTCCTGCTCGCCGCCAGAACCGCACACGCGGCGCGCCACGACGGATCGGTCGCCCTGAAGCTGTGAAGCTCGCGCTGCTAGCTGAAGATCCCGAAGCTGCAAGCACGAAAGCAGTCACGACGGCGCCGAGACCAGCACTGCCGCGTTAGGCGTCAAGGAGTAGCCCTGCAGCTGGCGGTCGGTCGAGTTGACGGTCGAGTCGTCGCTGCGGGTTCGGCGTGACTCGTGGTGACCGAAACCGGCGCTCTGAACGACTGGTCTGAACGCCGGATGACGCCTGGTTTGCCTCCCTGA
>JAFAZV010000284.1 GCA_019239445.1 Solirubrobacterales bacterium
TTCCCGGTGCCAGGTGATGCCGACGTCGAAGCCCGAGGCGGCGAGCGCCACCGCGCTCGCGCGGCCGATGCCGCTGTTGCCGCCCGTCACGATCGCGACCGCCACGCTCACGCTGTTCCCCAGCGTGAGACGCCGCCAAACCCTCAGCGCCACCGCCGCCACAACGCAACCTGGCTGTCATCCACAAGGTCGCGCGCGCGAGCCAGAGAAGACCAGCCGCGATGGCCTCCCGACGGCGCATGAGGACCCGGCTCGGGATCGGCGCGCTCGTCGCGCTGTCAGCCACGTCCGCGGCCACACGCACAACCCCAGGCCACGCCTCGAGCGGTGGCGCCGGGCTGACGGGAACCGTGACGCCGCTGGCGGGCGGCGCCACCAGGGTCGCGAGCGGGGGGGCGGCGGTGAACGGAATCGATCCCACGCACCGGCGTCCCACGAAGCTACCGCCGCCACCCAGCCGGAGCGACCGGGGCGGCTGGATTTCCGGCTTCACCATCACCGAGTACTGGCCGGCGCCGGAACGGTGGTTCGTGGGGTCGCTCGTCGCGACGCCGGGGCTGCGCACGCGGCATCGGGTCGACTGGCTCTACTCGGCGAATGGCGTCTCGATGGAAGGCGCAGGGATCGGCCTCGACAGCCGCGTCTACCACATCGACGCCCTCGGCAGCGGCGGCTGGTTGACAGTCGGCGGCGCCCCCACCTCCTCATCCGACGGTTGGGCGGCGGGGGCACCCTACTGGCGCGCGGGCGGTTACTGGCGCAACCGGTCGGGCGCGGTCACGTTCCCGCTCGCGGCCGGGGGGTGGTCGGCCGGATCAGGCCTCGGCTACGTGCCCTTGCCGGGCGTTCGCTTCGCCCCGGGCGCTGGCTTGGCGCTGCGTTTCCTGCGCTCGGTCGCAGTCGATCCGGGGGTGATCCCGCTCGGCAGCCGCGTATACATTCCCGCCTATCGGCACGACGGCTTCGGCGGCTGGTTTCTCGCCCAGGACACCGGCGGCGCGATCGACGGGCGCCACCTCGACGTGTACCGCTCACCGCCTCCCAGCCCGGCTAGCGGTGGCCGCTACCTGCGGGACCAACGCGTCTATGTCATCCGCCCGCGCGGCTCGTAATTGCCCGGCCGCTCCGGGATAGACTCCCCAGCATGGCCAAGCAGCAGCGAACGGTTCGAGTCGAGCAGCGCAGCCAGCTCGCGGTGATGCAGCAGATGGAGAGCCGCTCCGACGAGGAGCTCGAGGCGGAGACGCGGTATAAGGCGGCCGCTCAAGCGATCCTCGGCGCGCGCGCGGCTGAGCGCTACGACGCCAAGGCTGCTCGCGCCCACTTCCAGCGCGCGCTGGCCGCGGCCCGGCCACAGGAGCGTTTGCAGTTGCGGCGGATGGCGGACGCGTCGCTGGCGTTGGCGGAGCGCCGCGCGGACGATCTGAAGCGCGCCACCGAGCGCCTCGGCGTCGATGCGCCGAGCACGCGACAGCTGCGCGGCCTGCGGCTGATGGGCCTGGTCGCTCCGCCGGCGAGCGCCGGCATGCTCGCCCGCATCCGCGGCATCCTGCTCGTGATCGCGCTGATCATCGTCGTCCTGGCGATTGGTTTTGGAATCGTCGAGTTGATCGCGTTGCCGTTCGGCGGCGTCTCGACCGATCTCGCGATCTTCTACGGGTTGCTGCTCGTCGCGATCGTAATCGGCGTGCTGGCCTACTTCGGTCGCCGGCGGCAGAAGCGCGCCCGCACCGAACGGGCCGAACAGGTCGCCACGCGCTCGCGCTAGTGCTCCCTACCGTGGTGGACGGCGCCGAGACGTTGCGACGGAGCAAACCAGGGCTCTAGGCCTCGTGTGCGGTCGCTATACGCTGGCCTCGCCTAACCCAGCGGAGGTCCGGGCCCGGTTCGGGCTCGAGCAGTCCGTTGCCGTGCGGCAGCGCTACAACATCGCCCCCGGCGATGACGTGCTGGCGGTCACGAACGATCGCGCGGGCAACTCACGCGGCGAGCTGCTGCGCTGGGGCCTCGTTCCGACATGGGCCGAGCGGCGCGAGACGGGGCTGAAGATGATCAACGCTCGCGCCGAGACGGTCGCGCAGCGGCCCGCGTATCGTCGCGCGTTCGAGCGCTACCGCTGCCTGATCGTCGCCGATGGCTTCTACGAGTGGCGCTCGACGCCGGGAGCGGCGAAGCAGGCATTTCACATCACGAGGGTCGACAGCCGCGTGTTTGCCTTCGCCGGGCTGTGGTCGATCTGGCATGCGCCCGATGGGAGCCGGTTGCGCTCGTGCACGATCCTGACCACGGCGGCCAATGCGGCTGTGGCGGCGTTGCACGACCGGATGCCGGTGATCCTGTCGCCCGAGGCCGAAGCGCGGTGGCTGGACCCCGCCACCCCGACCTTCCGGCTGAACGAACTGCTCGGCGGGCTTTCCTCGGCGCAGACCGCGCTGCGGGCGGTTGGTCCCGCCGTGGGCGACGCTCGCTACGACGGTCCCGAATGCCTCGCGCCGGCGGCGCCCGCCGCTCAAGGTGCGCTTTTCTGATCCCCGTCAATGCCGCTGTCCCCCCTGCTCTCCTCCTACGACCACGTCGTGCTCGACCTCGACGGGTGCGTCTGGGTCGGAGACCGTGCAACGCGCAGAGCGCCTGAGGCGATCGCGGCGCTGCGGGCGGCGCACAAGTCGCTCGCCTTCGTGACGAACGACGCTCGCCGCTCGCCGGAGGACTACGTGCGCAAGCTGTGGGCGCTCGGCATCCAAGCGTCGCTCGAGGAGGTGGTCACAGTTGGCGCGGCGATCCAGCACGCGCTCGCCGAGCACCCGCGAAGCGACGTCTACGTCATCGGTGCCCCCGCGATCTTCCGCCACGTCAGCGAGGCCGGGCAACGGATCGTCAACGGCACCGAGCGCGCGGCCAGCGCGGAGCTCGTCGTCGTCGCCGATCACGACGAACTGCGCTTCAGCGACTTGCAAGCAGCGATTCAGGCCGTGCTCGCCGGGGCGGAGATGATCGCGGCCGGACGCGATCGCACGTATCCGACCGAGGCAGGGCCCTCGGCCGGCACCGGCGCCGTGGTCGCCGCGCTCGAGTACGCCACCGACCGCAGCGCCACGATCGTCGGCAAACCCGATCCGCAGATCTTCTTCACGGCCCTGGACCGACTCGGTCCAGGCCGGGTGCTGGTGGTCGGCGACCGTCTCGACGCCGACCTCGCCGGCGCCGGCGCAGCCGGCCTCGAGGCAGCGATCGTCCTCACCGGCGTGAGCAGCGCGGCGGCCGCGGAGGCAGCCAGCGATCCGGCGCCCGTCGCGATCGCCCCGGACCTCCACGCGCTCGTGCTGGAGAGCTGATGCTGACTTTGATCGTCAACCCGCAGGCGGGCGGTGGACGCGCCGGCCGGCAACTCGCTTCCGTGCAGGCGGCGCTCGACGCGCGCGGGCTCGCCCACCAGGTGAAGCCGACCCGCAGCCTCGACCACGCGCGCGAGCTGGGGCTCGCCGCCGGCGTGGGCGGCGGCCTCGTGGTCGCGTTCGGCGGCGATGGGCTGATCGGAGCGGTCGCCCACGCGCTGGCTCAGGCGGATGGTGTGCTCGGCGTGCTCCCGGGAGGCCGTGGCAACGACTTCGCCCGCGCGCTCGGCATCCCGCTCAAGGCGTCCGCGGCTTGCGAGGTGCTGCGCTCGGGGCAAGTGCGTGAGGTTGATCTCGGCCAGGTTGGCTCGAGCACGTTCATCGGAATCGCGAGCTGCGGATTCGACTCCGAGGCCAACCGCCTGGCCAACGAGACGCGCCTCGTACGTGGCAACCTGGTGTACGTGTACGGTGCCCTGCGCGCCCTGATCAGCTGGAGGCCGGCTCGATTCGAGGTCACGCTGGACACCGGCGAGCACCGGACGCTCACGGGCTACACCGTCGCCGCGGCCAACTCCAAGGCATATGGCGGCGGCATGATGATGGCCCCGCAGGCGTCCCTGCAGGACGGGCTGCTCGATGTCGTGCTGGTCGGCGACGTCGCCAAGCCGCGGTTTCTGCGTCTACTGCCAACCGTGTTCAAGGGCGCGCATGTCAACCAGCCGAACGTCCACGTGCTACGCGCGCGGGAGATCGAGGTGAGCGCGGATCGACCATTCACGATGTACGCCGATGGGGATCCGATCGCCGAGCTCCCGGCGACGGTGCGAGCCCTCCCCCGCGCGGTTCGGGTCATGATGCCGGCGTGATCCGGGTCAACGGGGCGGCACCGAGGTGAGCGCCATCGCCGTCAAGATCGCGGCCGCCCGAGCAGTCGGCGGACTCGCACGGCGCGCGGGGCGCGGCGGCGGCACGAGCCTGCCCGGCAAGGTGCTGATTCGCCTGGAGCCGCATGCGATCCGGGAGCTCGCGGCACGGCTGCCGCAAGGCTCTGTGGTGATCTCCGCGACCAACGGCAAGACGACGACGGCAGCGATGGCGGCATCGATCTTCGAACGTGCCGGAACCTCGCTCGTGCACAACCGCGCCGGCGCCAACATGGCCGGCGGCGTCGCCTCCACGCTTCTGGCAGCGAGCCGCCGGGGACGTGCAATCGCGGGTGAGCTCGGCTTGTTCGAGCTCGATGAGTTCTGGCTTGACCGCGTTGCGCCGCAGCTCGAGCCGCGGGCGATTCTGCTCGGCAATCTGTTCCGCGACCAGCTCGACCGCTACGGCGAGCTCGAAACGATCGCGGACCGTTGGGAGGCGGTGGTCGCCTCGGCGCCCGCCGCCACGCGTCTGGTACTCAACGCAGATGACCCGCTGATAGCTGATCTCGGGCGCGAGCGTGCGGGAGTCAGCTTCTTCGGCGTCGAGGACGAGGCAGTCGCGCTGCCCGAGATGCAGCACGCCTCAGACTCCAAGCACTGCCGCCGGTGCGGCGCCGCCTATGTCTACGACGCCGTGTACCTCGGTCACCTCGGCCGGTACCGCTGCCCGTCGTGCGGCCAGGCGCGTCCGGCGCCGGGGGTCGCCGCCGAGCAAATCGAGCTACGAGGTACGCGCGCGGCCGCGTTCACCCTGCGCACGCCGGTCGGTTCGCGCCGCGTTGAGCTCCCGCTTCCCGGCCTCTACAACGTCTACAACGCCCTCGGCGCGGCAGCGCTGTGCCTGAGCCTGGGAACCTCACTGGATCAGGTCACGGCGGGACTGGCCGCTGTTGCGGCCGCGTTCGGTCGCGCGGAGGTCGTTCGCCTGGGCGATGTCGAGCTGTCGATCCTGCTCGTCAAGAACCCGGCCGGCGCGACCGAGATCCTCCGCACGCTCGTGCTCGAGGCGGGCGAGCTCGATCTCCTCGCGATCCTCAACGACCGCACCGCCGACGGCCGCGATGTCTCGTGGATCTGGGATGCTGACTTCGAGCTCCTCGCGCCTCGCGTGCGACTCGTCACCTGCGCCGGTACGCGCGCGGCCGAGCTCGCGCTGCGGCTGAAATACGCAGGCGTGCCGATCCCCCGAATCCGCGTCATCCCCGAGCTCGCAGGCGCGCTCGACGCTGCGCTGGAGAGCGCTCCCGCCGGACGGCTATTCGCGCTGCCGACCTACACGGCCTTGCTCGAACTCCGCCAAGAGCTCGCCGGGCGCGGTCACGTCCAACAGTTCTGGCGACCGGCCGAGCCGGTGCGGGCATGAATGTCATCTGGCACGACCTCGAATGCGGCGGCTATGTCGAAGATCTGCCGCTCTGGCGCGAGCTCGCCGCCGAGCGGGGGGGTCCCGTGCTGGATATCGGAGCCGGCACCGGTCGGGTGGCGCTGGATCTGGCGCGCGCCGGGCACAGCGTCACTGCGATCGACCGCGATCGCCAGCTGCTGGCTGAGCTCGAGCGTCGCGCAGTCGGGCTGGCGATCGACGCCGTGCTGGCCGACGCGCGCGATTTCGAGCTCTCTCGCCGCTACGCCCTGTGCGTCGTCCCGATGCAGACGATCCAGCTCCTCGGCGGCCGCGACGGGCGCTTGGCCTTCCTGCGCCGGGCCGCGGCACACCTCCGCCCAGATGGCGTACTGGCGATTGCGATCTCCGAGATGCTCGAGCTCTACGAGGTGCTCGAGGGTGACCTGGGGCCGACGCCCGACATCTGCGAGATCGACGGCATCGTTTACTCGAGCCATCCCACCGCGGTGCGAGCCGCGGGCGACGCCTTCGTGATCGAGCGCCGCCGCGAGGTGACGAGCGCGCGCGGCGAGCGGGACGTGTCGCGCGACGAGATTCGGCTCGACCGCCTGAGCCTCCGCCAGCTCCAGCGCGAGGCGACACTCGTCGGCCTCAGCTCACGCGGCCACGCGCTCGTTCCCGCCACCGAGGACTACGTCGGCAGCACAGTGGTGATGCTCGGTGCCTGAACTGCGCGTTTGCGCGCTCTACCCCGATCTCATGAACATCTACGCGGATCGCGGCAACCTGCTGTTGCTCGAGCGCCGCTGCCACTGGCGCGGCATCGAGTTCACGCTGCGCTCGAGCGGCCTGGGCGAGCAGCTCGACCCTGGCGCAGCCGACCTTCTCTATGTGGGCGGCGGCCAGGATCGCGACCAGAAGCTGTGCGCCCTCGACCTGGCCAGCGTCAAGCGTGAGGCCATCCACGAGGCGGCTCGCCGGGGCGTGACGATCCTTGCCGTCTGTGGCGGCTACCAGCTCCTCGGCCACTCCTACCAGCTCGGGGAAGAAACCCTGCCCGGGGTTGGGTTGGTCGACCTGCACACGGTCCGCGCCGACGGACCGAGGCTGATCGGGAACGTCGCTATCGAGGTCGAGCTCGAACCGGGCCAGCGGCGCGTGCTCGCCGGGTTCGAGAACCACGGCGGTCGCACGCAGCTGGGCCCGGGGGCGCAGCCACTCGGTCGCGTCCTGCGCGGTCACGGCAACAACAGCCACGATGGGTTCGAGGGCGTCCGCGCCGGCAACGTCATCGGCACTTACCTGCACGGCCCGCTGCTCCCGAAGAACGCCTGGTTCGCCGACTGGCTGATCGCCACCGCGCTCGGACGGCAAGAACCGCTGGCCGCTCTCGACGACGAGCTCGAGGCGGCCGCCCATCGCGATGCCCGTAGGGCGGCGGGCGTGCTCAGGGGCTAGTGGTCCCACCAGTGGCGCGCGTCACACCCTAGCCGCGCTCCCGCGGTCTACGATGCCCGCGGCCTATGCTCCGCCGGTGCCTCAAAGCGGTAGCCCCGCTCGCTGTCGGCGCCGCCGCGCTGCTTGCGGCCGCCGGGCTGTCCGCCTGCGGCGCGGATAAACCCTCTGGCGCGGCCGAGACTAGGCAGCCCGCGTCGGCGCCGACCACGAGCGCCGCCCTGCCGGGGACGGGGCGGCCGCCGGTGACCATCGGCGACAAGAACTTCACCGAGCAGTTCGTGCTCGGCGAGCTCTACAGCCAGGCGCTCACGGCACAGGGTTACGCGGTGCTGCTGAACCGCAACATCGGCCCAACCGAGGTGACGATGCAGGCGCTAGTGAGTGGGCGTCTCGACATGTATCCGGAATACCTTGGAACCTGGAACAGCGCGGTCGCCGGCTACCAGCGTCAGTTCCTCAGCCCCGGCGGCGCTTACCGCGCGGCCCAGCGCTACGCCGGCGCGCATGGGCTGAGATTGCTGGGCGCGACCCCGTTTAGCAGCACCGACGCGGTCGGGGTTACGCGCAGCTACGCGGCCGCCCACGAACTTCGGGGGCTGGACGATCTCCCGGCGGTCGCGTCGACGCTGACGTTCGGAGCGCCGCCGCAGTTTAAGCAGAGCGCGAGCGGCCTGCCGCTGCTCGAGCGGCTCTACGGGTTCGCTCCGGCGTCGTTCAAGCCGCTCGACGTGGGCGCTCAGTACCAGGCGCTCGATCAGGGGGCGGTCCAAGCCGCACAGGTGGGCACCACCGACGCCCAGCTTACGAGCGGCGGGTACGTCTTGCTACGTGATCCTCGGCACGCGTTCGGGTGGGGCAACGTTGTCCCCATCGTCTCGGCGCGGGTGCTGAGCCAGGAAGGCCCCGCATTCACGGCCACGATCAACCGTGTGAGCCGGTTGCTCAGCACCGCCGTCATGCGCCGCCTGAACGCGGCGGTCGACGTATCGCATCAGGACCCGGCGACCGTAGCGAAGCAGTTCCTGCAGGCCCACGGCCTGGTGCCGGCCTAGTCGAGCCCCGTAACGGGAGTCGCGACAGGCTACGCCTCGAGCGATCGGCGGGCTGGGATTCGGTAGGTATCGCGCCACGGCCGCAGCCGCTCAAAGACGGCACTAGCGGCGAGCACGTCACCGTCTGCGAAACGCCGACCGATCACCTGCATGCCGACGGGCAGTCCGTCCGCTAGCCCCGCCGGCAGTGACGCGGCCGGGTGCCCGGTGAAGTTGACTAGGTAAGTCGGGCACCAGCCGATGAGTGGGTCGACTTCAGTGCCCTCGACCTCGCTCGGGCCCACGGTGTTGCCGCCGTCGGCGTTCGCCACTGGGAGCGCCGCGAGCGTCGGACCGACGATGAAGTCATAGCGCGCGAGCACGGCCTGCAAAGCGTCAAAGATCTCGGTCCGCATCACTTGATCGCGCGCGATGTCCAACGCGGTGAGCTCGTATCCGCGCTCGATCCACGCACGGTACTCCGAAGGCAGATCGCCGGGATGATCGTCCATCAGGTCGATTCCCTGCGCTTTTAGTCCCTCGATGCCGGCGACGTTGATCGGCAGAATCAGTCGGCACCAGAGGTCCGAGAGCTCGCGCTGGTCGTGCGAGATCCCTAGCCTCACCGGCTCGACGTGCGCGCCGGCGTCCTCGAAGGTCCGCACGGCGTCGGCTACCACCGCTGCCACGCGCCGGTCAATCGGAAAGACGTCGTAGTCGGCCGTGTAGGCAATGCGCAGCCCTCGGATCGAGCGGCGAATAGACGGGGTAAAGTCTTCAGGCTCCCGGGAAGAGAATGGGTCGCCGGGGTGCACGCCGCTTATCGCGCTGAGCACCAACGCCGCGTCCTCCACGGTGCGCGTCAGCGGCCCCTCGAACAGAAATGGGTCGGTACTCCCAAAAGCGTTTGGCCGCGCGAGCACAGGCACCCGCCCGAACGATTGCTTGAAGCCGTAGATGCCGCACCAGGACGCCGGGATACGGATCGACCCGCCGCCGTCCGTGCCTTCGGCGAAGGTCAGCAGGCCGTCGGCGACAGCCGCTGAGCAGCCGCCGGACGAGCCCCCGGTGTTCCGCGTGGTGTCAAACGGGTTGCGGCTGGGACCGAACAGCGGGTTGTCGCAAGTTCCGCGAAACCCCATGACCGGACTGTTGCCTTTCCCGACCAGGACAGCGCCGGCGTGCTCGGCGCGTTCGGCAAAGCCGCAGTAGGCCTCCAGGCGGTGGTCCTTGAGCGCCGGTATGCCGCCGAAGGTCGCTGGCCAACCGGGCTTGAAGTCGAACAGGTCCTTGATCGCGGCCGGAACTCCGTGCAGCAGTCCTAGCTCGGCGCCATTCATGACTGCCTGCTCCGCCCCGCGGGCCGCTGCCCGCGCGCCCTCGGGGTCGACATACACGAGTGCGTTCAAGCTCGGATTCCGCGCCTCGATCCGCTCGAGCGTTGCCTCCAGAACCTCGACTGGCGAGAACTCGCGCCGTCGAATCCGTCCGGCCAGCTCGACGACGGTGGTGCCGGCTAGCTCCGCCTCAAGACCCATTTCGACGCTCCTCTCCTGCCGTGACCGTGTCGCTCAACTCCCGCTCGAGCCAAAGCCGCCGGCGCCGCGCGCCGAAACGGCCAGATCGCCAACCTCGACGACAGGCGGGGTCTCCACGCGAACGAGCACGAGTTGGGC
>JAFAZV010000084.1 GCA_019239445.1 Solirubrobacterales bacterium
AACCGGTCGGGATGTCGAGCAGCCAGGTGGTGAATAGCCAGGCGCCGGGATCATCGAGGCGGCCGGTGCCCCGATAAGCCCGCAGGATGGGGCAGGCGGCGCGTACGTCGACCACCGTGCCCGACGGGAGCGTGATCAACGGGTGGGCGTCGCAAGCGGAAGCCAGCTGACGAGTCACGAGAGCCCCGCCGTAGTTGCCGAACCGTCCGAGCATGCGCTGCATCGTGGCGATGTCAAAGCCGCGCGGCCCGAGACCGTCGGCTCCCGCCAGCCGCGCCTCGATCATCAGGTTGCCCTGCCGGGTCCGGAACAGCTGCGGGGTCCGGTAGGGACCGAGGATGGGCGAGAACTGGCCGAACGGGTGGCGCGGGTTGGCGAGCCAATAGGAGTCGTTTGAGTTCTCCACCCAGTCGCGGCGGATCGTCGCCGGCAGCGAACGCGGGCCGAGGATGTTCGAGCGCGGCGCCGCCGGGTCAGAGCGCAGGCCGCACGCCGAGCGCGAGCCGTCGAGCGTGATGAGACCCGACTGCTGGTAGACGAGCTGCGGCAGGCCGGAAGGGATGCACCGAGCCGCCAGCTCGCGAGTCACGCCCGGATAGGCCCCGACGTTGGCGTAGAGCGTCTCGCCGCGATCGTCGGCGGCGGTGATGTTGAACTCGGGGTTGCTGAGGTAGCGGCGGAGCACCGCCAGCAGCTCGCGTACGCTCCGCACTCGGCCCATGTCGAAGTACTGGTTCGCGGTCGAGGCGAGCATCTGCGCGTCCGCGTCGAACAGGGCATACGCCGTGCTCCGGGTCCAGGTGTAGCCGGCCCGCGGCAGGTCGAACACCGGGCCGAAGCGCGTGAAGTAGAAAGTGTGCGTGCGGCCGGCGGCGCGTACGACGCGTCGCGTCATCGTGTACCGGTGCCCGTCCACCAGGTACCCGGTCGGATCACCGGGCACGAGCTGCAGCTGGATCGGGACGAAGCGAAAGCCGGTGGCGTTTGTCGAGGTGAACGCGACGTGGCGGTTGAAGCCGACGCCGACGAGCGGGAAGCCGAACAGGGTGCCACCGAACATGTCGTATTGGCCGGGGACGTCGAGCTGCATCAGCCACAGCCGCTCCGGTCCGCGCCACGGGAAGTGGGGGTTGGCGAGCACCATGCCGGCGATGCCGCGGCGGGTGCCGCGCGATCCGACGCCGATCGCGTTTGAGCCGATCCCGGGATCCGAACCGCCGCCGAACATGCGCTGAAGCGCAAGCGGGTCAAGGCGCGCCGGAGCCACGGTTCGAGTGGCCGTGGCCGTCGCGACCGCCGGCGGCTGCGCGCCCACGATCCCGGCCTCGAGTGCGGACGACGAGGGAAAGGTTTGGAACTGGTAGCCGCGCAGGTAGAGGTCCTCGGCTGTGATCGGCGTGACCCACGGCTTCCCGCGGCAGCTCGGATCGCGGAAGCGACGCGAGCGCAGCCAGGCGTTATATCCCGCCGCCCAACCTCGGAACACCGCCGCCACCTCCGGACGCACGCCGCGGGCGAGTTGGGCGATCCGTCCGTTGGAGCGCACCTCGGTCCAATACAGGTCCGACACCGGGTTGGGATCCCGGGCATCGTTCGCGTAGTTTGCGGCCACGCCTGCCGCGCCGAAGTAGCGCGTGCGCTGGCCGCGGAGCGTCACCACGTCCTCGGCGAACACGCACAGGTTGTCCTGGGCGAAGCTGTAGCCCTGGCCGTAGCCAAGCGAGCCAAAGTCGCTGGCCGTAATGTGCGCGACACCGGCAGCGTCGCGGGTGACTGTGACCCGATACGTGGCGCGCGCCAGGCTGCTCGTTGGCAGCACGCCCCCCGCCAGCAGCAGCAGCAGCGGCAGCAGCCAGAGTCGCCAACCTAGGCGCGGATGAGCCACGACGGTAAAGTACCGGTGCGTACCTCACTTGTCCAGCCCAGTCGCGAACCTGTCTGCATGACCGTTTCCGATCGTCTTCCCAAGGGGCCGCACGGGCTGCCTCGTGCGGAGGTTGAGCGCTCGCAGCGGCGGCGGCTGATTGCGGCAACCGCTCATCTGGTCGCGGAGCACGGCTACAGCGGGCTACGCGTCGCCGATCTGGCCGCCGTGGCCGGCGTGTCGCGCAGCGCGTTCTACGACCAGTTCCGCACCAAAGAGCAGCTGTTCCTCGCTTGCTACCAGCCCGCATCCGACACGCACCGGCGGGCCGTGGAGCGGGCGCTGCGCGCGGAGCACGACCCCGGCGCGCAGATCCGAGCCGCGATCACCGCGTACCTCGAGATACTGGGCGAGAGCTCAGACCTCGCCCGCGCCTTCTTCGTCGAGGCACAGCACGCGACTCCCGCGATCCGCCAGCGGTTCCTCGCCAACCAGAGCGCCTACGCCGACCTCTTGGCTGAGTGGCACGCCGGCGTGCAGGCCAGGCGACCGGACCTGCCAAATGTGCCGCAGATTTGCTGGATAGGGGTGATCTCCGGGATCGTCGGACTCGTCACTCAGCAACTCGAAGGCGGCTCTGCCGCCGACGCGCCAGCCAAGCTGACCGAGCCATGCGTACAACTCGTGCTCGCCGTCGCCGGCCTGCGCCTCTGAGCCGACGGACCGGCGCCGGGTGCGGCAACAATTCGGCGATGCTCGTCGACGAACGGGAGCTCAACCGCCGCCACGGGTGAACCATCGACTGGCCTCGATATCGCCGTGCCCTTCTCCCAGGTCGAGTTCACGCCGCAGCTTGCCCACGAGCCCCGCGAAGAGCGGATAGGCGCCTGGCCCGTGCAGGGCGTCGATGGCCGGTTTCCACATCTTCCAGCGCAGGATCAGCGTAGGCCCGAGCAGCAGCTTGATCAGCTCCAGGTCGAACGCGCCGCGGCTCTCGAGCGCGGCGAGCTGTTCGAAGTAATCGAGCTCGCGGTAGAGCATGTATGCCTCTGGCGCATCCGCGGCGACGAAGCCCGCGAACGCATCCCGCAGCTCTTCGGGTGACTTGAAGCGCGCGACCAGGCGGCGCGTCTCGACGAGCGCATCCTCGCTCCAGCGGCGGAAGAAATCGGCAGCGATCTGCACCTCCCGGCTGCGGCGCGTCTCCCGGACCTGCTGGGCGGCGAACGCCGCTGCGCCGAAGCCGCCAAGCAACCCGACCGCCAGGATGCACGTGGCGATCGCGGTGACCTCGCTCCAGTCAACGGCCGCGACCAGCAAAGACTCACCTCCGTCTTGGGGGGATCACCAGGGGCTGGACCATAGAGCGCCCGGCCGACGCATCGATCGGCATCGGCGAGCCATTGCCAGTGCATAAACTTGGGCATGCCTCTGGCGTCGCTGCTCACGCTCCGGATCGAGTTGCCGGCGCACTTTCTCGACGACCGCGGTCGGCGTGCCGGCTTCGTGCTGATCGGTGCCTTTCTCGCCTCGTTCTTGTTCATTCGCACCAGCGCGCGGTTGATCCGCAGTCCGAAGGTGCCGTGGTGGCCCGGGAGTGTCAAGACCGCGAGCGGACTGCACCTGCACCATCTAGTTTGGGGGATCCTGCTGTTGATGGGCTCCGGTTTTCTGGGCTTCATCACCGACCCCTCGAGCCCGCGCACCGAGATCCTCGCCGCTGTCTTCGGCATCGGATTGGGACTGACCCTCGACGAGTTCGCCTTGTGGATCCATCTCCGTGACGTGTATTGGGCTGACGAAGGACGTGCCTCCTTCGACGCGGTAGTCGTCGCCGCGACCATCGGGGGGCTGATCGTGCTCGGCGCCGGTCCGTTCGACCTCCATCACAACTCCTCGATCGACACCTTGATCACGGTGGTGCTCACCGACGTGATCCTCGCCATGCTGGCCATCTTCAAGGGCAAGCGCCTGCTGGGCCTGATCGGCCTGTTCGTCGTCCCCGTCTCACTGGTCGGAGCGATGCGCTTGGCCGCGCCAGATTCACCGTGGGCGCGGCGGTTCTATGACCCGAGCGGACGCAAGCTGGCTCGCTCGCGAGCGCGATGGGAGCGGATTACGGCGCGCCGGCGGCGGATCTCAGACGCGATCGCCGGCGCTCCCGAGGTTGCCGCCGGCGGCGAGCCTCCGGCGTCTGCCGCAGACGCGCCCCCTGAAGCGTTGCGCGAGAGTGAAAGATGACGAGCCGCCAGCGGGGCGCTCGAGGATGGGTGCGCCGCGCTCGACGCGTCAGACCGGTGTGGTGTGGCTGACCGGCGTTCCCACCCCACGAGCGAGTGGATCGCCGGAGTATTCGTAGAAGCGCCCAGGATGGTCGGTCTCGACGCCGTAGCCGATGCCGAGACCTTCGAGAGCCTCGCGGACCCGGCCGAGGCTCGGCCAGTCGAAGTTCTCAAACCGGACATCTTTGGGAACGCCGACGTCCCTGCCGACCTCGTTCTGGGCGAACCGGACGAGTGCGCGAGGAACTGCGCGCGAGCGGAGAGACGAGCCGGCCTCGCCGTCCCGAGGCCTGAGATCAGCTCTCGCCGCAGGAACTTCAGATCGCGCGGCTCGCAGCTGACGGGTACCGAATGTTTCCCAAGGTCGGAATCACCGCTTCGCGCTCGATTGGCTTCCCGTGCTCCCCACCGCGCCCGACGAACCGACTCGGCCGTCGTGAGTATGGCCAGCCGCATCGCTTACGTCGTGCCTCGCGCACCGGCTGGGCGATGCCAGTGAGGTTGCCCTCGCTGTCGTAGAAGAACGTGCCGACCTCGCCGGTGCCCTTGCTCGGGTAGTTGTCAGGCGCGACGATCGTGTCGCCGCGGGCGTCAAAGCCGGACATGTCGAAGCGCTCGAAGGTCACGCCCCGGGCGCGCGGATCGGCCAGAGTCGCCTCGAGGTCCTCGACCTCAAACCCCATCTGGGTCGATTGTCCGGATGGCGCGCCCGACGAGCTGAAGAGGTGGAACTCGGTCTGCCCGCACACGTAGCGCAAGCCGCCTGTCCGCTCCTCGATTGGCTCTAGGCCGAGCTTGTCCCGGTAGAAAGCGCGCGCCCGCTCGAGGTCCTGAGCCGGGAGCTTGGTTACGACGTGGGCGTTGCTGAGCGGTCCGGGCATGGTCGTCTCCTGAGCAGCGTTAGATGCCGGCGGTGTGAGTGGGCGTATGGTCAACAGCGAGCGAAAGGGACCGAGTCATGAGCGACCAGGTAAGCGAGCATCTGCCGCTCCGGTTCGAGCAAGCCGAGCGTCGCCTGTTTGCAACGTGTGGCGTGCAAATCGACAGCCGACGCGTGCGCCTCGCGGATCCTCCGGTTGCCGTGCGGGTTCTCGAGGCCGGCGACGGCCCGCCGCTCGTCCTCGTGCACGGTAGCGGCATGAGCGCGTCGACCTGGGCACCGTTGATGCCCCACCTGGGGCGCCATCGGCTGATCGCCTTCGACCTCCCCGGGTTCGGGCTCAGTGACGCGTTCGACTACAGCGGTCGACGGCTGCGATCGCACGCGGTCGCCCAGCTCACCTCGCTGCTCGATGCGCTCGACCTCGAGCGTGTGCCGATCGTCGGCACTTCGCTCGGCGGGATGTGGGCGCTGTGCCTGGCCGCCGACGCGCCGAATCGGGTCGCGGCCGTGGCCTCACTCGGTGTCCCGGCCGTCGCGCTGCCCGGCATGCACGGCGATCCTGCCTTCACCGCGCTCTCCACGCCCGTCGTGCGCCAGATCGTCGCGCGGATCGGCTCGCCCAGCGTTGCGATGACACGCCACGCGCTGGCCGGTGGCGCCATCGGCCCTCGCGCTGCCGAGCAAGCGCCCGATGGGTTCTTCGAGGTTGTCCACGAGGGCATGCACCAGCCCGGCTTCCGGACCGCAATGCTCACCCACATGCACCTCGCCCTGCTGGTCGGCCGGCCCCGCCCGGAGAACTTCCTCTCCGACACTGATCTGCGACAGCTCGCCAGGCCGGTGCTCATGATCTGGGGCGACGAGGACCCCTATGGCGGACCACAGATCGCTCAACGCGCCTGCGCCCTGTTGCCCGACGCTCGGCTCGAGGTCATCCCAGGTCGCCACGCCCCCTTCCTCGACGACCCGAAGCGCTGCGGCGCGCTGATCGACGATCTCGTTCGCCGCGCCATCTGATCCCACTCCGATGAGGCCCGCGGCCGCTCGGTCTGCCCGACGCCATTGCCACCCCGCTGTAGACGTTTCGGGGATGACGCACGGGTCGGGGATGACGCACCGGGTCGGGGATGACCGCAGGGCCTCGCAGGCCCGTGGCGGCGCCTGGGGGACCAGCCCGCACCAGCACGCGCACGACCCAATCGCATGCATGCGCCGGCGATCGAGCCGCTTCCTCGCGTTCTGGCGAATAAATCGACAAAACACATGCAACTGCCGGCGCCGGCGATCGAAGGCATGCGGTTTGGCGCTTCCCAATCGGTGGAACATCGCCGCAGCGTTCGAAAGCGGAGGCGAAGTTCCGAGCTTCCGAACACGGCGGCGAAAAAAACGACGTGGCGTTCGCGAGCGACGATCGTGGCCGGCGCTTTCGAACGTGGCGGCGACTTGCGGAGAGTCGCGGTCTTGCGCGGCTGCGAGCGGGCGGGCCCGCAGCCAAAGCCGGCGACTCAGCGCCCTGCAACGTCATCGCGCCGACCTACCCATTGCTCGACCGGAACGCAAACACTGCTGTCAACCGCGCGTTGACGCGCGGCTATGACTTCTTCACCCCGATCGGGTTTCGAGATGTTTCGACCGGATCCTGTGGTACGCGGTGCATGGTTCCCGCTCGCAGCCGCCTCCTCCGGGGCTGAACGCGCTCAAGGATCAGTAGGCGTCTCGACTCGCTGGCCGTGGCAGGCGCTCGACGTGCCCCTCCGCGCGGCCGGCTATGCGGACTTGAGCTCGATCTCGACAAACGTGGCGGGACGACCGCTGCGGTTGACCACGTCATGGGTCGTCCCGGCCAGCCCGAGGTAGGGCACGGCAGCGTCCTGGATCATCTCGTGGCTGCCTTCGCTGTCGATGACCGCGAACGTGCCGCCCGTCACCGGAACGATCACGTAGTCGAACTCGTGGCGATGGTGTCCGGTGGCGTCGCCGTCCTCGAACGTCCAGGTCGTCACCCGCACCTTCTCAGTCTCGAAGTTCCTGGTGGCTCGCCCGTTCGGCAAAGTCGTCTCCTCGAAGCGAGAGGGAAGAAGCGTGCTACGTCGTCAGCCGGAACTCGTTGGCGAAGGTGTCCAGGAACCCTTCGCCGGGATCGTCGCTGTATGCGCGCTCGAAGAACTCGGCGGTGCGTAGAGCGGGTCGCACTTCCCAATGCAGCACGGCAGCCCCGTCACCGGCCATCTGGTGTGGCGTCCGTGCCGGGATATCGAATGCGTCGCCAGCTACGTACCGGCGCTCCGCGCCGTGGATGACCGCTCGCACGGCACCTTCGACCACCTCGAAATGCTCGTCTTGAGCGGGGTGGTAGTGCTCTCGCGGGAGGCCGCCTTGCCCGCTGTAAGAAGCTTCCATCTCGAGGACATCGGGCGTGATCCGGAGCAGCTTCAGCCGGAATCCGTCGTGCCCAACCAGCTCCTGGCCCTCATGCGGCATGCGACCCGATCATAACCGTGCCGAGCGTGGCTGGACGGGCGCGGGTCGCTTTTGCCGCCGGGCCTCAGCTAGCGCACCGTCTTAACAGCTGGGCCCCAGCGTGCATGGTCGACGGCTGCTACGTTGCGTCGAGACGATGATTGGCCTGAGTCGCTGGTGCATTGCTCATCGCCGTTGGGTCGTCGTGGGCTGGGTCCTCGCGGCCGTCCTCACGACCATGATCGCGAGTGCCGTCGGGCGGCACTACGCGACGAACTTCAGCCTCCCGGGGACAGAGTCACAGCAGGTCGTTGACCTGCTCAAGCGCGAGTTCCCCGCCCAGAGCGGTGATGTCGACTCGATCGTCTGGCATACCGCGAACGGCGTGGTGACGGCGCCCGCGGTGCGAGCGAAGATCGAGCCCCTGCTCGCGAAGGTGGCGACGATGCCGCACGTCGTAACCGTGATCAGCCCGTATTCAGCCGCCGGAGCGGTGCAGATCTCAAAGGATCGACGAACGGCGTTCGCCACCCTCAACTACGACAAGCGCGCGAATCTGCTCCCGAACGACACCGGCAAACCGGTGCTGGACGCGATCGGAGCGATCAAGCTGCCCGGGCTCGAGATCGCCGCCGGAGGGCAGGTGATCGAACAGGCGCAGGGGTTCAGCATCGGTCCCGCAACCTCGGTAGGTGTGGTGGCGGCGCTCATCATCCTGCTTCTGACCTTCGGGTCGCTGGTGGCGGCGGGGATGCCGATGATCACGGCCGGATTGGGGCTCATCACGGGGATCGCCCTCGTCGGATTGGCGACTCACATCACGAGCATGTCCAACATCGCTCCCGAGCTCGCGGTCATGATCGGTCTCGGCGTCGGCATCGACTACGCGCTGTTCATCGTCACGCGCTTTCGGGAGAACTACAAGCGCAGCGGCGACGTGACTCTGGCCGTGATTGGGGCCATGGACACTTCGGGCCGAGCGATTCTGCTCGCCGGAACGACGGTGATCATCGCGCTGCTCGGGATGTTCGCCACTGGCGTGAGCTTCATGTACGGCCTCGCGATCGCCTCGGTGGTGGCCGTCCTGCTCGTGATGGCGGCTTCGCTGACGGTCCTGCCGGCGATGCTCTCCGTCGTCGGTAAACGAGTCGCGCGCCCAGGGCGGGCGGCGCGGCGTCGAGAGGCCAGAGGGCAGCCTCCCAGGCCTTCGGCGTGGCGGCGCTGGAGCCAGCTGGTGCAGGCTCGGCCATGGCCACTCGCTGGCGTGTCACTGCTGGTGATGCTGGTGTTCCTGGTGCCGTTCTTCGCAATGCGGCTGGAAACCAGCGACGCCGGGAACGATCCTCCCAACACGAGCACGAATCGCGCCTTCAATCTGCTCGCTGATGGGTTCGGGCCCGGCTTCAACGGTCCGCTGCTGATCACCACGCAGCTCTCGAGCCCAGCTCAGCGTCTGCAGCTTCCCGCCGTACGGGCGGCGGTCCAGCAGACGCCGGGCGTTGCCGTGGTGACTGCGGCGCGGCTCTCGCCATCCGGGAGGGTCGCGGTGATGAACGCCTACCCGACCTCGGCGCCCCAGGCGCAGGCGACAACTGACCTCGTCAAGCGGCTGCGGACCAACGTACTGCCACCGCTCGCGGATCGGTTTGGCTCGCGGCCGCTGGTCGGCGGCTTCACGGCCGGATCGATCGACTTCTCGCAAGTGCTGTCGAGCAAGCTGCCGCTGTTCGTCGGGCTCGTCGTCGTGCTCTCGGCGCTGCTCCTGTTCGTGATCTTCCGCTCGATCGTCATCCCGATTCAGGCCGCGCTGATGAACCTGCTCAGCATCGCAGGCGCCCTCGGCGTGACCGTGCTCGTCTTCCAGGAGGGCTTCCTGGCCGGAGCGCTCGGGATCTCGAAGGGACCGGTTGAACCTTGGGTCCCCGTGCTGATGTTCGCCGTCGTGTTCGGGTTGTCGATGGATTACGAGGTGTTCCTCATCTCACGGGTGCGTGAAGAGTGGATTCGCCAACGCGACGCCACGGCAGCGGTGACGGATGGGATCGCGCTCACGGGCCGGGTGATCAGTGCCGCGGCCGCGATCATGATCTGCGTGTTTCTGTCGTTCATGCTCGGCGACGAGCGTTCGGTCAAGGAGTTCGGATTCGGGCTCGCCGCGGCAGTGTTCCTTGACGCGATCGTCATCCGCTGCGTGCTGCTCCCAGCGATCCTCGAGCTGCTCGGGGAGCGGACCTGGTGGCTCCCGCACTGGCTCGACGCGCGCCTGCCGCGGATTCGCATCGAGGGTCACGCCGCCGAGACCGATGCGCTCGCGGCGCAGCTGTCCGGCGAGGAGCGTGCTGCGCCCACACCGAGCGGGACGCGAAGCTAAGGCGTCTGGTGGACGTCCGGCGGACCGCCGCCGGCGCATTACCGGCTGCGCCGCGGGTCGGTTCTCGTGCCGGTGCCTGCGAGATAATGCGCCGACCGGCCGATGAGCCACCGAGACCCTCCGCCGCCTGGTGGCGAGCCGCCAGAGAGATCTAGCGATCCCAACGCGCCTCCGTACCGCGCTCTACCGCCGGAGGCGAGCGGCCCTCCGCCCCCCTACGACGATCCCGCACACCGCGACAACCGTCAGCTGGCGATGCTGGTGGCGATTGCCGTTGCGATCGCGGCGATCGTCGGCCTCGTGCTGGTCGCTACCGTCGGCGGAACGTCGAGCTCGACGACGACGTCTAGGGTGACGACGACGTCCGTCAGCGTCAGCAAGACAACTGTCACCAAGCCGACCACTCGAACCGCAACCACGACTGAGACGACGAGCCGGACGGTGACCTCGTCGCGGACAAGCACGATCACCTCGACCAAGACCCTGACGAGCACGACTACTTCGAGTCCGACAACGACGACGACGACGAGGTAGTGTCGTTCGCCCGGGAAGGGTCAGCTCAGCTCGAACCGGTCGCGCGCTCGGCCGTCCACGCTGAGGGACCTGACCGGCACCTACTGCCGCCGCCGGCGAGCGCACCGCTTGCACACGCCGACAATCGCGAAGTGGGTGAAGCCCGCCCGGAAGCCGAATTCGCGCTCGAGGTGACTGCGGACCGGGTCGAGGTCGTGGGTCGCGACTGGGGTCACGTTCTCGCAACGCTCGCAGTACAGGTACTCGAACTCCCGCCGACCGGCGAGCACGTACAGGCCGGCGCCGTGTCCGAGGTGGACGTGGCGGACGACGCCGAAGCGCTCGAGCAGCTCAAGGTTCCGGTACACCGACGTCGTATCGACTGCCAGTTCACGCGCGAGCTGTTGCGCCGACACCGGGCCTTCGGCTGCAAACAGCGCTTGTAGCACCAGCCGGCGCGCGGTCGAGACGCGCAGTCCTCGAGCCCGCATCGCGGCGATCGCCTCCTCGACGGTGGCGAAGTGCCGTGGAGCTGTCTGCGGGGCGGCCGTCAAGTGGCTCGCGGCTGGTTCGGCCGGCAGGCGGTCAACGTCGAACCGCCATCTTATTACTAGTCACGCTCGCCGCTGGCGCGTGCACGCGCCATCTCCAGCCCGAGCGTCCAGCGCTCTTCGATGCGCGCGAAGCGCCAGACGGCAAGCGCGAGCATCCAGGTGAAGACGAACATCCCAACGATGATGAACCCGGCGGTGTTGACGTTGAAGTTCTGAAACCAGTCGACCAGTGAGCCGTGAAGACCGAGCTTGTCGGTCAACAGCCCGACCAGCTCGATGGTGCCGATGAACAAGGCAACGGCGACAGAAAGACCGGTGATCGTGATGTTGTAGTACACCTTGCGCACCGGCTTTGAGAACGCCCAGCCGTAGGCGAAGTTCATAAACGACCCGTCGATCGTGTCCAGCAGCGACATCCCGGCGGCAAACAAGATCGGCAGGCACAGGATCGCGTAGAACGGCAAGCCCGCCGCGCCGGCGCCCGCGGCAAGAACGAGCAGCGCGATCTCGGTCGCTGTATCGAAGCCGAGGCCGAACAGCACCCCGAGCGGGTACATCTGCCACGGCTCACGGATCTTGTTCATCCGCCGGCCGAAGAAGCGATTCATCAACCCGCGCGAGTTCAGCTGCTCCTCGAGCTCCTGCTCGTTATAGGTGCCGCGGCGCATCTCGAAAAAGATCCGCACGACGCTGACCAGAATCAGGAGGTTGAGAATCGCGATCAGGTAGAGAAACGACCCCGACACCGTCGTGCCGATCACGTTGGTCGCCTTGTGAAGCGTCGAGCCGTCGTTCTGCACCGGACCGCTGAGCGCGCGCACCCCCACCGAGAGCAGGAACGCGAGCGCGAAGACGACCGTCGAATGCCCCAGCGAGAAGAAGAAGCCGACGCTTAGCGGGCGCTTGCCCTCACTCATCATCTTGCGCGTCGTATTGTCGATCGCAGCGATGTGGTCGGCATCAAACGCGTGGCGCAGACCCAGCGTGTAGGCCGTGATCCCCGTGCCGATCGCGAACGTCCCGGCAGCGCCGAGCTTGAAGTGCTGCGGCACCACGAGCAGGATCAAGATCCCAAACCCGACGACATGCAGGCCGACGATGGCCGCCGCCATGGCACCGGCGCGACGCCATTCGGCCGGGCTCATCGATGCCTTGACGTGCGCAAAACGCGAAGCTCGCGACAACGTGAGAGACGAGGCTTCCATCACAATCTCCTCTCCGCGCGCCGTGCCACCGGTCGCGCGCGCACCTGCGCCGAACCTAGCGACCACCAAGTGGTTATTGCAACCGTCTGGTAATTGCGATGACTCAGGCCGAGGGCGTGCACCGGCTGCGCCGGTAGCTGCCCCCGAGCTAGGCTCCGCAGTCCGCCCGGCTCGACACTGTTTTTCTTGCTTGCGACCGGCGTTTGCCGGTCTGACCCGCTATACGGAGCCGGGCTCGTCGCGGATCAGCGCGCAGCCGATCACGCCGCGCCACTGTACTGGGGCAGGATCTCCCAGAACGCGATCCGGATAGCTGCCTCGAGGAGCGCGAGGTGCGAGAAAGCCTGCGGGAAGTTGCCCAGGTGGCGGCCCGTGTCCACATCGAACTCTTCGGCGTAAAGGCCGAGCGGGGACGCGATCTTCAGCAGCCGCTCCATCAGGTCCCGTGCCCGCTGGAGCTCGCCCACGATCACCAAGGCCGAGACGAGCCAGAACGAGCAGATCAGGAATGTTCCCTCCTTGCCCGAGAGGCCGTCATCGGTCTCATCGGTGCGATAGCGCAGGACGAAGCCGTTCTCCGTCAAATCGGAGTCGATCGCATCCACCGTGTTGCGCAGCCGCGCGTCGCCGCGGGGCAGGAAGCCGAACATCGCGGCCAGCAGCACCGAGGCGTCGAGGGCGTCCGTCTCGTAGTGCTGTCGCAGCACCCCGGCGTCGCTGACACCTCGCGTCAGCACCTCGTTGCGGATCTCCTCGGCCGTAGCGGCCCAGGAGGACGTAAGCGCGTCGTCGCCTCGGATCTCTGCGAGCTTGGCTGCGCGATCCATCGCGACCCAGCACATGAGCTTCGACGAGACGTAGTGCTTCGGTTCGCCGCGGGCTTCCCAAATGCCCTGATCCGGCCGCTGCCACACCTCGGTGGCACACCGGGCCTGCGCCTCGACCACCGGCCAAAGCCGTCGCGGAAGGCGCTGGCTGCGCTGAGTGTGCAGGAAGATCGAGTCGAGCACGGCCCCGAACACGTCGTTCTGGCGCTGGTCGAAGGCGCCGTTGCCAACGCGCACCGGCCGCGCGCCGGCGTAGCCCGAGAGATCGTCGCGAATCTGCTCGGTCAAATCTCGCCGTCCATCGATGCCGTACATGATCTGCAGCGAACCGTCGGGGTTCGGCTCGAGATCGGCCACGAACTGCATGAACTCGTCCGCCTCCCAGTCGAGATCGAGCCCGTGCAGCGCGCGCAGCGTGAACGTCGAGTCGCGCATCCACGCGAAGCGATAGTCCCAGTTGCGTTCGCCGCCGGGCGTCTCGGGGAGCGAGGTAGTGAGCGCCGCGGCGGTGGCGCCGGTCGGCATGTAGGTGAGCCCTTTCACGACCAGCGCGGAGCGCTGAATCGGATCGCGCCAACGATGATCGGGGATGCGCGCCCGACCGAGCCACGAGCGCCAGAACGTCGACGTCGTGGCGAGGCGCGCATTAGCGTCATCGACATCGGCGGGACCCTCCAGCTGCTCGGACCACGACAGGGAGCAAAACGCCTGATCGCCCTGGCGCAGGACATGCCGCGCCCGTACTCGGCCTCCTTCGACGCCTAGTGCCAGATCGGTGCGCAGGCGGATCGTCTGGCCTGCACCCGTGGCGTCGGCGCTGTGTCGGTCGTCATCGGTCAGGCTCCACTCGGCCGGTGCGCGGCCATAGTCGAAGGCGGGTTCGCAGATCAGCTCGAGCTCCACCTCGCCGTCGATGCAGACGACGCCTCGCACGAGCAGGTGTCCAGCATCGTCGTCGGTGGGAGGCCGCGTGTGGGGTGTGACTGCGTCCTCGTGGCGCCGCGGTCCCATGATCAGGGCGTCGCGCACGACGATCCAGCCATGGGGGGTCTTCCAGGTTGTGTTGAGCACGTTGGTGCCGGGCTCGTAGATCCGCGCGGTCGGATGGTCGATCCCGTAGGGACCGAAGCGGAAGCTGCCGGCTTGGCGGTCGAGCAGCGCCCCGAACACGCTCGGCGCGTCGAAACGGGGAACGCAGAGCCAGTCGACAGCTCCGTCGGGCGCGATCAGGGCGCCGGTGTGGCAGTCCGACAGGAACGCGTACTCGTCGATGCCGGGAAATGGCGAGGGCGCGGCCGCGCTCTGCGGCCGGCTCGCCGGCGCCTGTTCGGCCGCCGGGTCGGCAGCTGAGCTGGATTCTGCGGATGTCGTCATCGGGCCACCTTCAATCGGGCGAGGGTGGATCGGATCCCTCGCGGCGGGTGAATGTGGCGATCCTAACCTCGCGCGCTATACGAGGGGACAGAAGAGCGCTCGCCGCGCCGCCTCGCCCGCGGTGCTCTCGTAGTAGACGTGCAGCGAGGCGGTATAGATGGTGTCGCCAGAGGCGCGAGCCGAGCTGGTCGCGGCGGCCTGAGCGCCGAACAGCGGACCGCAGAGCGCCGGCGCCGTTGCTTCGCCCGGCAGCGAATTGTTCAGCTCACTGCGGTCGAGAACGTTGTCGTAAATGCCATTGTGGTTGTAATCGATTCCGTGCACGACGACGACGGCGTTGCCGGCGCGAATGGCATCGGCCACGCCGGGAGGTAACGTGATCGTGCGCCTGTAGCGGATATCGCCGACTGAGGGGTAGCGGGGGAAGTCGATGATGCTCTTGGGGCTCGTGTCGCCGCGGAGGGTCAACGACGTTTGTGGCGGCCCGTAGAACTTGATCCCGTCGGTCGTGCTGATCGCGAGGTTGCCGTTGTGCCGGCGTGCCGCCGAGGCGGGCGGGCAGATGCCCTGACCGCCGGCGTGGATGTGCATCGCGTGCGGTTGGCCATTCAGCAGCCCATTCGTGTCGAGCGTGACGGCCAACGTGTCGCCGTGCAAACGCAGCTGCGCGGTGCCGCTGCCGGTCACCCGGTTGGTCGGCACCGGGTGCGCAGCGGCGAGGAAGCGCTCCGCGGCGGGGGTGGCCTGCTGAGCCGAGTTTGAGCCGCCCGAGGTGAGGGCGATCACGACGGCCGCGACCGCTATCAGCAGGACCGGCAGCGCATAGAGGAACCGCGGAAAGCGGCGGCCTGTGGGGCGCGGGGGTGGGCCTTGGGGTGGGGGAGCCGGCGGCGTCAAGTGCGGCGGCCCGCCGGCCGGGGCCGCGCTCGGCGCGGTGCTCGGCGGTTGCGTTGGCGCCGCGGTGCTCGGCGGGCCCGTTGGCGCCCCGGCGCTCGGCGGTCGCGCTGGCGCCGCGGTCGGCGGCACGCCGGACGAGGCGGTCGAGTCGGGACCGAGCGACCCGATCGTCGTCTCCGGAAGCGCCGCGTCCGCGGGATCGGGCGGTAGCGCGCGGCCGATCGCCAACGCCTCGTCGACCTGAGACGGCCGCGCCTCGTCGATCTGAGACGGCCGCGCCTCGTCGATCTGAGACGGACGCGCCTCGTCGATCTGAGACGGACGCGCCTCGCCCGTCGCGACCATCGTGGCGGGGCCGGTGTAGCGGCGCCCCCGGAGTGCGGCCGTCGCGTCACGCGCGAAGTCGCCGGCCGACAAGTAGCGCTCTGCCGGCTCCTTGGCCATCGCTTTGTGGAGGACCTCGGAGAAGGTCGGATACGGAGTTGATATTTCGTCTTGGAGCGGCGGCGGCGGCTCGTGAACGTGCGCGAACAGCTTCGCCACGGAGTTCTCGCGCTCGTAAGGCACCTTTCCGGTGAGCATCTGGAAGAACACGCAGCCGAGCGCGTAAACGTCGGTCCGGGCATCGGTGCGGGTTCCCGTGATCTGCTCCGGCGACATGTAGTCGACGGTTCCGACTACCGCGCCTTGCGCCGTCAGTCCGCCCATCGTGTCGAACCGCTTCGCGACGCCGAAGTCGGTGAGATAGGCGTGCTCCTGGCCGTCGCGAACGGTCAACAGGACGTTCGCCGGCTTGACGTCCCGGTGCACGAGGCCGCGCTCGTGCGCCGCATCGAGTGCGGCGGACAGCTGCTCGAGGATGTCGACCGCGCGCTCCGGCTCGAACGCGCCCGAGCGCTTGAGCAGGTCACGCAGGTCGGTGCCGACGACGTAGTCCATGACGAAGAACAGCAGCCCGTCCTGCTCGCCGGCGTAGTGGATGGCGACGACGTTGGGATGGCTGATCGACGCGGCGACGCGCATCTCGCGTTTGAAGCGCTCGCGGAACGCGTCGTCTTCGGCGAGGTCAGGCGCCAGTACCTTGAGCGCGTAGATGCGGTTGAGCGCGACATTGGTCGCCCGGTAGACGACGCCCATGCCGCCCCGGCTGATCAGCTCATCGATGCGATAGCCGCCGATCACCGAACCGCGCTCGAGCTGACCGCCACGCAGTTGCATCACGCTCCTTCTGCGCTCGCCGGTCCAGGCCGATCCAGGCACACGGCTTGCATCGTCGTTTTCGAGACTAACGACGCCATATTCGCTGTCAAGCTTCCAACGCCGAGCGGACGCCGCTCCGGAGATTGGTCACACTTCGTGTGCGGAGGCGCTCCCGTCCTCGGCTCGGAGCCAGGCGAGCACAGCGAGCACGCGGCGGTGATCGCCACTTCCGGCCGGGAGGTCGAGCTTCCAGAAGATGTTCGACACGTGCTTCTCCACCGCGCGCTCGCTGACTACGAGCGTCTCAGCGATCCCGCTGTTCGACCGTCCTTCCGCCATCAACGCGAGCACTTCGTGTTCGCGTGGCGTGAGCAAGCCGAGGCGGCCTTGACGCTCCGACCCGCTCAGGAGGGCAGCGACGGCCTCCGGATCCAGAGCGGTTCCCCCGGCCGCAACGCGTTTGACCGCTTCGACGAACTGACTCGGATCGGCGACGCGATCCTTTAAGAGATAGCCGACACCGCCTTCTCCGCTCGTGAACAACTCGCGCGCGAAGGTCTGCTCGACGTACTGCGAGAGGATCAGTATCGGTAGCCCGGGCACCATCTGCCGCGCCTCGAGTGCCGCGCGCACGCCTTCGTCGGTGAAACTCGGCGGAAGCCGGACGTCGAGGACGCACACGTCCGGGGCCCCGGCTCGCAGCGCAGCCAGAAACGCGCCGGTGTCACCGACGGACGCGACAACCTCAAATCCATGCGTGCTCAACAATCGCTCGAGGCCGTCGCGCACCAGCGCGTGGTCCTCGCAGATCATCACGCGCATGGAATCTCCGCGCGCAGAACCGTCGGGCCGCCCACGGGACTTTTGAGCTCGAGCAGGCCGTCGAGCGCGCGAATGCGCGTGCGAAGCCCCTGGATCCCGGAGCCCGCGGCGTTCGCACCACCGCGTCCGTCGTCGACGATGCTGATCGCGAGCTCGAGCTCGCCGCGCTCGACCGTTACGTCGACCGATGCCGCGCCGCTGTGCTTGTTGACGTTGGTCAGCGCCTCGGCGACGAAGAAGTACGCGGCCGTGCTAACCGCGTCGGGCGCGTCATCGAGCGATCCTTTGAGCGTGAGTGTGGCGGGCACGGCCGAACGTTGCACGAGCGCTTCGATCGCCGTCCGCAGTCCGCGCTCCTCGAGCAGTGCCGGGCGCAGCCCGCGCGAGAGCCCACGCAGCTCGCCTAGCGCTTCGAGTGCTTCGTCGCGTGCTTTGCGTACCGCCGCGCGGGCGGCGTCCGGATTGCGCGCGACTTCCTCCTCGGCCATACCTAGCTCCATCGCCAGGGCTACCAGTCGGGCCTGCGCACCGTCGTGGAGGTCGCGCTCGATTCGCCGCAGCTGCTCATCGGCGGCGCTGACCACATCCGAGCGGGTGCTTGCCAGCTCGCGAACCCGCGCGTGCAGCTGCTGGCGCTCGGAGGGCCCAAGCACGCGCGCCACTAGCGCGGCATGGAGGCTGGCCACACCGCGGTTGAGCAGCAGCGCGAGTGGAGCTAGCAGCAGGCCGATCGCGGTCGTCAGCAAAGCCCAGCCGGTGGAAGTTACGGTGTAGATGCCCAGGTTGAGCGTTCCGTACTGCTTGCTCGGGTCGGGTATGGCCCACCACCACAGCGGCATCGCGACGTAGGAGATGACGAGGACGGTAACGCTGAGGGCGACGGTGGCGAGCACGAAGCCGAGCACCGAGTTCAGCACCAGCCAGGCGAAGTCCTTCCACGTCTGCGGATCGGTCGTCACCGCGCGCAGCCGCGACAGCAGCCCGCGTTGCGTCGGCCGACGGTAAACCGCCGGTACGGGAGCACCGCGCCACCATCCGGCGAGCGCGCGATCGACCGCGCACGTCCAGCGGAACACGTAGGCCGTGGCGAGCCAGGCGAGCACGCCGACGATCAAGACCAGCAAGGACAACGTGACCGACGCCCCGGTGACCCAGACGACGAACTCGAGAATGCTCAAGACGAACATCGCCAGCAGGTACAGCAGATCCCGACCAGCCATCCTGGGCAGTCGCCGCACCCGGCGCGACCAGGTCGCTGTTACTGGCATCGATTGCGTTTGCAGTGTGTTCATGTCGATCATGTTCGATCGACGCGGCCGAGCCGGGAATACGGGAGTCGCGGGTACCGAAGGTAGTGCTGGCCGTACCCCCGGCGCGCGCTGTCGCGTGCCCAGGGGCGCACCGGAGCGACGAATTTTCCCGGATTTGCGCCAAGCGGTGGGGTTAACCGAACGCCGGCAGGTGAGCTGACGCGCTTGACCTGACACCAGCTGGCCGTCTCCCGTTCAGCCTCGCCCGCTGGGACTCTCTCGGCGCATCGGATCACCAGCAAGCGGAGGTACTCGACATGCGACAGGAGAATCTTGCGGCCCGCGCGGGAAGGTGGAGCGCCCATCATCGCAAAGCGGCGATCGTCGGCTGGATCGCGTTCGTGGTCGCGGCCGTTCTCATCGGCGGAGCGATCGGAACCAAGCAGATCCCGCAGGACGCGGGCGGCAGCGGTGAGTCGGGGCGCGCGCAGCGGATCCTGCACGACCACTTCCCGCAGCCCGCGAGCGAGCAGGTGCTCGTTCAGAGCGCTGCGCTGACCGTCAAGGCGCCGTCGTTTCGGTCCGCTCTGGTCGACGTGGCTGGCCGCCTGCGCGCCCTTCCCTCCACCGAACGCGTCCGCTCGCCGCTGGGAAGCCGCGATCCGGGGTTGATCTCAAGCGACGGTCATTCCGCGTTGGTTCAGTTCGACCTGAAGGGCAAGGCGGATGGCGCCGACAAGCGCGTCGCGGCGTCGCTGGCGTCAACTGCGGCGGCGCAGCGAGATCATCCCGAGCTCCGCATCGAGCAGGCCGGGGATGCGAGCGCCAACAAGGCGCTCTCGAAGAGCTTCAGCGACGATTTCGCCAAGGCTCGGACGCTGTCACTCCCGATCACTCTGGTCATCCTGGTGATCGCTTTCGGCGCCATCGTGGCGGCAGGAATCCCGGTGCTGCTCGCAATCACTGGCGTCGCTGCGACGCTCCGGCTCGTCGCGCTCGTCAGCCACGTGTCGGCCATCGATCCGGCCGTGTCTGAGGTCGTGCTTCTGGTCGGGATGGCGGTTGGCGTTGACTACTCGCTGTTCTACATGCGTCGCGAGCGCGAGGAGCGCGTTCGCGGTCTGAGCGAGCCGGCTGCGTTACGGGCGGCGGCGGCCACTTCCGGTCGCTCGGTCCTCGTGTCGGGGCTGACCGTGATGGCCGCGATGGCCGGCATGTATCTCGCCGGCGACAAGACGTTCGCGTCGATGGCAACGGGAACGATTCTCGTCGTGGCGGTCGCGGTGCTCGGCTCGCTCACGGTGCTGCCCGCCCTCCTGTCAAAGCTCGGCGACCGGGCAATGAAGGGACGCGTGCCTTTCGTCGCGCGGCGGCGGGAGCGCTCTGCAGAGCCGAAGCTGTGGGGTGCGCTGATCGAGCGGGTGCTGCGCCGTCCGGTGGCGGCAACGCTTCTCGCCGGCGGCGCGCTGCTGGCGCTGGCGGTGCCGGCGTTCGGCCTGCACACGGCGACGCCGGGGCTCGCGGGCTTGCCGAGTGGGCTGCCGATCGTCAAGACGCTGAACCGGATGGAGGCCGCGTTTCCGGGCGGAGCTCAACCCGCCCAGGTCGTGGTCCAGGCACGCGATGTCCGCGCGCCGGCGGTGCGCCAGGCGATCGCCGGGCTCGAGCGGCGGGCGCTGGCGACGGGACAGATGCACCCGCCGGTGAGCGTTGCCATCGACCGCGCGGGCGCGGTCGCGGTCGTCTCCGTGCCGCTGAGCGGCACGGGCACCGACGCCGCTTCGTACCGCGCCCTGGCGGTGCTGCGTGGGGACGTGATCCCGTCGACGCTGGGGCAGGTGCCCGGTGTCAAGGCGCAAGTGACCGGGATGACGGCGAGCTCGAAGGACTTCAGCGCATCGATGAAGGCTCACCTTCCGCTCGTGTTCGCGTTCGTTCTCACGATGGCGTTCGTGCTCCTGCTGGTGACGTTCCGCTCGATAACGATCGCGCTGCTGGCGATCGTCCTCAACCTGCTCTCCGTCGGTGCCGCCTACGGCGTGCTCGCGCTCGTCTTCCAGCGCCACTGGGCGGAAGGGCTGCTGGCGTTCAAATCGACCGGTGCGATCACGTCGTGGCTGCCGCTGTTCCTGTTCGTGATCCTGTTCGGCCTATCGATGGACTACCACGTGTTCATCCTCAGCCGGATCCGCGAGGCCCACGACCAGGGCGCGCCAACTGCCGAGGCGATCGCGCAGGGGATCAAGTCGACGGCCGGGGTGGTCACGAGCGCAGCGATGGTGATGGTGGCCGTGTTCGCGATCTTCGCGTCCCTCGGTGCCCTCGAGTTCAAGCAGCTGGGCGTTGGGCTGGCAGCGGCGATCCTGATCGACGCAACGATCGTGCGCGCCGTGCTGCTGCCGGCGTTGATGAGGCTGCTGGGCGAGGCCAACTGGTATCTCCCCGAACGGCTCGGGTGGCTGCCGCATGTGGCGCACCAAGGCGCCCGCGCCTGAAGCGGGGCGGCTGAGGGTTATCCGACTCTAGCCGCCACCAGCTCGCGGAGGACGTCGACCAGCAGATCGACGTCCTCTTCGCGCGTACGCCAGTTGACGATCGCCGGTCGCAACGCGACCTTGCCGGCGTAGGTCGTGGTGCCGACGAACACCCGGCCGTCGGCCAGCAGCGCCTCACCCACCTCACGGTTCAGCGCGTCCAATTGCTCGTCCGGCCAGCCCTCGGGATGGACGCGGAAGCAGACGATGTTCAATCGCACCTCGGCGAGACGCTCCAGCTCGGGCGTCGCGTCGATCCGCCTGGCGAGGTGCTGGGCCAGAGCCAGATGCCGCCGGACCATGGCGCGGTGACCGTCGCGCCCGTAGGCCCGCAGCGTCGCCCACACGCTGAAGGCCCGCGCCCGGCGTGAGCTCTCAGGCGCGATGAAACCGAAAGACGGATGGGGATCAACGGCAGAGGGCAGATAGGGGGCTCCCACATTGAGCGCCCGAGGCAGCCGCTCCACCTCGCGCACGAACGCGAAACCGCAGTCGTAGGGCACGTTCAACCACTTGTGCGCGTCGGCGATCACCGAATGCGCGCGCTCGACGCCCTCCGCGAGCTCGCGAGCCTCCGGCACGAGGCGCGCGAACAAGCCGAAGGCGCCGTCGACGTGCAGCCAGGCGTCGTAGCGTTCGGCCAGATCCGCGAGCTCGGCGATCGGGTCGAAGTCGCCGGCGTTGACTTCGCCTGCGTTCGCGATCACGATCGAACGAGCGGGAGCGGCGAGATCCAACGCGCGCTCGACCGCACCAAGGTCGATCCGGCCGACCGGGTCGTTGGTCAGACGTCTGATCGATCCGCGGCCGAAGCCGAGCATCCCGATCGCCTGAACGGCGCTCGGATGCAGGTAGCCGCTCGAGACGATCAGCGGTTCGGGCAGCTCGCGAAGCCCCCGCTCCTCCACGTCAACGCCGCAACGCTCCGCCCACCAGTTGCGCGCGGCAGCCAAGGCGACGAAGTTGGCCATCGTCGCTCCGCTCGTGAATACGCCGCCGAACTCGCGCGGCAGCTCGAAGAGCTGGCGCAACCAGTCGAGCGCTACCTGCTCGAGTCGCGCCGCCAGCGGCGAGGAGGCCCAGGCAAACGCGACCTGGTCATAGGTTGACGTGAGCCAATCGGCTCCGAGCGCCGCGGGCGTGCCACCGCCCATGACGAAATGAAAGAAGCGCGGGCCACTCGAACGGGTAGCCGCGCTCGCGCCGCGCGTGGCCAGCTCGCGCAGGGCAGCCAACGTCCCGTCTCCCGTCTCCGGCATGGCGTCGCTCCAACCATCGATTGTCTTCTCGAAGCCGGGGCAGAGGATCCGCGCCTGATCGATGTCGCCCAGGTAATGCTGCGCAGCGCCGGCGGCGAAATTGAGCGCTTCGGCGAGCTGATCGTGATCGTCCAGCGGGTCGGGCACGAGATCGCGAGGCTAGGCCGACGAGCTCGTCAGTCCCTGGTTCTGATAGAGCATCCCCACATCCACGTAAGAACAGGAGACTCGCAGATGAAGCTCAGCGCCCGCAACCAGCTCACCGGCACGGTAACCAGCATCAATCGCGGCGAAGCGATCGCCAACGTCGCCATCGACGTGGCAGGGGAGCGCCTCGTGGCTTCGATAACCGTTGAGGCCGTGCAGGAGCTCGGGCTTGGCGAAGGCACTCAGGTCACGGCGGTGATCAAGGCCTCCGACGTGATCCTCGCCACCGAGTAGCGGCGCCGGGCAGCGCCGTTAGGCGCTCAGCGTCACCGCTGCCTCGGGCGTGGCGACGTGGAAGCTGAAGCTCTCCTCGAGGTACATCCGCACCACATCCGCGTCGTGGCTCGTATAGCCGAGCGAGAGATCCTGCCCGGACTCGAACAAGAAGTCGCCACCGCGCAGGCTGAGCACGATCGCGCCCCGCACGCCTGGCGCCCACACGATCGGACCTTCGAGGATCTTGCGCAGGTGCTCGAGCAGCGGGTAGCCGCCGTGCTCCGCCGTCTCGACCACACGGGTGTACTGCTCGCCGCCGAGCGCCAGCGCGTAGGAACCGCTGACGCCGTGCTGGAGCAGGCGCTGGACGGCCGCCGCGACCGGTCGCGGGTACTCATCGGGAACGGGGCCAAGCGGGATCGGCTCGTGAGGCGAGACCTCGCTGATCCCCGCGAGCGCGCCGGGCCAGCCATGGAACACGGCGATGTTCTCGGCCACGGCAATCTGATGCGCGGCCTTGTCGAGAGGCGCGAGGTCTGGATCTGATGCGCCCCGATCGGCATCGCGCAGCTCGCTGAGCGCGAGCTCGAACTCGGCTCGCACCTCGACCAGCGGGAGAACGCGGCGGCGCAGCCCGCTGACCCCGGTGCAGGGGGCCTCGCCAAGGGGCGCCGTGCGGCCCAGGTTGGTGGCGGAGTGCTCCCAGCCGTGCGGCCCGGAGAAGTCGACCAACTTGCGCGCAGCCAGCGGCGGCGATAGCCGCTCGCGCGCCTCGTCGTCGAGCGCGGTCCAGGCCGCATCGCTGATCGGGGCGAGTCCTCGTAGTAGGTGGTTCATCGCTCGATTCCTCTCAAGCTCCGTATTCCCAGGGAGCCGTCTTCCGTCGCGCCTTCGCTTCCGGACTCGCCCTCGAGGACCTCGGCCTCGACCGTCTCGGCTCGCTCGACCACGTCGCCCGGTTGGAAGAGCACGCCTTGAGCGATCTTCCTCCAGGGCGGCGTCCGCCGCAGCAGCATCTCGAGGTCCATCGAGAAGTGCTTGAACTCTTCTCCCTGCGCATCGCGCATGACCGCGGCGGCGTCGGGATCGCGTTCGAGCGCGAGGCGCTGCTCGTACCAGCCGATCGCCTCGGCCTCTTCGGTCAGCGACGCACACAGGCGCGCGAAGGTTCGCGTCGCCGATGGCAGCTCTTCCGGCGGCTCGTGATACTGATCAAAGCCCATCTGGCCTCCTCGCGGTCACATCAGCTTGAGCGGGGAATCCTACGGCCAGCGAACCTTCGCCCCTCGACGACGACAAGGAGAAACCGTGTCAGATCAATACGTGCTCCCGGCCGAACGGCTACGTGAGCTCTCGGACGGCAACCGCATGCCGGTCCTCGGCCTGGGCGTATGGCAGGTACCGGACGGGCGTGAATGCGAAAACGCTGTCCTGTGGGCGCTCGAGGCCGGCTATCGGCACATCGACACCGCGCAGGCGTACGGCAACGAGGCGAGCGTCGGCCGCGCGCTTCAGAGCAGCGGCGTTCCGCGGGATGAGGTGTTCCTCACGACCAAGTTCTATCCAGCTCGCAAAGACCCCGCGGAGGAGATCGAACGGAGCCTCGAGCGGCTTGGGGTCGATCAGGTCGACCTGTACATCATCCACTGGCCCCAGGGCGGCTCGACGTGGGCGTGGCCGGGGATGGAGCGGGCACACGAACGCGGCCACGCCCGCTCGATCGGCGTCTCGAACTTCAGCACGTCAGAGCTCGAGCAGGTGATCGGCGCAGCCTCCACGCCGCCCGTGGTCAACCAGGTCCAGTTCAGTCCGGTCGAGTACCGCCGCGGCCTGCTCGCGGCGTGTGAGCGGCACGACGTAGCGCTCGAGGCCTACAGCCCGCTCGGCACCGGGCGCCACCTGCGCGATCGCGCAGTGACCTCGATCGCCGAGCGCGTAGATCGCACTTCAGCGCAGGTGCTGTTGCGCTGGTGCCTGCAGCGGGACACGATCGTGATCCCCAAGTCGACACATCAAGAGCGGATCGAGGAGAACGCGCGCATCTTCGACTTCACGCTCAGCGACGAGGAGATGTCCGAGCTCGATCGCCTCGACCAAACCGGCGGCACCGAGGAGGCGCGCGAGCGGAAGTGGTGGTAGCTCTGCCCGCGGCGCAACGGCGGCGCCGGCCCGACGTAAGGCTCGGCCGGCGCCGAGGCCGGCGTTCGAGCCGAATCTGAGATGTCCACACGCGACGGATAGCCGACGCGCATGCACCAGGCCGAGATCGTGCTCATCGCGCTGCTGGTGGCGGTTGCCGGCCTCGGAGCGGTGGCCCGCCAGATGGGGCTCCCATACCCGATCGTGCTGGTCGTGGGCGGAGCGCTGTTCGGCTTCATCCCGGGCATCCCAACCGTCACGCTGAATCCGAACGTCGTGCTCGTTGTGTTCCTGCCTCCGCTGCTGTACTCGGCCGCGTTCTTCGCCAACCTGGGCGACATCCGCGCGAATCAACGCGGCGTGACCTTGAGCGCGGTCGGGCTGGTGCTCGTGACGATGGCCGCTGTGGCGCTGATCGCCCACGCGCTGATCCCCGGTCTGCCGTGGGCAGCGGCATTCACGCTCGGCGCGATCGTCTCGCCCACCGATCCGCTCGCCGGCACGGAGATCATGCGCCGCCTCGACTTCCCGCGCTTTCTCGTCAGCGCGGTCGAGGCCGAGGGACTGTTCAACGACGCCACCGCGCTCGTCGCCTACAAGGTGGCCATCGCCGCCGTGGTCAGCGGCACGTTCTCGATCCTCGATGCCGGGCTGCGGTTCGCCGTCGGCGCCGTGGGTGGCATTGCGATCGGCGTCGTCGTGGGGTGGGTGGTCGCTCAGGTGAGGGGGCGCATCAGCGACGCCCAGACCAGCATCACGATCTCGCTGCTCAGCGGCTACGCCGCATTCCTGCCCGCCAACGCGGTTGGCGCCTCCGGTGTGCTGGCGGCGGTGACGACCGGGATCTACATGGGCATCAAGGGCCCGCGCATCATCTCGGCTCGCGTTCGGCTGCAGGGCTTGTTCGTCTGGGAGATGCTCGACTACATCCTCAACGCGAGCCTGTTCGTGCTGGTCGGGTTGCAGTTGCGCAGCGTGGTCCGAGGCCTCTCCGGCGACTCCTTCAGCACCTACGCCGGCTACGCGGTCGCTGTGGTGGTCGTCGTGATCTTGGCCCGGATCGTTTGGTTCTTCACCGTGCCGTACCTCATCCGGGTACTCGACCGGCGTCCTAGCCAGCGCGCGCGCCGGATTGGGGCCGGGCCGCGACTCGTCCTGGCCTGGAGCGGGATGCGCGGCGCGGTGTCGCTGGCGGCGGCCCTGGCCGTGCCGTTGTCGACCAACTCCGGTCAGCCATTTCCGAGCCGCAACCTGATCATCTTCCTCACCTTCGCCGTGATCTTCGGCACGCTGGTCCTCCAAGGGCTGACGCTGCCAACGCTGATCAGGCGCCTTCACGTCGTACGTGACGGCAGCGAGGAGGCCGAGGAGATACGCGCGCGCCTGGTCGCGACGAAAGCGGCGCTGCGCCAGCTCGATGAGCTGGCGAGGGAGGAGTGGACGCGCGAGGACACGATCGAGCGCTTGCGCGGGATGTACGACTACCGGCGGCGCCGCTTCGCCGCGCGCGCCGGCAAAGTTGAAGACGACGGCTATGAGGATCGCTCGCTCGCTTTCCAGCAGGTCGTGCAGAGCGTGCTCGCGGCGCAGCGGGCGGCCCTGATCGACGCCCGCGACGACGGCGCGATCTCGAACGAGACGATGAACAGCGTGATCCGCGACCTCGACCTCGAGGAGTCACGGCTGGAGATCTGAGCTGGGACGCCCGATGGTGCGGTTCGGGCTCGGGGTCGACCTGTAAGACTGGGGTGCGTGACCCGCCGCGCCTGGCTTGCCTTTGCCGCGATCTCGCTGATCTGGGGCATCCCGTACCTGTTCATCCGGATCGCCGTCCGCGGCGGCGTAACGCCGTTCGTGCTCGCGTGGGGGAGGGTCGCGCTAGCCGCCGCCGTGCTGCTGGCGCTTGCGTGGCGAGCGGGAACGCTGCCGGCGCTGCGCGGACACCTGCGCTGGCTCGTGCTCTACGCCGTGGCCGAGGTGACGTTCCCGTTTCCGCTCATCGCCTACGGCGAACAGCGCGTGTCCTCGTCGCTGGCGGCGATCGTGATCGCCTCGGTGCCGCTGATCGGCGCGCTCCTGGCGCTGCGCTACGACCGCTCGGAGCGCCCGACGTCGCTGCGAGCCTTTGGTCTGTTGATCGGTTTCGGCGGGGTGGTGGCGCTCGTCGGCATCGACGTCGCCGGGAGTGGCAGTGAGCTACTCGGCACGGCGGCGATCCTGTTGGCCGCCGCCGGCTACGCGATCGGGCCGATGGTGATCAAGCTGCGCCTGCCCGGGCTCGATCCGCGCGCCGCCATCGGCGCGAGCCTGGCGGTGGCGTCCGTCCTGCTCGCCCCGGGCGCGGCGCTCGACCTGCCGGCGCGCGTGCCGTCGGCTGGAGCGATCGCGTGCGTGATCGTGCTGGGGCTTCTGTGCACCGCGCTCGCGTTCGTGATCTTCACAGTGCTGATCCGCGAGGCCGGCACGAGCCGGGCCACCGTCATCACCTACGTAAATCCTGTGGTTGCCGTGGCGCTGGGCGTGGCCCTCCTGGGCGAGCGGCCGGGCGCGGGCGCAGTCGCCGGCCTCCTGCTGATCCTTGCCGGTTCCTGGCTTTCGACCGGCGGTCGGCTCCCGCCGCGGCTTGCTGCCTGGCGTCCTCGAGGGCCGGAGAGGGCCGCGGGAGCGGGCAAACGGCCGGTCCGGGATCCCGCGCGCGGGTGCGACGGCTCCGCGGCGGGCGCGGCTTGCGCCGGCTGATTCACCGCCGCCGGAGGGCCTCTCGGCGCGACCCCTCACGACGCCCTGACAATCACTGCATAGACCTCTGCGCGTGGGGTAAGGTCGAGGTTTGACCGCGCAAAAACCTGAGGAGAGAGAGGAATGAGCACGACCGTGCCGGTACGCCTGAAGGTCAACGGCGTCAAGGAAGAAATCGATGTGCAGCCGCGCCTGCTGCTCGTCCACGCGCTGCGCGACAGGCTGGGACTCACCGGCACGCACGTCGGCTGTGACACCTCGAACTGCGGCGCCTGCACTGTTCATCTCGACGGGCGGGCGGTGAAGTCGTGCACCGTACTCGCGGTTCAAGCCGACGGGGCCACCGTGACGACGATCGAGGGCATGGGCTCGGAGGATCAGCTGCATCCGCTCCAGGAGGCGTTCTGGAACGACCACGGACTGCAGTGCGGCTACTGCACACCGGGGATGATCATGGCCGCCGCCGGCCTGCTGGCCGAGAACCCGAATCCGACTGAGGAGGAGGTCAGGCACGCACTCGAAGGCAACCTGTGCCGGTGCACGGGCTACCACAACATTGTTCGCGCGGTGCTCGATGCCGCCAAGACGAAATCAGCCACGGTTGCGCAGCAGCAGGAGGTGACGGCATGAGCGCAGGCGGTCCCGAGGCCGAGATCGCGCGAATTGCCGCTAAGGCGGCGCATGAGCGTGACACGGCCGCAGCCGGCCTCCACGTGGGGCAAGCGCTGCGCCGCAAGGAGGATCCCCGCCTGATAACCGGTCGGGGGCGGTACGTCGACGATCTCACGTTGCCGGGCACGTTGTGGGCGGCGCTGGTCCGCTCGCCCGAAGCTCACGCGAGGATCGTCTCGATCGACTCGAGCCAAGCCACCGAGCGAGCGGGAGTGCACGGTGTGTTCACCGGGCAGGACATGACCAACCTGCAGGCGCCGCTGCCGATGGCGTGGGGGCCGCCGGGAGTCGAGGTCCGTAACCCGCCGCACTGGCCGCTGGCGCGCGACAAGGTGCGTTACGTCGGCGATCCCGTCGCGGTCGTCATCGGCGAGGACCGCTATCGCGTAATGGACGCAGTCGAGGACGTCCTCGTCGAGTACGAGGCGCTTCCCGCAGTTGTCGACCCTGAGGCAGCGCTCGAGGAGGACGCCCCGCTGGTTCACGAGGAGCTCGGGACGAACAAGATCCACGAGTGGCCGCTCGAGGGAGGCGACGTCGAGCAGGGCTTTGCCGAGGCCGAGGTGATCGTCGAGCGCCGCGTCGTCAATCACCGTACCTCGGGTGCGCCGATCGAGCCGAGGGCTGTGCTGGCCGACTACCGGGCGGGCTCGGTCACGGTGTGGAGCTCGACTCAGATTCCGCACTACACGAGGCTGTTTCTGGCGCTGATGCTCGGCATCAGCGAAGAGAAGGTGCGGGTGATCGCGCCTGAGGTCGGCGGCGGCTTCGGCGCCAAGCTGCAGATCTACGGGGAAGAGATCCTGATCCCGTGGTGCTCGCGCCGCCTCGGAATGCCCGTGAAATGGGTCGAGACGCGCAGCGAGCACATGGCGACGAGCCACCATGGCCGAGACCAGATCGCGCACGTGCGGATGGGTGCGAAACGCGACGGGACGATCACCGCCTGGCACGTGCGGATCCTCGCCGACATGGGGGCGTACAACATGTTCCTCACCCCGCTGATCCCGTCCCTCGGGGCGTTCGTGATGGGCGGGTGCTACGCGATCCCGAACGTGAAGACGGAGATCGTCGGCGTGTTCACGAACAAGATGTCGACGGACGCGATACGCGGAGCCGGCCGGCCCGAGGCGACGCACATGGTCGAGGTGACCCTCGAGCAGCTGGCTCAGGAGCTCGGAATGGATCGTCTGGAGCTGAGACGCAAGAACTTCATCCCCGAAGATGCGTTCCCGTACCAGTCGGCGACCGCCGTCGTCTACGACTCCGGCGACTATGAGAAGACGCTCGCGCGTCTACTCGAACACGTCGACGTTGACGCTTTCCGCCGCGAGCAGGAGCAGGCGCGGCGGCAAGGCACCCTCCGCGGCCTCGGCTTCTCGACCTACACGGAGATCTGCGGACTCGCACCCTCGCGCGTCGCAGGTCCACCGATCGTCGGCGTGCAGGCCGGTTTCTGGGAGTCCGCGATGGTCCGTGTGCACAACACCGGTGCCGTCACCGTCTACACCGGCAGCTCGCCGCATGGCCAAGGCCATGAAACCGGCTTCGCGCAGATCGCCGCCGACCGGCTCGGCGTGGATCCGTCAGTCGTCGAGGTCGTGCACGGGGACACCGGTTTCGGCCCTGAGGGCCGGGGAACCTACGGCTCGCGGTCCCTGGCCGTGGGTGGCGAGTCGGTTGCGCAGGCGGCCAATCAGGTGGCAGCGAAGGCCAAGCTGATCGTCGCCCACAAGCTGGAGGCCGCACCTGAGGACATCGAGCTCCGCGACGGGAAGTTCGCTGTCCGGGGTTCACCTGACAAAGGCATGTCGCTGGCGGACGTCGCGGGCGAGGCCTATCTCGGCATCGACTTGCCCGAGGGGATGCAGCCGGGGCTCGAGATGACCAACTTCTACGAGCCGGAGAACTTCGTGTTCCCGTTTGGTGCTCACGCCTGCATGGTCGAGGTCGACACGGAGACGGGGAAGGTCGACGTCGTGCGGTACGTCGCAGTGGACGACTGCGGCCCGGCCATCAACCCGATGTTGATCGCGGGGCAGGTGCATGGCGGGATTGCGCATGCGATTGGGCAGGCTCTGTATGAGCGCATCGCCTACGACGAGAACGGACAGCTCGTGACCGGCACGTTCGTCGACTACGCCTTGCCGACGGCTGCCGAGCTGCCCAGCTTCGAGACCGACCGAACCGAGACGCCTTCGCCCGTCAACTCGCTTGGCGTCAAAGGAGTCGGCGAAGCCGGAACGATCGCGGCCAGCGCCGCGGTCACAAATGCTGTGATCGACGCGTTGCGCCCGCTCGGCATCACCTACATCAACATGCCGCTCACTCCGATGCGGGTCTGGGAGGCGATACAGGAGGCGCAGAACGGAGGTGCGGCGGCATGATTCCGGCGGAGTTCGACTACGTGGCGCCGGAGACGCTGGAAGCGGCGCTCACCGCACTGGCGGAAGGAGGCGAGGACGCGAAGCTGCTGGCCGGCGGCCACTCGCTGCTGCCGCTGATGAAGCTCCGTCTGGCCGCTCCGTCGCTGCTCGTCGACCTGCGCAGGGTTCCAGGTCTGCACGGGGTCCAGAAGCAGAACGGCGGCTGGAGGATCGGCGCGATGACGCCGCACACCGTGCTCGAGCACACGCCCGAGCTCGGTCTCCTCGCTCGCGCTGCCGGCACGATTGCAGACCCGCAGGTGCGCAATCGCGGCACAATCGGCGGCTCGCTGGTCCACGGCGATCCGGCCTCGGATCTCCCGGCCATCATCCTCATGGCCGAGGCTAGTGTGACCGCGGTCGGCCCCCACGGACAGCGCACGATCGCGGCCAAGGATCTGTTCCGCGATTACCTCGAGACTGCAGTCGAGCCCACAGAGGTCCTCACGGAAGTGCACTTCCCGGCCTTCGACGGCTGGGGCTTTGGCTACGAGAAGTTCAACCGCCGCAGCGAGGACTGGGCGATGGTGGCGGTGGCGGCGCTGGTCAAGCGCAGCGGCGAGGTCTGCGAGGACATCCGGATCGGCCTCACGCACATGAGCTCCGTGCCGCTACGTGCCACCGGCGTCGAGGAGGCGTTGCGCGGGCAGCCGCTGAGTGCTGAGACGATCGCCAAGGCCGCGGAGCACGCGGCCGATGGCACCGAGCCGCCGGCTGACCTCAACGCCAGCTCCGACTATAAGCGCCACTTGGCGCGCGTCCTGTGCCGGCGCGCTCTCGAGGAGGCCGCCGGGCCGCAGTGAGCTTCTCCGACATCGGCTCCGTCGAGGCGGCGCGCGCCGCGCTCAGCGCCCAGGGATACCTCGCCGATCGCCCGCTCGCGCTGGCAGTCGCGCTCGCGGTCAAGCTCGAGCAGCCGCTGCTCGTCGAAGGAGAGGCGGGCGTCGGCAAGACAGAGGTGGCGCGAGCCATGGCCGCGGCGAGCCGCGCTCGCCTGATCCGCCTGCAGTGTCATGAGGGGATCGACCTTCACCACGCGGTCTACGACTGGGACTACGCGCGGCAGCTGTTGGCGCTGCGTGCCGCTGAGAGCGGCGTCAACGAAGGCGAGCTGTTCTCACGCCGTTTCCTGCTCCGGCGGCCGCTGCTCGAGGCGCTCGAACACGCAGGCCCGGTCGTGCTGCTGATCGACGAGATAGACCGTGCCGATGACGAGTTTGAGGCCTTCCTGCTCGAGTTCCTGTCCGACTTCGCGGTGACGATTCCCGAGCTCGGCACGGTCTCCACCCAGCACCGTCCCGTGGTTGTCCTCACCTCCAACCGCACGCGCGAGCTCCACGATGCGCTGAAGCGCCGCTGCCTCTATCACTGGATCGACTATCCGTCACCTGAGCGCGAGCGCGCGATCGTGCACGCACGGGTGCCCGACGTTCCCGAGTCGGTCGCCGCCCGCGTCGTGACCGCGGTCTCACGGCTGCGCGAACAGGCCGACCTGTACAAGCTTCCAGGGGTGGGCGAGACGCTCGTATGGGCTCAGGCGTTGCTCGCACTCGGCGAAGACGGCGATCTCGAGGAGACGCTCGGCGTCGCTCTGAAGGTCCACGAGGACCTGCAGCGCGTACGCGAGCGCAAGGTGCTGGAAGGTGTCTGAGGCGGTCGTAGACCCGCTCTCGAGGCTCACCGCGCAGATGCGCCTCGCGGGCGCGCGCGTCGGCCTCGGCGAGTTATTGACGGCGCATCGCGCCCTGGCGGCGGTGGACTGCACTTCGCGCGCCGATGCCAAGCGGGCGCTGCGGGCGGTGCTGTGCTCGCGCCGGGAGGATCTCGAGCACTTCGAGCACGCGTTCCTGTCGGTGTTCGGGGACGAGCATCCGCCCGGCCGGGAGCAGCCGCTGAACGAGCTGGGCACGGTCGAGCGCGAGGCTCTTCCGCGATCGGGAATGAGCGGCGCCGCCCCCGAGCAGGCGACGGGCGCCGAGGATCCGGCGCCGGTTCCGGCCGCGTGGAGCGAGCTCGAGCTGCTGCGCGTGAAGGACTTCGCCCACTACAGCGACGCCGAGATGGCCCAGGCTCGCGAGCTCATCGCGCGCCTCGCACACCGCGGTCCGACGCGCATCTCGCGCCGGACGCGGCCGGTCCGTCGGCGAGGCCACGAGCCCGACCTGCGGCGGCTGCTGCGAGCGTCGCTGCGCACGGTCGGCGTTCCCGTGCATCGTCACTGGCGCGCGCCGAGCGTGCGGCAGCGGCCAGTCGTGCTCGTGTGCGATGTCTCGGGCTCGATGGAGCCGTATGCGCGAGTGCTGCTCCAGTATCTGCACGCCTGCGTCGCGGCCCGGCGCCGTGTCGAAGCTTTCGCGTTCGGCACCCGGCTGACGCGGATCACGCACGAGCTCTCCGGCCGCGATCACGACCGCGCGCTCGATCGTGCCGCCGAGGCGGTGGTCGACTTCGCGGGCGGAACGCGGATCGGAGCCGCGCTGGCCGAGCTGAACCGCGCCCATGGACGCCGACTCGGACGCGGAGCTGTAGTCGTGATCCTGTCCGACGGCTGGGATCGCGGAGATCCCGATGTCTTGGGACTCGAGATGCAGCGGCTGCGGCGGAGTGCGCATCGCCTCGTCTGGCTGAACCCGCTGGCGGCCCATCCCGACTACGAGCCGCTCACCCGAGGCATGCGCGCGGCCGTCCCGCACACCGATGAGCTCCTGGCGGGAAACTCGCTTGCTTCACTTGAACAGCTGGCCGAGACCTTGGAGGAAATGTGAGAGACGTACTTCCGGAAATCACCAGATGGCACGAGCGGGGCGATCGCGTCGCGCTCGCCACCGTCGTGGGGGTTCAGCGCTCGGCGCCGAGGCCGC
>JAFAZV010000169.1 GCA_019239445.1 Solirubrobacterales bacterium
GGGCCGATCGTCGACCAGGACGTGCAGCGAGTTGGGCACGGCTACACGGTCGAGGACCTCGTCCGGGTGGGACGCGATCTCGAGCGGGTCGTGCTGGCGCGTGCCCTGCACAGTCATCTCGACGACCGTGTGCTCGTGCACGAAGGACGGACGATCGTCTTCTGAGCTGCCGCTACGCCGCCTCGACCACCTCGGCTCGCAACGCGGCGGCGCTCCGTCGTAGTGATTCCGTCTCCTCGAGCCTCGGGTCATCGGCGCGGCCGGCGAGGTTTATCTGGACCAGGTTCGCGGCGGCTTGACAGGCCGCTTCGGCAAGCAGCAGCCCCGCCTCGGCGTCACCGCGCAGGTGAACCGAACCCGACTGCGCCGTGCCGCGCGCCAAGCCCGCGATCTCGGCGCCGGCGCGCGCCAGCTCGAGTGGCGCTTCGGCTGCGGCGGACAGTGCCGCGTCGAGGCGCGATGGACGCTCTGGATCGTCGCGCGGCAGCTTCAGCGCTTCGAGCACCGGCCTGTAGCTGCGCAGCTCCTGCTCCCCGAGCGCGAGCGCGCGCTCACGCAAGGCTCCGGCGCGGGTCGCGGCTTGGCTGGCGCCCGGTCCGGCGAAGGCCGACGCCATCTCCACCAGCGCCGCCGCGAGCGCGCACGTCCACGCCACCGAGGTGCCGCCGCCCGGCGCCGGCGTCGCCGCCGCGACCTCGTCCAGCAGCTCCCGCAGCGGGCGGGTCGAAGGGTCGGCGGGCACGGTGGCGCAGTATCGCGTTTGTTTGAGGGTCCAGCCAGCCAGGAAGAGGCCGGAGATGGCCGACGACGAGATCCGCAGACGTCTGATCATGATGCCGCCCAGCGCCGCCGCTCTTGGAGATCGGAGAGCGGACTGCAAGGTCGTGCTGCGCAACGAGATCGAAGAGGAGCGACGAGCCGAATTTGACAGCTGGGTAGTCGCCCACCGCGGACGCCTGTGCCCAGACGAGCCGTCGGGCCGCGTCCTCTACGAGATACCGCTGGTGGAACTGATGGCGGGCGCTCCGTAGCGATGGCGGGCGCTCCGAGCGCGTCGCAGGGCCGTGTCCCTTCGAGTCGGCGCGCGCGCGTGCGCCACGGCAAGCAGGCGACAAGAGCCGCACGCTCGACTGGAACCGCCAGCCTCTCTATGCTCTCATGCATGCTCGGCAATCAAGTTGCGCAATAGGCAAAGGCGGTGGTGTGGCGGTGGCTGACGAAATACCCGGATCGATATCGGTGCTGGTGATCGGGGCAGGGGTGCACGGCCTCTCGACCGCGTGGCACCTCGCCTCCGCCGGCGAGCGGGTGCTGGTTGTCGACAAGACGGGTGTCGCGGCCGGCGCGTCGGGGATCGCCTGCGGGGTCGTGCGCAACAACTACTTCCAGCCGGCGATGTGCGAGCTGATGGCCGCGTGCGTCGAGGTGTGGGAGTCCGATCCGGGGACGTTCGCCTACCACAGTGACGGCTACATCGCGTTGGGGCCGCCGGCCCAGGAGGGCGACCTGACCGAGGTGTTCGAGCGCCAGCAGGAGATCGGCTACCCCTCCGAGTTGCACCTCGGCGAAGAAGCCGTGACCGCCCACATGCGCGCGCTGTACCCGGACTGGCGTGCGCCCGGCATCACGGTTTGCCTGCACGAGCACGCCGGCGGCTATGCGTTCAATCGAGAGTCGATGTTCGGCCTGGCCGACAAGGCTCGTGCCGCCGGCGCCGAGATCGCCACCGGCGTCGAGGTCACCGGCTTCGAGTTCGATGCTTCAGGCGCCGTGAAGACGGTGGAGACCAGCGCCGGCACGATCGAGGTCGAGCAGGTGGTGGTCGCGGTGGGCCCGTGGATCGCGACGCTGTGGGAGATGCTCGGCCTCGAGGATCGGATCGACGTGCGCCAGCCGGACGGGAGCGTGATTGAGGATCAGCCGATGTGGACGTATTGGTATCTGCAAGAGGGCGAGGTGCAGGTCGATCCGGGGACGTTCGTCACCGCCGACGGGCGCGGGTCCGGTGTCATCCATCTCGATTCAGACCAGCCGCTGCGCGACGATGACGGGCGGCTCATCACTGAGAAGCCGTGGGGCATCTACTTCAAGCCCGATCGCTCGAGCGTCCAGGGCGGCGCCTCGCCGCTGCGCGTCGGCCACACCTTCACAGTCGATCCGTACCCCACCGGGACGGTCGAGGCGGGCTTCCCGGACATGTGGTCGGCGGCGCTGTCGCACTGCCTCGAGCGCTTCGCCGGCGCGCGCCAGCTCTACCGCCAAGCGCGCTCAGGCGGCGTCGGCGCGTTCACGGTCGACAACTTCCCCGTGTTCGACTACATGCGCCCCAACGTGTTCGTCGCCGCGGACTCGAACCACGGCTACAAGATGATCGCGGTCGGAAGCGAGATCGCGCGCGTGCTGCGCGGCGAGCACTCGACCCTGCTGCGCCCGTTCGCCTTTGAGCGTTTCAGCACCGGGCAGCTGCATCCGGTTTCGCACAGCCCTTATCCCTGGAGCTGACCACCTCGAACGAGGCGAAACTGCCTACCCGCCGCGTTTGCCAGTACTCTGCGCGCACGGCCGGGTAACTGACCGAGCGACGGAGGGAGAGAGCAATGCGTAAGAAGGCGCTCGCGACGGCGATCGTCGTGACTGTGGGAATGTCCGGACTGGCCAGCTCGTCGCTGGCTCGTCAGCACCGGCTCGGCAACGGCCCGCCGGCGCCGGCTCGGGCGCCGATCCGCTCGCAGCTGCCCAAGAATCGAGCGTTGATCGTGGTGCAGCTCCGCCACGGCAAGGTGGTCGGCCTAGCCGGGACAGCGCTTCTACGCGGAGCCACTCGCAGGATCGGCAGGCCCAGCGAGGTGGTTAGCGCGCTTTGCTCGGTCAACTTCACTCAGACGAAGACGCCCTCGAACGGGAAGACGATCGTGAACTGGTTCGGCGGCATCGGCTGCGACAAGAAGATGTTCCTGTTCGGGCAGGCCTTCCTGCAGGAAAGCGCGACTCAAATCGATGACACCGGTCCGCACTACCAGAAAGCCGACACCAGCGCCGCCAGCGGGCGCAATGGGTCGGTGGTCAATGCTCCCCACCCGTCGCTGTACATCCGCCACGAGACCAACGTGTATTTCTCGCCCGCCGCCGATACCGGGACGATTGCCGTGTACCCGGCCCAGGGCCAGACGCTCAACGGCGCGTCCTACTGCAAAGTCACGCAGACTGCTGGCCTCGGTACCGGCGTGTTCTGCGACCTGTACACGAACCGCTTCTAGATTCACCTCTCGGACGGGGCTGGGCGGTATCCGCCCAGCCCACGGCCTATCGCGACCGCCGCCTCGAGCAGCGCCGGCCGCACCGCGCGCCGCCGCGACGCGGTGAAGCGCGAGGTCGGCCCTTGCAGCCCGATGATCGCCGTCAGCTGGCTGTCACGCCCGAGCACGGGCGCCGCGACCGCGGCCAGATCGGGCTCGCGCTCGCCGGCGGCCTCGGCGAAGCCATGATCGCGCGCAACCGCGACCTGCCGCGCCAGTTCGTCGCGGTCGGTGATCGTCTTCTCGGTGAACGCGCTCAGCTCGCCCGGATCGTGTGAACCGGCGCCGGTGAAGGCCAGCATGACCTTGCCGGCGGCCGTCGCGTGAGCGACGCTCGGCCGGCCGAGGCGCGCCACGCTCGCCACCGAAGACGCCGAAGCGACGAAGTCGATCGTGACCGCGGCCTCGTCTCCCGGAACTGACAAGGTCGCGGTCTCTCCCGTGCTCGCCACCAGGGCCTCCAGGTGCGGCCGCGCCACTGCGCGGACGTCGAAGCGGGCCACCGCGCGATCGGCCAGCGCCACCAGCTTCAACCCGAGCCGGTATGCACCACCCGGCTCGCGCTCGACGTAGCCATGGTGCTCGAGCGTGCTGAGCAGGCGCGACGCCGTGCTCGCGTTGACGCCCAACCGCCGCGCGAGCGCGCTCACGCCCAGCGGGGTCTCGCTTGCGGCCAGCTCGTCGAGCACCGACAGCGCGCGCGCAACCGAGCCGACGGGACGAGTGGGCGCCGCTGGCACTAGTGCTCTCCGCCGCAAATACGATCGCATTCGAGCCCTCGGGCTTGCGGCCCGCTCGGCATCCTGCCTCGCCTCAATGGGCCGCGCCCGAGTCGTCCAGCTGCCTCCTGCGTCCTCGGCATGCATCCGCCTGGCGCACCTCTCGGTGCGACCGTACTTACGGCGGAGAGCACGAGAGAGCGCTTAGCGGCGGACGGTCGCTGCGCGGGCACCGGTCTGACGTTCGGTGCGCGAACGTCGCCCAGAATTGCCGGCGCCAGCGATCGGGACTGGGCTGAATGCCTCGAGCGATCGCATCACGTGGACGTCGAGCGCCCCTGGCGCGAACAGGTCTCGCGAGTAGGCGACGGGGTCGCCGCTTCCAGCGTGGATCACCTCCTCGAGCTCGAGCGCCGCCGTGGTGCGCTGGATCCCGAGCGCCTTGCCGACCTGTTCGCGCGGCGTGACCAGACACGGCATGACCCTGGTTCTGGCGAAGCCGACCGGCACGTCGAGCTCGATCAGGACGTCGAGGACCATCTTGCCGCTCTCGAGCTTGCGCGTCAGCGCCCTGGTCTCGGGCAGCTCGATGGCCGGATGAACGACGTCGAACATCACTGCCGCCGGCGTGCCGCTGGCCACGAGCACGCGGAACACCGTCGTCACGACCGTGCTGGGTTCGAGCTGGAGGAGCTCCCCGACCTCTGGGCCGACCGCGCGCTGCTCGACGCGCAATCGGCGCGCGGCGAGGCTGACGCCGCGGCGCTTGGCCAGCGACGAGTACGGCTCGAGCCGCTCGAGGCGCTCGTCGAGCTGCGTGGGGACGGCGACGCGGCCGACGAACGTGCCGCTGCCCTGCCGGCGCACGATCTCGCCTGTGTCCTCAAGTCGTTGCAGCGCCGTCCGCAGCGTGCCGCGTGAGATACCGAGCATCTCGGCCACGTCGTGCTCGGGCGGGAGCCGGTCGCCGGTGCGGTAGCGACCTGGAGCGAGCCAATTGCGCAGCGCCTGCTCGGCGCTGTCGACGAGTGACGGGCGAGCTCTGGCGGAGCCGTTGTTGCGCCGACTCATGGCCCGAGGCATTCTCGCACCCGCAAACCCGTCTCAGAACAAACCGACCGTGTGTCCGTCTTCGTCGATGTCGACGTTCGAGGCCGCCGGCGACTTGCCGAGCCCCGGCATCTGCTGGATGTCGCCACACAGCGGCACGACCCAGCCCGCGCCGGTGTAGGCCCGTAGGTCGCGAACCTGGAGCGTGAAGTTCTCAGGCGCGTTCAGCAGTGTCGCGTCGGCCGACAGCGACAGGTGCGTCTTGGCCATGCAGATCGGCAACGAGCCGAGCCCGTCGGCCTCGAACTGCTTGATCCGCTGCTCGGCGGCCGGGTAGAGGAAAACGTCCTTGGCGCCGTAGACCCGCTTCGCGACCGCCTCGATCTTGGACTTGATCGAGTCCGAGTCGTCGTACAGCTGGCGGAACTCGTTGGGCTGCTCGCAGGCCTCCACCACCGCCTCGGCGAACGATGCCGCGCCGACGCCGCCGCGCTCGAAGCCCTCGTTGACCTCGGCCGCGAATGCGCCGCTCTCGAGAGCGAGCTTGCGCACGAGCTGCAGCTCCTCGTCGGTGTCCCCCGGACGCCGGTTGACTGCGACCACGCAGGGGAGACCGAACTCGGCCACGATCCCGAGGTGGCGGCGAAGGTTCGCCGCGCCCGCCTCGATCGCCGCCAGCGCCGCAGCGCGGTCGACGCGCGGATCGTCCTCGATACCGCCGTGGTGCTTGAGCGCCCGCACCGTCGAGACCAGCACGACCGCACTCGGCCGGAGCTTGCCGACACGGCAGACGATGTCGAAGAACTTCTCCATGCCCATGTCGGAACCGAAGCCCGACTCGGTGAGGACGTAGTCGCCCAGCTTGAGCCCGATCAGGTCGGCGACCAGGGAGGAGTTGCCGTGGGCGATGTTCGCGAACGGGCCGGCGTGCATCAGGCACGGCTGGTGCTCGAGCGTCTGGATCAAGTTCGGCTTGAGCGCCTCCTTGAGCAGCACGGTCATCGCACCCGCGGCGCCGAGATCCTCGGCGCTCACCGGCTTGGCGCCGTCATAGGAGTGCGCGACGGTGATCGCGCCGAGCCGGCGGCGTAGGTCGTGCAAGTCGCGTGCGACCGCGAGGATTGCCATCACCTCAGATGCCGCGGTGATGTCGAAGGCGCTCTCGCGCGGATAACCATTGGGACGGCCGCCGAGGCCGAGCACGATCTGGCGCAGCGCCCGGTCGTTCATGTCGACGGCGCGGCGCCAGCCGATGCGCAGCGCGTCGATCTTGTGCGGGTTGCCGTGCAGGATCGACGCGTCGAGGAGGGCGGCGAGCAGGTTGTTGGCCGCGCCAATGGCGTGGATGTCTCCGGTGAAGTGGAGGTTCAGGTCTTCCATCGGCACGACCTGGGTGAGCCCGCCACCGGCGGCGCCGCCCTTGATTCCGAACACCGGACCAAGCGACGGCTCGCGCAGGCAGAGCACCGGCGACTTGCCGATCGCCCCGAGTCCCTGGGTCAGCCCGACCGCGGTCGTCGTCTTGCCCTCGCCGGCTTTCGTCGGCGTGATCCCGGACACGCAGACGAGCTTGCCGTCGGGGACGGCGGAGAGGCGGTCGATCACCGACAGCGACACCTTGGCCTTGTAGCGCCCGTAGGGCTCGACCTCGTCGGGATTGAGGCCGGCGTTCTCAGCGATCTGCTCGATTAGCTGAAGCTCGGCTTCCTGCGCAATCTCGAGACTGCTCTTCATGTGCTCTCCTCGTTCGGTCCGCCGTGCCCCACGCCGCGGGGCAGTCTAGACAAATAGGTACAACGGCTCAAGCCG
>JAFAZV010000184.1 GCA_019239445.1 Solirubrobacterales bacterium
CACTCGCGATCTCGACATCCGTGCCGCACACGCCAACTGCCAGCGTCTCAACGAGCACGGACCCCTGCTCGCTCTGCGGCTCGGGCACGTCGTCGAGCTGCGTCGACCCTGGACTGCCGGGGATGACCGTTACCGCCCGCAAATCGAGACCGCCTCTTGGCGCGTCAGACTCTACAAAACCACGCCCACCCGATCCGCTCGTCAACTCGTCTCCAGCGCGTGTGACGTCAGCGACCTCGTATGCTCGCCCCGTGGATATCGGTCCACCGATCTCCTACCAGGTGCTCGAGAAGGGCACCTCAGTGTTCAGCTCCGACGGGATACGCGTCGGTGATGTCGTGCACGTGCTGGCAGTGGAGGACGAAGACGTCTTCGACGGAATCACGATCCAGGAGCACGCCGGCCCAGGCGGCCACCGCTTCGTCGACGCGCCCGAGATCGAGGAGATCCACGAACAGGGCGTGGTGCTGAAGCTAACGGGTGAGGAGTGCGAGAGGCTGCCGCGCCCCTCGCCCAACCCGGCGATCATGCGCGACGACCCCGCAGCGCCCCGTTCGATCGCGCTCGTGAGCAAGCTTCGACGCGCCTGGGATTACCTTTCCGGCAACTACTGACGTCAGGGCCGGAGGCAGAGCCGTGACACAGTTACCGGGTGAAGTTCATTGTCACCCGCGACGTCGAGGAATTCGCGGCCCGCGCGAGTGACTTCCTCGCCGCCCGAGTCGAGTGCAACATCCTTGCCACCGTGCTGATGAGCATCCTGGACGGCGCACATGCCGGCGCGACGCCGCTGTTCGTCCTCGGGGTCGACGACACAGGTGACCTGCACTACGCGGCGCTGCGCACTCCTCCGTGGGTAATGCTCACGAGCACGCTCGATCCGCCCGCAGCTGACGCACTGCTCGCCCAATGGCTGCGCGCCGACCCCCAGCTCCCGGGCGTCAGCGGCCCGCCTGACACCGCACGCGCCATCGCCCGCGCTTGGAGCGACCAAACCGGAGGCCACACACAATGCCGGATGAGCGAGGCGCTGCATGAACTCGAGCAAGTGCAGGATCCCCCGCAGCCGGCCGAGGGCGACCTCAGACTTCCGGGAGAGGAGGACCGCCAGCTGTTGATCCAGTGGATGAGAGCATTCACGCTCGAAGCGGGATTAGCCGGCGCTGATCAGGCGGAGGCGATAGTCGACGTGCGGCTGGCGCACGATGCCCTGCTCGTATGGCACCACGACCGCGCGGTGTCGCTCGTCGGCAGCGCGCCGGAGGTGGCGGGCGTCGTGCGTATCGGACCCGTTTACACACCTCCCGAGCACCGTCGGCGTGGGTACGCCGGGACCGCGGTTGCGGCGGCCAGCCGACGGGCCCTAGCCGGCGGTGCCCGCAGATGCATTTTGTTCACTGACGTGGCCAACCCGACGTCGAACAAGATCTACGCCGAAGTCGGCTACCGCCGCATTGCCGGCTGGGAGGAGCACGCCTTCAACCCCGCCTGATCGTCCTCGGTCGCCAGGTGCAGCTGCCCGGAGGAGCGTCACCCAACCAAGGCTTCCAGGCCGCAATCCTCGAGCGCGGCGCGATCGTCGGGGGCATCGGCTTTCACCGCACCGACTGGGAGCAGCGGGCGACCACCATCGGCTACTGGATCGCCGAGGACTTCCAGGGACGAGGCACGGTCACGCGCGCGGCTGCGCGTCTCATAGATCACGCATTAGATGTGTGGGAGCTCGAGCGGATCGAAATTCGAGCCGCGCCCGACAATCGCCGTAGCCGCGCGATCCCCGAGCGTCTCGGGTTCCATCAGGAGCGGGTGATCCCGAACGCCGAGCGGCTCCCTTACCGGATCGCGGTCCACGTCGTCTACGTGCTGCTTAGCGACCAGTGGCAGCGCCGTTAGGCGCCACGCTTCCCCCACGCCCCGACCCACCACCGGACGCACGTGGACAGTCGACGTCCTCGACAAGCACCCAGCCGCCCGAAGGGACAGCGGCGGTCAGCTGCTCGAGCGATCCGAGCCGGTCGCGCTCCTCACGCCAGCGATGATCGAACACGTACGTAGTCAAGAAC
>JAFAZV010000095.1 GCA_019239445.1 Solirubrobacterales bacterium
CCTCTACGAGAAGCCGGCTTGACATCAGAGATGACCGATACGACTCCCATTCACTCGTCCGCGACAGGCGCCGACATCACGCCCGAGACCCCCGTCGTCGTGCTCGGCGGCGGTCCCGCCGGGTTGACCGCCGGCTACCTGCTCGCCAAGCAGGGCAAGCCGGTCCTGGTACTCGAGTCGACCGATCAGGTCGGTGGGATCGCGCGTACCGAGGTGCGCGACGGCTATCGCTTCGACCTCGGCGGGCACCGCTTCTTCACCAAGGTCAAGGAAGTCGACGACCTCTGGCACGAGATCATGAAGGAGGAGTTCCTCAAGCGCCCGCGCCAGTCGAGGATCTACTGGAACGACAAGTTCCTCGAGTACCCACTCGAGGGCATGGACGTGATCCGCAAGCTCGGCCCGATCGAGCTCGCGCGCTGCCTGATCTCCTACCTGTGGGCGGCGGTCAAGCCGAAGGGTCGCGAGGAGACGTTCGAGGACTGGGTCTCGGCCCGCTTCGGCAAGCGGCTGTACAAGCACTTTTTCAAGACCTACACGGAGAAGCTCTGGGGCGTATCGGCGACCGAGATCCGGGCCGAGTGGGCGGCGCAGCGGATCAAGGGGCTGTCGTTCTTCAGCGCCGCCAAGAGCGCCTTTTTCGGCAACAAGGGCAACAAGATCAAGTCGCTGATCTCGGAGTTCAACTACCCCCGTTACGGCCCGGGCCAGATGTGGGAGCAGATGACCGAGGACATTCGCGCCCACGGTGGCGAGGTCCGTTTGAACGCGCCGGTGACCAAGCTGACCGTCGACCACGGCCGGGTGACCCAGGTCATCGCCGGCGGGGAGACGATCACGCCGTCGCACGTGATCTCCTCGCTGCCGCTGCGCACAACGGTCGGGATTGCGACGCCCGAGGCCCCTAAGCCGGTCCGCGAGGCCGCCCAGGGTCTGCGCTATCGGGAATTTCTGACCGTGCTGTTGGTGATTGAAGGCGAGGATCTTTTCCCCGACAACTGGATCTACATCCACCAGCCCGGCGTGCGCGTCCTGCGCATCCAGAACTTCAAGTCGTGGAGCCCGTGGATGGTGCCCAACGAAAGGGACGCCTCGATCGGGATGGAGTACTTCTGCTTCGAGGGCGATGCGCTGTGGAACATGGCCGACGACGATCTCGTCGCGATGGCCAGCCAGGAGATCGAGAAGCTTCACCTGGCGCGGGCGGCCAAGGTCAACTTCGGGTTCGTCGCTCGCGTGCACAAGGCGTACCCGATCTACGACGAGCTGTACGCCTCACGCGTGGACACGATCCGGGCCTGGCTCGAGACGATCGAGAACCTGACCCAGGTGGGGCGCAACGGCCTGCACCGCTACAACAACTCCGACCACTCGATGCTGACCGCGATGCGGGCGGTGGACAACATCCTGCTCGGCACTCATCACGACATCTGGGCGGTGAACGCCGAGAGCGTCTACCACGAGGAGCACCAGGAGAACGAGGATCCGTATCGCACCGCGCCGGAGACGCCGGCGATGGAGCAGCCGCTCGCGTCGGAGAAGTAGGTTGGGCTTGTCTGTGGGGGTCAGGGGCGTCGCGCTGGTGCTCGCGGTTTGGGCGTTCGCGCTTCCGGCGGGTGCGCTGGCCCAGGGCGGAGGGAGCTCGAGCAATCCGTTCGCGCCGGGGCTGCCGGGTGGTTCGCCTGGATCGACCACGAGCAGCGCCCCGCCGGCACAGGTCATCACGAATACGAACACGAGCACGTCGGCGGGCGGCGGCTTGTCGGGAGGTGCCGCCGTAGCGATCGCGCTCGGGGCGGTCGTGCTGCTGGGCGGGATCTCATACTTCATCTGGCGCGACGCGCGCCGGCGGGCGCCGGTGCGTTCGGGGGCGCTTGCGGCGGGCGCCGGCGGCGCGAGGCCGGGGTCGAAGGCGAAGCCGAAGCCACGGAAACTCAGTCCAGCGGAACGACGCCGGCGTAAGCGCGGCCGGGCGCGGTGAATCCACGTTCGACGACGAACTTTGGCGAATCGGTTCGGGCGACTTCAGGCGGTCAGCGCAACAACTCGGTGATTTTCTCAGCCGGGGTGAGCCAGCCGAGGGTTTGTCGTGGTCGGTCGTTGAGTTCGGCGGCGATGTGGTCGAGAGCGAGCTGGCTGTGCCCGGCCAGCTCGCTGCCTTTGGGGAGGTATTGGCGCAGCAGCCCGTTGGTGTTCTCGTTGGATCCGCGCTGCCAGGGCGAGCGGGGGTCAGAGAAGTAGACCTGCATGCCGGTCTCGCTGGTGAGCCGCTTATGCAGCGCGAGCTCGGATCCTTGGTCCCAGGTGAGCGAGAGCGCGAGGTGCTCGGGCAGCTGCGTGATCCGCTGCTTGAGGGCCGGCACAACCCGCTCGGAGCTGCGATCGGAACCGAGGCGGGCGAGCATCACATACCGCGTCTGGCGCTCGACCAGCGTGGCGATAAACGAACGGTTGCCCTTGCCGACGAGCAGATCGCCCTCCCAATGTCCCGGAACGGCGCGGTCCTCGACTTCCGGCGGACGCGCGGAGATCGAGACCTGCTCACTGACCCAATCTGGCGGCTGGCGCGCTCGGCCCCGCGCTTTGCGGCTGCCGCGGCCGGTGCGCAGCTGCTGGGTCAACTGCCGGCGCAGCTCCCCCCGCGACTGCACATACAACGACAGATAGATCGTCTCGTGGCTGATCCGCATCTCCGGATCCTCGGAGTACTCAAGCTTGAGTCTGGCCGATATCTGCTGCGGGGAAAACCTACGCGCCAGCCCCGCCTCGATCGCCGCCACCAGCCGCGGCGAGCCCGACAACTTGGTCGGCTTCGGCCGCCGCGCCAGCCGCTGCGCGGCCCGCTCGGCCTGCAGCGGCCGATAGTGCCGCCGCTGACCGCAGCGGCGGATCTCCCGCCCAATCGCCGAGCGATGCCGACCCAGCGCCCGGGCGATCTCACTATCGCTCTCTCCCCCGCAGATCCCCACAAAAATCCGCTCCCGCTCATCAAACGAGAGCCGATACGGCGAATGCGCCACCCGCCGACGCATCAACACCCCCTCATCCCGAATCCGACGAGCCGACGTATACGGCACCCCGAACTCCCACATCACCTCTCGCAACCCCGCACCCGCCCGAAACCGCGCCACGATCCGCGAGCGCGTCACCGGCGTCAACAACCGATACTGACCACGCCTCCTACTCCTCGCCATCCATCCCTCCGATCAACGCAAAACACGATCGTGTTGCGTCGACCGGATGAATCCGCCTCGGACTGTCCGAACCAATTCGTCGGAGTCCGTGCGTTAGGCGCCGGCGGCCGGCTCGAGCCGGACCGGGATGCCGTTGAGGAACGCCATGCCGGCGAGGCGCTCGAGGTCTTGCGGCGCGGTTGACGCGAGCAGGTTGACGTTGGCTCCGCCGGCGGCCGCGGCCACGCGCCCGCCACCGTTGCCGTGACCCCAGCCGTGGGGCACGGCGACGACGCCTGGCGTCATCTCGTCGGTGATCTTGGCCGGCAGCTCGATTGCGCCAGCGGCGGAGACGATCCGGCACGTGTCGCCGTCCGCGATTCCGCGCGCACGCGCATCATCCGGATGCACGCGGGCCGCGTGGACGCGATCGCCGGCCATCAGCTTGGGGACGTTGTGCATCCACGAGTTGTGCGAGCGCAGCTCGCGCAGGCCGATCAGTCTTAGCGGGAAATGCGGATCGCGGCCGTTCTGGCGCGCGAGCGCGGCCACCTCAGCGACGATCGCGTCCGGCGCGAGGTGCACGCGCTTGTCGGCGTGGAAGACCTTGCGGTCGAGCACGCCCGTAGGATGGCGCGCACCCAGGCGCAGCCCATGCGGATGCCGGCGCAGCTTGGCGATGCTGAGCCCGCCCCGGCGTAGCCCGAACAAGTCGCCTTTCGGCCCGAGCCGCAAGCCGAGGTCGAGAAGCCGTCGCGGCGAAAGCCGTAGGCCCACCCGTCCGAGCGCGCGCAGCGGCCAGGCGCTCGCCGGCGTGACGCCGACGCGGCTCGAGATAGCGTCGATGATCTGCCACTCCTGACGCGCCTCGCCGCGAGGTTCGACGGCCGCCTCGGTCCACTGAGCGAACGGCGCGGTGCTGAAGGTGAGGAACGCCAGCGGAAAGTCCTCGCGCTCGAGGAAGGTCGTCGCTGGGAGGACATAGTCCGCATGCCGGCTGGTTTCGGTGATGTAGAGATCGATTGCCACCATCAGCTCGAGCTCCGACAGCGCGCACTCGAGCTCGTCGCCATTAGGGACGGACAGGACCGGGTTGCCGGCGGAGACGAACAGCGCTCGGATCTGGCCGGGTCCCGGAGTGGTGATCTCTTCGGCCATCAGCGACGCCGGCAGGGTTCCGATGACCTCGGGGAAGTCGCCGATCCGCGAGCGGGAGGTGTCGTAGCTGTCGGCGCCGAGCCGATGCAGCAGGCCCTCGAGCTGGATCGGACCGGTGCCGAAGATCGCGCCCCCCTCGCGGTCGAGGTTGCCGGTGACGACGTTCAGCGCGTCGAGCAGGAACGACACCAGGGTGCCGTGGCGCCCGAGACAGGAGCCGGTGCGCCCGTAGACCGCTGCGCTTCGCGCGCTCGCCAGCGCGTGCGCCAGCCGGCGTACTTCGGCCGCCGGGATTCGTGTGGCTGCTTCGGTGGCCTCCGGCGGATGATCGGCGACCAGGGCACGCAACGTCTCGCCACCGCTCGCCTGCACGCGTAGCGCGCGCTCATCCTCCAGCCCGTCGGCGAAGATCACCTGCAGCAGCGAGAGCAGCAGCCACGCGTCGGCGTCGGGCCTGATCGCGATGTGTTCGAACGCGCGCGCCGTCTCCGACCGGCGGGGATCGATCACGACGACCCGCCCGCCACGAGCTTGGATGTTGCGCAGCGAGTCCTTGATCCGCGGCGCGGTGAGCACGCTCCCGTGCGAGACGAGCGGGTTCGCGCCGACGATCAGGAGCATGTCGGTGCGCTCGAGATCGGGGATCGGCACCACAAGCGGCGAGCCGTAGAGCAGCTGGCTGGCCACGAAGCGGTTGTTCACGTCCTGCGAGCCGGCGCCGTACAGGTGGCGCGAGCCGATGGCGTCCATGAATCCCTTCACCCACAGGGGATGCGAATACGAGAACGCGGACGGGTTGCCGAAGTACCAGCCGACGCTGCCTCCGCCTCCGCGCTGCTCGAGGATCGTGCGCAGGCGCTCGCCGATGTCGTCGAGCGCCTGATCCCAGGACACGCGTTCGAAGCTGCCGTCAGGGCCCCGGCGGAGCGGTTGAGTAACCCGGTCTGGATCGTTCTGAACCTCGGTCATCGCGATGCCCTTGGCGCAGGCGAACCCTTTGGAGAGCGGGTGGTCCGGGTCGGGCCGGAGCTTGACCAGCTCGCCATCTCTCACAGTCGCGCGTAGACCGCACAACGGCTCGCAGATGCGGCAAAAAGTGACGCGCTCTTCCGTGGGCATCGCGCGGGGGGTGATCCTATAGATCGTTGTCCGGCGGCCCGCCGCGCGCCGGTCTCCGGCTGGCGCTACAGCCGCCGGATCGCGCTACGCCGCGGCCAGCGCTCGAATGCGACTGCGCGCCCTCAACACCTGGCGCTCAATCGTGCGATGGCTGCATCCGGTGTAGCGAGCAATTTCGTCGTAGCTCATTCCGAGCGCCTGGAGCCACAACAGCCGCTGCTGGCGCTCCGGGAGCAGCCGGATCAGCTCGAGCCGTTCGCGCTGCTCGATGAGATCCTCACAAGTGGCCGCCGGCGAGCGGCAGGCGACTTCCTCGCGGACGTCGACGCCATCCTCGAGGGCGACGTCGCGGTTGGCTCGCCGAACCAGCCGGACCGCCTCCCGCACCGCCGTGGTCGCCAGCCACGACAGGGCGCGGTCACGCTCCACGCGCGAGAAGTTGCAGACCAGCCTTCCCCAGGCGAACTGGCACGCGTCCTCGATCACGACCTCCGGTGCGCGCACGTCGAGTCTCACGATCTGCTCGAGGCGCGTCGCGAGCGTGCGATACAGCGCCGCCACATCGGGCTCTTCGAGAGAGGGAGTTACCTCCAGAGCCGGGTACGTGTGCGTGTTCTGCATTATTGCCTCATCTAATCTAATTTGAGACTAATTTGATGCGTTCAAGCCTAGCATCCGGGAACTAGTGGCGCTAGGCTCATTTGGGTCAATTAGATTCAGTTGTAGTCGGGAGGGATTTATGGTTACAGGAGGCTTCGCCGCTGTCGCGGCGCACCCCAACCCACGCGGGCTGCCAGGAAGCAACGTCCTGCAGCAACTCGTCAACGGCGCCGAGGCCTGGGCTTTGGCCATCGCGCTACTCGGCGCATTCGTCGGCGCCGCCCTGTGGGCGATCGCCTCGCACACGCACAACCACCACTACGCCGCGCGGGGGCGGATGGCAGCGCTGATTTCGGGGGCGTCAGCCCTGGTCGTGGGCGCTGCCCCAGGCCTGGTCAACTTCTTTGAGCATCTCGGGACGACGGCGAAGTGATCGCGGCGCAGCCTTTCCGGATGGTGGTCGTGATTGTCGCAGCGCTGGCGCTGGGGCTTGCCGTAGCGGTGGGGCGCCCGCAGCCTGCTCAGGCCGGCGTCTGCGGTGCCGCCGGGTTCTTCAGCGGCTGGGTAGGACGCGCATGCTCTGTCCTGACCCATCCGGACACAGTCATCAAGGCGGGCAAGAGCCTCGCCACCGGCCATCCGGGCAAGGCCATCAAGGCGATCATCGGTGGTGGTGGTGGTGGCGGTGGGGGCGGTAGCGGTGTATCGCGGGCGGTAGGTCTTGCCGCGGTCACGGCGTGGGTCGTCGTCGGCGCCCGGACGGCGCTGCACGCGACCGCGAGCGTGATCTCGCGAACGACCCGGCCGCAGCTCGGAACCACGTGGTTCTCCTCCACCTATTGGCGGATTGCGGCTATCGCCGCACTGCTGACGTTGCCGTTTCTGTTCGCGGCCACCGTGCAGGCGATCCTGCGCTCCGACATCGCGCTGCTCTGGCGCGCGACGCTCGGCTACCTGCCGCTTTCGCTGCTCGCGGTGAGCATTGCGGCGCCGCTGACGACGTTGCTGCTCGCGGCCGCGGATCAGATGTCGAACGCCGTCTCGGCGGCAGCGGGCAACGCCGGCGTGCGCTTCCTGCGCCAGGCCGGCGTCGAGACGATCGGCTTGAGCGCCGTGACCCGGTCTCCGTTCCTGGTCTTCATGGTTGCGCTGCTGACCTCGGCGGCCACGATCGCGTTGTGGATCGAGCTGCTGATGCGCGATGCGGCCGTCTACGTCGTCGTGCTGATGCTGCCGCTGGCCTTCGCGGCGCTGGTGTGGCCGGCCCGGCGCGTTTGGGCGCTCCGCTCAGTCGAGCTGCTCGTCGCGCTCATCCTGTCGAAGTTCGCGATCGTGGCTGTGCTCGCGCTCGGCGCCGGGGCACTCGGGCAGAGCGCCGGCGGCGCCGGGATGCTGATCGGCCTGGTGCTCGTGCTGCTGGCCGCATTCTCGCCGTGGGCGCTCGTCCGGCTGCTGCCGCTGGCGGAGCTCGCGAGCGGGGCGGCGGGCCACCTGGCCGGCGGGCTGGATCGCGTCCAACAGACGCATAAGAAGGCCGAGCCCAAAGCCGGAGCGGCGTCGGAGTGGGCCGGGTCTGTGGTGGCGTCGATGCGGCGTCAGGCGCGCGACAGTGACGCCGTCGCACCCGCGGGCGCGGACGCACCACCCGCTGACGCAGAGGCACCCGCCGACGGCGTCGCACCCGGCGACCCGGAGGCACCCGCTGACGACGCCCCCGACACACCCCCTTCTGGCGTTCCGGAGACCGCGACCACCGAGGCCGCGCCGGCCGAACCGGTTGACGCCGAGGGCGAGGGCGCCGCGGCGAGGGATGCCGCCGGCAAACCAGAGGGGCGCGAAAACCCGGAGACGTCATCTCCTGATGCTCGCCCCGCGTCCGCGACTGCCGGCGGAAACGGCGTGCCGAGTGGCAACACCGAGCGCCTCGAGCCGCAGTTCGACCCCCACCGCCGGGCGGCGCACCGGAACGGCGTCACCGCGAGTGACCACCTCTCCGTCGCCGAGGCCGGCGAACTTGCCGCCGCCATGCCGGAGATGTACGGCTCGAGCGACGAGATGACGATGATCCTCGGCTCCGAGGGGTTGACGCCCGGCCCTCTAGGCCGCGAGAACGATGGATCTGGCGGACGTGCTGCGGACGGAGCCGGCGCGAATCCGGCCGCGGCTGAGCGCGGGAGCCGGGAGGCCGGCGTCGACGCGGGCCCAGCGGGGGGCTCGCTCGCCGACCTACCCGGCCCCGCCCGCTCCGAACGGCAGCAGTCGTCCGGGCGAGAGCGGCGCGAAGGCCGGCAATGAGCGAGTCGCGCCTCACCTACCGCTTCGGGCCGCTGGAACGACGGGGCGTCCTCGGGGCCGTTCGAGCCGGGCAGGCCGCAACGCTCGCGCTCGGCGTGCTGGTGGCGATCGCAGTGCTGGACGCGCTTCCGAGCGCATCAGGGGTGCTGATTTCGACGAGCTGTGTGGCCTCCGTGAGCGCGTTGGCGCTGATCCCGATCGGCCGGCGGACGTTCGACGAGTGGCTCCCGGTTCTCGGACGCTTCGTCGGGCGCCGCTTGAGCGGGCGCGCGACGGTTCGATCGGGCGTCCCGACCCGAGGATCGGCAACTCGCATCCCGCCGCGGGCGGAGTACGACGGCTCGGGGCGGGAGCCGGGGGACTCAGCGCAGGCGCCGGCGGAGCCGCCGGCCGAGCCCCCGCCCTGTCTGGCCGGGATCAGGATCATCGAGGCGACGTACCGGGATCGCCAAATCGGCGTTCTCAATGAACGCACAGGAAAGCGACTGACGTCGGTGCTGGCGTGTCGCGTGGTCGCCTTCTCGCTCCTCGACCCCGAGGCTCAAGAGCGCAGGCTCGCGCGCTGGGGGCTCGTGCTCTCGGGAGCAGCGAACACGGCTATCAGGCGGCTGCAGTGGGTCGAGAGAACGGCCCCGGCGCAGGGCGATGAGCTGGCAAGGTGGCTGCACGCCCAGCGCGACCCCGCTGTGCCGCTGCGCGGGACGCCGATGATCGAGTCCTACCTCGAGCTGATCGGGACGAGCTCTCGCGTCACGCAGGAGCACGAGATCCTCATTGCGGTCCAGGTCGATGCTCGGCGGGTGCGTGAGCGCGGCAAGGATTCCGTCGTACGCGCGCTGGTCGAGGCCACGGAACGCGTGGCGCACGGGCTCGAGGCGGCTGAGGTGGCAGTGCTCGGTGCGCTGAGCTCCGGACAGCTTTCGCGAGCCCTGCGAACCGCTTTCGATCCTTACGCCCGGAGCGAGATCGCCGTACTCGAGGCCGCTGAGCCCGGCCGGGATGGGCTCACCGAGACCAACGCTTGGCCGCTCGGGACGCACGAGGCGTGGGACCACCTGCGCAGCGACGGTGCGCTGCACGCGACGTACTGGATCGGCGGCTGGCCGCGGGTTGAAGTCAGCCCGATGTTCATGGACGCACTGCTTGGCCGTTCCTCGACCGTCCGCACAGTGGCGGTCACGTTCGAGCCGCTGTCGCCGGAGCGCTCGACGCGAGAGGTAGAAGCCGCGGTCACCCGAGATCACGCGGATCGAGAGCTTCGACATCGGTTCGGTCAATCCGAGACGGCGCGTCAGCGGCAGGCCCAGGAGGCGACGGTTCGGCGCGAGGCCGAGCTGGCGGCAGGTCACGCCGAGGTTCGCCTCGCTGGCTTCATCACCGTTTCCGGCCGCGACCGCGACGATCTCAGGCGCGCCAGCGCCGAAGTGCTCGAGCACGCGGCACGAGCGCGCCTCGAGCTTCACCGCATGTACGGTCAGCAGGCGGACGCGTTCACGTTCACGCTGCCGCTCTGCCGGGGTTTGCGATGAGCGCGGGCGAACGACCCGGCCATCGTTGCACGACCCGCCACGCCCAGGCCGTCTATCCGTTCATGGCCGCCGGCGGTCTCGGCGGCCGGGGAGTGTTCATCGGCCGCGACGGCGGCGGCGGCGCCTTCTGCTACGACCCCTGGGTCCTCTACGGCGAAGGTGCTCTCGACGACCCGAATGTGATCGTCCTCGGGAAGCTCGGGCAGGGCAAGAGCGCGCTGGTCAAGACGCTGCTGTGGCGGATGCTGCTGTTCGGCCGGCGCGCGTTCGTGCTCGACGTCAAGCGCGAGTATGGCCCGCTCTGTGACGCGGTGGGAGTGAGGCCGATTTCGCTCACGCCCGGCGGTGGCGTACGCCTCAACCCGCTAGCTTCGCGCCCCGAGGAACACGCGCAGCTGGAGCTGCTGCGCGCGGTGGCGGTAACCGCGATCAACGGAAGCTTGACCCAGAGCGAGGCCGCCGCGCTGCGCGAGGCGCTGCGGACGGTGCGGAAGCGAGGCAGCGGAGAACCGACGCTGCCCGAGATCGCCAAGACGCTGTTCGCGCCGACGGCCGAGATGGCGCAGCGGGTGCGCACGGACGTCGCGAGCCTGGCGGCCGATGCCAGGCGGGCGGCGCTGGCGCTCCAGGATCTATGTCAGGGGCCACTGCGGGGCATGTTCGACGGGCCGACGAGTGTCGGCCTCGACCTCGACGCGAAGCTGCTGGTCCTCGACCTGCACGCGGTCAGGGACTCGCCCGCGGTGGGGATCCTGATGGCCTGCGCGACGGCGTGGATGAGCGCGCTGTTGGCGCGGATGGCGGAGCGCCCGGGTCGCGAACGGCTGATCAACGTCGCCGACGAGTCGTGGAAGATCGTTCAGCACACCGGGCTCGGGGAGTGGTTTCAGTCGAACTTCAAGCTCGCGCGGCAGTTCGGGGTGATGAACCTGGTCGTGTTGCACAAGCTGGCGGATCTGCAGGCCGCCGGTGACGCCGGCTCACGCGCGGCACGGATCGCCGAGGGCCTCATCGCCGACGCTTCGACGCGCGTGGTCTACCACCAGGACGAGAGTCAGGTGCCGATCACGCGGGCGCTGCTCGGGCTCTCGGAAACCGAGGCGCACCTGATCTCGATGCTCGGCGCCGGTCAGGCGCTGTGGCGGGTGGGGTCGCGGTCGTTCGTCGTGCAGCACTACCGCTCGCGGCTCGAAGCCGGGCTGACCAACACCGACGTCGGCATGCGGCTCTCCGAAGAAGTGCTGACGCGCAGATGAACGCCAGCCGCACGGATGGAGTCTCAGACGGCGTGCTGCTTGTCATGATCGGCGGCCTGGTGGCGGTGGGTTCGCTCGTGTGGGTTTGGGGCGGCATTGCGGGCGCGCTATTCGGCTCGGGTTGGCCCCGCCTGCAGCCAGACCAGCTGCTGGACATCCTCGTGCGGTTGCCCGCGCGCCTCGCGGATCCCCGCCGGGCGTGGCCGGCGGGGGCCGGGCGAGAGCTTCCGGGGCCGGGAGGTTTCTATGCCGCTCTGGCGGTGGTGGCGTGCGTGGCGACCTCGGCGCTCCTGCTCGTGCGTCGCGCCTTCGGACGCGCTCGCCCGGCGAGCCTCCGGCGCGCGGCCGGAGCCCGCTGGGCCCGGAGCACCGAGCTCCGGACGCTGCGGACGCGAGAGCGCACGGCCCCCGATGCCGGCGGCGGGCGTCTGTCGCTCGGGCGCCATCATGGCCGCGTGCTCCGAGCCGAGCACCGTCACGCGCTGATCGCGTTCGGTCCGCCGCAATCCGGGAAGTCAGCCGCACTGGCGGTTCCGGCTTTGCTCGAGTGGCACGGACCGGCGGTCGCCTCGTCGATCAAGACCGATCTTCTGGCCACGACGCTCGCGCGCCGGCGCCGGCTCGGCACGAGCTTCATCTTCGATCCGTTCGGGCTCGCCGGGACGGCGTCACAGACCTGGTCGCCGCTCCGCGCAGCGGGCACCTGGGATGGCGCTCTGGAGGTGGCTTGGCGGCTCGCCGCCGCGGGCGAGCTGGATCAACGCGGTGTCGAGGGTGGCGATTTCTGGGCCATCGCGGCCGAGCAACGATTGGCGCCGCTGCTGTACACGGCGGCGGCCACTGGCGCGACGGTCGACAGCGTCGTCCGGTGGGCCTACGGTCAAGGCTCGCGCGAGCTCGACGACGCCCTGCTCGCTCTCGGCAACGGAGCCCGTGACGAGCGCGAGCTGGCCGATGCGCGGGCCGCCTACGACGCCGTGCGAGCCTTCGCAGCGCAGGCGGACCGCACGCGCTCCTCGATCGAGGCCACAGCGCAGGCAATCCTCCGCGCCTACCGCTTTGCGCGCGTCGCGCGGTCGGCCACTTCGTGCGAGATCACTCCCGAGCGGCTGCTGGAGGAGCCGGCGACGCTGTATCTGATCGGTGACGCCAAAGCGTCGAAGCTGCTGCGCCCGATCTTCCTGGCTCTGCTGGGTGAGGTTGTCGACGCCGCTTATGAGCGCGCCACGCGGGCTGGCGGGCAGCTCGAGCTACCGCTGCTGCTGTGTCTCGACGAGGCCGGCAACGTCGCGCCGCTCCCGAACCTGGCCGAGATCGCGTCAACGGCACCGAGCCACAACATCCAGCTCATCTCGATCTTCCACGACCTCCAGCAGGCGCGTGCCCGCTACGGCAAGCAGGCCGAGACGGTGGTGAACAGTCATCGCGCGAGGATGCTGCTGCCCGGGGTCGCCGACCTGGAGACGCTCCGCTACTTCGCCGGGCTCCTGGGCGAAGAGGAAGCCGCAGAGCAGACCCGCACCACCGGCCCGGGAGGCACGTCGCGCTCGAGCGGCGTACGTCGGCGCCCGCTTGCCTCCGCCGAAGCCTTGCGGCAGCTGAGGGATGGTCGCGCGCTGCTGCTCTACGGGCGCCTACCGCCCGCGGAGCTCATCTTGCGTTTGTGGTTTCGCGAGCGGCGACTGCGGAGGTTGGCACGAGTATGAGCTGGTTCGAGAACGAGGACGGCGGCTTCGACCCGCACGACGGTTGGGACGAACACGATCCCGACGCGCATCGCTGGCCGCTCGACTGGCGCGAGCTCCTCCCGCGCGAGCGCTGGCTCTGGTTCGAGCAGCTGTGGTCGGATACCTGCCGGCTGCGCGGGCGTTACCGGCTGCCGCTGCGCGCCGGCTGGTGGGAGGACCAGATACAGGTCGAGGCGCTGGCCGCGCTGGCCGCCTGGACGCACCGCTACGACTCCGGCGAATGGGACGATCCGCCCGGCAAGCTCGGGTTGCTCTACGACCTGCCGCGCGTCTGTGAACTGCTGCGCGATGGGAATGAGCCGTTTTACCCGGACCGCGACCGCCTCGCGTTCGCGCGCTACCTGATCGACCTCGGCTGTCAGCCGCCGCCGGAGCGGGAATGAGGTGCCGGTGGGTCGGCGGGACACGAGGTGCCGCCCGCTCACGTGCGCGCGCGAAACTATTCGCCCGAAGTGGCGAGACGCGATGACTTTCCGCTCGGCGGCGGCGTAACCCTGGAGCAGCTCGACCGGGACCCGCACCCGCTACTGGCGCGGCTACGCGAGCGCGAGCCTGTGACGTGGATTCCCGCCCTCAACGGCTGGCTCGTGACCTCGTACGAGCTCGCGCTGCACGTGATGCGCGATGCCGACGGTTTGACGGTGGACGATCCACGTTTCACGACCGCGCGGGTAGTGGGGGCGAGCATGCTGAGCCTCGACGGCGATGAGCATGCCGCTCACCGGGCGCCGTTCGTGGGGCCGTTCCGGCCGGCGGCCGTGCGGGAGCGATTTGCGGCCGCGGCCGACGCTGACTCGCGCCGGCTCCTGGCCGGACTCAGTTCGGCGGGTGCGGCGGAGCTCCGGCGCGCGTTCGCCGGACCGCTGGCGGCGGGGATCGTCGCGCGCGCGCTCGGCCTCGAGCTCGAGGCGACGGACGATGTGCTGCGCTGGTACGACGCCATCGTCGCCGGTGTGACCGAGGTAACCGCCGGCAAGCCGGTCCCGTCCGCCGCCGCGGAAGCTTTTGCGCAGCTCGAGGCGCAGCTGAAGACAGTGATCGCGCGGCCTGGGAGCGGTTCGCTGCTGGCGAGCGTCGCTGCAAGCGCCGCGCTGGCCGAGGATCAAATCGTCTCCAACGCGGCCGTTCTGCTGTTCGGAGGCATCGAGACGACTGAGGGGATGATTGCCAACGCAGCGCTGCACCTGCTCGAGAACCCATCGGCGCTCGAGCGCAGCCTCCGCGAGCCGCAGCTGCTCGACACCGCGATCGAGGAGTCGCTGCGCCTCGAGCCCGCGGCCGCCGTAATCGACCGCTACGCCAGGGCGGCGGTGGCTCTGGCGCAAGCGGAGATCGCGGCCGGCGAGCTCGTGCGCATCTCGATCGCCGGCGCCAACCGGGATCCGGCCATATTCGCCGAGCCGGACCGATTCGATCTGGAGCGCGGCAACGGCAGACGGCATCTTGCCTTCGCGCACGGACCACACGTCTGCGTCGGCGTCCACCTGGCGCGCCTCGAGGCTCGCGCCGGCCTGCGCGCGCTGTTCGAGGAGCTTCCCGGGATCAGGCTCGATCCGTTTCGGCCCTCGCACGTGCGAGGGCTCGTGTTCCGCAAACCACAGATGCTTCACGTCGTGTGGAATGTGTGATTCAACCGGCGCTAGGAAGGAGATTTCGAGATGCCTTTGACCCGAGGAGGAACGGTCCGCAGCCACGACGGAGGGGATCCAGCTGAGCTTCCCGACACCTCGGTCAGCATGCCGAGCCGCGCCATCCCTCAAACCGGTTTCGGGCTCGAGGGGGCCTACGAGCTGATCTCGAGCGAGCTGCTGCTCGACGGCGCGGCACGCCTGAATCTGGCCACGTTCGTGACGACCTGGATGCCGTCGGTGGCAAACCAGCTGATGTCCGAGACGGCGCAGAAGAACATGATCGACAAGGACGAGTACCCGCAGACGGCCGAGATCGAGGCGCGCTGCGTGAGGATGCTCGGAGCGCTCTGGAACGCGCCGGATCACGAGCAGGCGACGGGATGCTCGACCACCGGCTCCAGCGAAGCCGCGATGCTGGCTGGGATGGCGCTCAAGTGGCGCTGGCGGGCGCACAGGCGCGAAGCCGGCAAGGCGACCGATCGGCCGAACCTGGTCATGGGCGCGAACGTGCAGGTGTGCTGGGAGAAGTTCTGCCGCTACTGGGACGTCGAGCCGCGGTTGGTCCCGCTCGAGGGTGAGCGCTACCACCTGGGCGCCGAGGAAGCGGTCGAGCACTGCGACGAGAACACGATCGGCGTCGTGGCGATCATCGGGTCGACCTTCGACGGCAGCTACGAACCGGTCAAGGAGATCGCCGCCGCCCTCGATCGCCTCGAGCACGAACGCGGCCTCGACGTGCCGCTGCACATCGACGGCGCATCCGGCGGATTCGTCGCGCCGTTCCTGCAACCTGAGCTCGAGTGGGACTTTCGCATCGATCGGGTGCAGTCGATCAACGCTTCCGGCCACAAGTACGGGCTCGTCTATCCCGGTGTGGGCTGGGTGGTGTGGCGCGATCCGCAAGCGCTGCCGAAGGAGCTCGTCTTCGACGTCAACTACCTCGGTGGGCACATGCCGACGTTTGCGCTGAACTTCTCGCGGCCCGGCAGTCAGGTGATCGCGCAGTACCTGATGTTGGTCGGGCTGGGCGTCCAGGGATACACCGAGGTCCTGCAGCACACCCAGGACGTGGCGCTCCAGATCTCGTCCGGGATCGAGAAGCTGGGGTCCTACCGCCTGCTGACCGACGGCAGCCAGCTGCCCGTGTTCGCGTTCGCCCTAGCACCCGAGGTCGAGAACTACACCGTGTTCGATGTCTCAGACCGGCTTCGCCAGTCCGGGTGGCTGGTGCCGGCCTACACGTTTCCGGCCAACCTCCAGGACCTCAGCGTGCTGAGGATCGTCGTGCGGTCCGGCATGACGCACGATATGGCGGGGTTCCTGCTCGAGCACCTCGCGCACCACACGGAGTTTCTCGAGTCGCTCGATGCTCCGTTTCCCGCTCCTCGCCCCGAGTACCGCAAGATGTTCGCCCACTGATGGGCCTCGCGGCGGGCCTGGCCGAGCGCGAGGCCGCAGGCCAGCCGGTGCGAGTCGGTCTGATCGGCGCCGGCGCATTCGGCACGATGTTCCTCGCGCAGGCCCGCCGGACGCCGGGGATTCACATCGTCGCCGTCGCCGACCGCGAGCCAGCACGCGCTCGGGCCGCGCTCGCCCGCGGCGGCTGGCCCCGGGAGGATTTCCTCGCAACAACAATCGCCGAAGCCGCGAGCACTGGCCGGACGTGCGTCACGGCCGAAGCCGAGAACCTCGTGGAGGTGGCGATCGACGTGATCGTCGAGGCAACCGGCAGCCCCGCCGCGTCGGTCGACCACGCCCTGGCAGCGTTCGCGGCGGGTTGCCACGTGGTGATGGTGACCGTCGAGGGCGATGCCCTCATTGGGCCCATGCTTGCGCAGCGTGCCACCGAGGCGGGCGTCGTCTACTCACTCGCCTCCGGGGACCAGCCGGCGTTGATCTGCGAGCTCGTCGACTGGGCGCGGACGTGCGGCCTCGAGGTCGTCGCCGCCGGAAAGGGAACCCGGTACCACCCGGACTTCCACCATTCCACCCCCGACACAGTCTGGGCTCATTACGGTCTCGATGCCGAGCGCGCGCTGAGCGCCGGCTTCAACGCCAAGATGTTCAACTCGTTTCTCGACGGAACGAAGTCGGCGATCGAGATGACGGCGGTGGCGAATGCCACCGGCCTTCGTCCCGCCCCGGACGGGCTGTCGTTTCCGCCGTCGGCCCGGGACGAGCTGGCGTCGGTGCTGCGGCCGCAGGAGGACGGCGGCCGCCTCGCCACGTCGCCGACGGTCGAGGTCGTCTCGAGCCTGCGGCGCGACGGCTCGGAGGTCCGCGGCGACCTGCGCTGGGGCGTTTACGTCGTCTTCCGTGCTGGCGACGAGTACGTCGCGTCGAGGTTGGTCGACTACGGGGTGGACACCGACGAGAGCGGCCGGTACGGCGCGCTGTACCGGCCGTCGCACCTGATCGGCCTCGAGCTCGGGGTGAGCGTGGCGTCGGTCGCGCTGCGCGGGGAGGCGACGGGCGCGCCCGCGGCTTTCGTGGGCGACGCCGTAGCGGTGGCCAAGCGCGATCTCGCGCCGGGCGATCGGCTCGACGGCGAGGGCGGCCATACGGTGCGGGCGGAGCTGCTACCGGCAGCGGAGTCGCTCGGGCGCCGCGCGCTTCCGATCGGGCTGGCGGCAAACGTGACCCTGGCGCGTTCGGTGGTCGCTGGGGAGACCGTGAGCTGGGACGACGTGGACTACATCGACGACGACTCGCTTGCCGTCAGGCTCCGGCGCGAGCTTGAGCGCCGAGGGCCGCCCTAGCGCGGGCTGCGCCGACGGTCAGCCAGCGAAAATCAGCTGTGCGAGCTCGGCACCCGCGCGCCTCAGCTCGCTCAGGTTGCCCGCTTCGAGCACCGCCTGCAGATCGAGGATCCGGGCGCCGAAGGAGTCGAGCTCGCGCCGCCCGGTTACGGCGAAGCAGGGCACACCGGACTGCCGCGCGCGGGTCGAGACCTCGGATACGGCTTTACCGGCCAGGCTCTGCTGGTCCAGCTTGCCCTCCCCCGCCACCACCGCGCGTGCACCGCGCATCCGGCGATCGAAGTCGATCGCGTCCAGGACGAAGGCGGCGCCGGGGATCAGCTCGGCCTCGAACGCCGCCCAGAGCCCGCCCGACAGCCCGCCCGCCGCGCCCGTCATCGGGATGCCACGCGGGTCACGCGGCAGACGCCGGGCGAGCGCGTGAAGGCGCTTGGTCAGCCTTCTCACGTCTTCGCCGTCGGCCCCCTTTTGCGGGGCGAATACCCGCCCGGCATCCTCGAACGGCGTCCGGACGTCGCACAGCACGACGAGGCGCGCGCCGCATAAGCCGCCGCCACGCTCGATCGCGGCGATCGCGCCCGCCCCGCCGTCAGTGGTCGCGCTCCCCCCGACGCCGAGGTACAGGGTACGGGCTCCGGCCTCCACGGCGGCCAGGATCAGCTCACCGGTGCCGAACGTGTCGGCGACGAGCGGATCACGTTCCTCCTCGGCGACGAGCCCGAGGCCGCTCGCGCTCGCCACCTCGATGATCCCGACGGCTTCGCGTCCGCGCCCGGCCGGGATTATGGCGAGCCCAAACTGCGCCCGAACCGCCCGGCGCAGCGGATCGCCGACCTCGACTTGGTGCAGTTCGGCGCCAAGCGGCGCCACCAGCGCCTCCAGCGTCCCCTCACCGCCGTCTGCCACCGGGCACAGGTCGACGTCGCAGCCGGCCTCGCGCAGACCGGATCCAACGGCTTCGGCGACCTCTCGCGCGCTGAACGTCCCCTTGAACGAGTCGGGGGCGAGGAGGATCTGCGTCGGGACGCCGGGGATCGTCGACACGGGATCAGTATGCGCTCGTGCGTCGTTCCGGGGGCCCATCCGTCATCCTGTCGGCGACTCGACCGAGTAGGCCGCGGATCAGCGAGAAGAGCTACGGCGCCCACAGCACGTTCAGGCAGGCAGGCAGAGCGGCGCAGACGCCAGGCCAGGGGCCGGCGCCTGTTGATGGCGCTCGTCCTCGCAGCCGTGGTGGCGTTCGCCATCGGGGCGGTGGCGGCGGGCAGCAGAGGCGGCGGAAGCGAAGGCAAGACCCCCGGCGGCACCAGCACGCACGCCGCCGGCACCGGGCATGGTTCCAAGGCGGCGCACGCAGCGCCGCGTCCGGTCACGTTCACCGTGGAGGCGAGCGGCGACCTGCTGATCCACTCGCCGGTCTTCGACCGTGCCCTTGAGCTTGGCGGCGGCACGCACTACGACTTCGCGCCGATGTTCACGATGATCAAGCCCTACATCACCGGCACCGACCTGCCACTGTGTCACGTCGAGACGGCGATGACGCCCTCGCCGCCAACGGGGTACCCCACCTTCAACACGCCGCCGGATCTGGCCAAGTCGATCAAGCAGACGGGCTGGCGCGCGTGCTCCACGGCCGCCACGCATTCGCTCGATCAAGGCCAGCGCGGCGTGGATGACACGATCCGCGCGCTCGACCACGCCGGGGTCCTGCACGCTGGGACCTATTCCTCCGCGGCCGCCCAGCGAACGCCCCTGATCATGACGGTCAAGGGGATCAAGGTCGCGTTCCTGTCCTACACCGACATCACGAACGGGATTCCGTCACCGCACCCGTGGTCGGTCAACCGCGCGAACGCCGGGCAGATAATCGACGAGGCCCGCCGAGCTCGCGCGGACGGAGCGAAGGCGGTGATCGTCAACATCCACTGGGGCGACGAGAACGTCCCCCAGCCGAGCGGGCGCCAGATGGCCCTCGCCAGCGCCTTGACCCGCTCGCCCGAGATCACCTCCGTGGTCGGACAGCACGTCCATGTGGTACAGCCGATTCGCCGGATCAACGGCAAGATCGTCGTCTTCGGCGAGGGCAACCTGATCTCGAACCAGACCTCCGCCTGCTGTCCCGAGTCCGCTCAGGACGGGCTGATCGCGCTGCTCACGATCGTCGTCGACAGCAGCGGCGCGCGGGTCACGAAAGTGCACTACGTGCCCATCTGGGTGCGACATCCCGACTTCGTCGTGGTTCCCGCTGGGCGCGGTATGCGCCTCGACCCCGCCGACGCGGCCGAGCTGCGGGCCTCATACGACCGCACCGTGGCCGTGGCCGGGCGCAGCCCGTCGGTCCAGCCGGTTCCGGCTCACCTGCCTTAACCGCTCCCTCGTTGCGTCCCGCTCAGCAGAGCGGAGCGGCACTCAGCGCCGAGAGCGCCGAGGCGGCGGGGTGTGGTGCAGACCACACCTAGGGCCTCTGGCTGAGGTGCACGATCGGACCTAGGTTGACGCTCGAGCAACAGATCCTTCTGGAGGGACAGCATGTTCAGCATCACGAAGTCCACCCGCCGCGCCCGCGTGATCTCCGGGCTGGCCGCAGTGCTGACCGCGGCGGCGGTTGTGCCCGCCGGAGCGTCAGCGGCGACGAGCACTTTTGGCTCGAGCCTCAACCACGATCCGGCCAATGCCGCTCAGAGCTGCGATCAGAACAACCTCAACAGCTCGCCGCTCTGCACGCACATCGGGTCGTTCTATCCCGGGACCTCGGGGCGCGTGAAGGCGGGCGCTAACGGCACGATCACCCTCATCAGGGTTCGGGCGCAAGGGCCCATGACCATGCGCTTCAAGCTCGTACAAGTCCGCAACCTGTCGGCCGACCATCGCAGCGGCCGGGCAAAGGTGGTGGCCCAGAGCCACCTGCTGAGCGCCCATGGCCCGACGCAGGCGCAGGCTGAGAACGGGATCTATCCGATCGAGTCGTTCAAGGTCCGGATCAAGGTCCACAAGGGCGACCAGGTCGCAATCGACACCCGCAGCAACATGGCCGAGTACTGCTCGGACGGAACGCCCGGTCAGCTCACCTTCTTCAACCCGAGCCTCGCGCTGGGCGGCGGCTTCCGCCAGTCCCAGGGCGTCGATGACTGCCTGCTGCTGGTGCAGGCGGTGTACAACCACTGATCGAAGCGCTCGCGCCAGCGCCCTGGCAACGGGTCTCGGCCGGCGCCGGGACCCGTTCGGCGTTGTTAGAGGGGTCGGCGCATGCGCCGACCCCCGCGGGCCGCGCATGCGCGGCCCGCCGCCGGCGCGCATGCGCGCCGGCGTTACAGCGAAGCGCCTACTGCATCTGACCGAGCAGGCAATCCCGCGGCGCCTTGTCGTCCCGCCAGCGCAGGATCTTGGTGCCGTGGCGGATGCGCCCGCCGCTCGTGTGGTCGTAGGTGACCTCGACAACAAGCTCAGGGCGGAGCTCGATCCACTCGAGCTCCTTCTCGTTCTTCCACCGACTTGGATCGCCATGGCCGCGTTCGCCGGTTTCGTAGGCTTCTAGCTTGCCGACCAGCGCCCGCTTCTCCGCAGCGCGCAACCCGGATGAGTGTCCGACCACGTGCAGCTTGCCGGCGTCGTCGTACAGGCCGAGGATCAGTGAGCCCACGGTGCCGGGCTCCTTGCCCGGGCGGTAGCCGGCGACGACGGCGTCGATCGTGCGCACGCGCTTGACCTTGACCATCCCGGTGCGCTCGCCGGGGCGGTAGGGCGCACGGCAATCTTTCGCGACCACGCCCTCGCCGCGCATCAGCCAGGGCTCGGCTTCATCGAGCTCGCGCGTCAGCGGGGTGAGCGTGACCGGATCTGAGACCAGGGCCTCGAGCGCGGCGCGGCGCTCGGCGAGTGCTTCGTCGAAGAGCACCTCGTCATCGCGTGCCAGCAGGTCGAAGGCGACGTAGCGCGCCGGCGTCTGCTCGGCCAGAAGCGCGATCCGAGACGCGGCCGGGTGGATCCGGTTCTGCAGCGCGTCGAAATCCTGCACGTCGTCGTCGGCGGCGTCGATCACGATCTCGCCATCGAGGACGTAGCGCCCGGGCGCGAAGCGCAGCTCAGGGAAGTAGCGAGACAGTGGCTTGCCGCCGCGAGACTGGATCAGGCACTCGTCTCCATCCACGAAGGCGATGGCGCGAAAGCCGTCGTACTTCGGCTCGTAGACCCACTGCTCGCCCTCGGGCAACTGGGGCTTGGATCGGGCGAGCTGGGGTGCGATCGGTGGTTTCAGCGGCAGGCTCATCGGGGCCCGATGCTAGTGCTTCCCGCCGTAAATACGGACGCACCGAGAGACGCGACTGGCGGATGCATGCCGAGGACGCAGGAGGTGTGGCGCAGCAGCGCTGCGCGAGCCCGGCGCCGCCGGCGAAGCCGGTGGCGGGACGAAGGCAGGCGCCGCTGGGCGCGGCTCGAATGCGGCCGTATTTACGGTGGGGAGCACTAGCCGCGGCGGCGACAGCGCGACGCTCTCGCGGGCAGCTGCGCTCCGCTTTCTTGTTTGCGCGCGGTTGTGGCGTTTGTCACATCCAACCGCGCGCGTAGCGCCCTACGTTGCTCGCAGGAGCGGCTCGCAGGGCCGCGGGGGACCACAAAGAACAGGAGGCACATGGCTATCCACGCCACCCTTCCCGCCACCATCTCCGAGGGCTCGACCGGAGAGACCGTGAAGTGGCTGCAGTACAACCTCATCCGTCGCACGCTCAGCGACGCGACTCAGATCGACGGGATCTTCGGTCCGGTGACCAAGGCCGCGGTCGAGGAGTTCCAGGCGGAGGAGCATCTCGCAGTCGACGGGATCGTCGGCCCCGCCACCTGGGGAGCGCTGCATGGAGGTGACGCAGAGCCTCCGACGTTGAGTCAGGGCTCGCAGGGCGCGGTCGTCAAGGCGCTTCAGACTGCGCTCAACGAGGGTCGCGGTGATTTCGCGCCGAGCTCGAACCCGGTTCTCGCGCTCGACGGCGACTACGGGCACCTGACGGCAACCGCGGTGACAGGAATGCAGGGGCAGGGCGGGATTCCCGCTGACGGGATCGTCGGCCTGCAGACGTGGGCGCTGTCCGTACACGCGACGCTCCACGTGCTGGCGGATCTCTGCGGCGTCCGGGCGCCCTAGATGACGCGTTGAGTGGCGGCCCACGTTCGGGCGAGCGTGGGCCGTCGCCTGCATCCGGCCGATGGCGCTGCGGCCTGGCCGCTGTACGGCCGGCCTGACGATCGGGTCCGCGGCCTGCCCGCCATTGTTCGAACGCCCGATACGATCATTCCGATGGGCGCCGCGCACGCCACCGTCGCCGAGGAGGAGTACCTCGAGTCGCTGTACTGGCTGTTCGAAGCCGGGCTGCCGATGACGGGCGCAAATCTGGCTCGAGCGATGCGGCTCTCGGCGCCGACGGTGCACGAGATGCTCGGCCGGCTCGAGCGCGATGGCTACATCGTCCGCGACACCGGGCGGGCGATCGACTTCACGGCCTCGGGGCGTGGGCACGCCGAGCGCATCGTCAGTCGCCACCGGATGATCGAACGCTTCCTGACCGACATCGTCGGCGTACCTTGGGACGACGTGCACGAGGAGGCGGAACAGCTCGAGCACGCGATGACGCCGCGCTTCGAGGCCTACGTCCGAAACACGGTCGGCGACGCCAAGACCTGCCCTCACGGCCACCCGATCCGGGTCGGTGAACGGATTGACGGCGTACCTCTGGCCGACTGCGAAATCGGCGCCAAGGTGACGATCCTGCGCCTCGAGAACGAGGCCGAGGATCTGCTCCACTACCTGAAGAACGCGGGCATCGAACCCGGCCTGAGCGGCGAGATCGCCGCCAACGACGGCGAGCTCGTGACTGTCACCACCGAGGGTCGTGACGCCTCAGTCACAGTGAGCGTCGCCGAGACGGTCACTGTGCTGGCCGAACCGTCGCCGCCGTCGCGGACCGCGCTGCCGGAGCAGCTCGTGCTAGGGCGCGAGCGCTACGGGCGCTAGCTCGGCGCCTGGCTGAATAGGCTGGGCGCCGTCGCGCTGTGCCGGACGCGCCGGACGGGAGAAATGTCACCACACGTCGCGGTGGTGGCGCGGGGAGGGTGAAAGCTGGCGTCCGGCGGTAGAAAAGTCGGAAGCCCCGGAAGAGGTGTGATGGTCAGGGATGTTTCTCCCGCTCAGGGCGGCCGCGAGCCCCGATTCGGGCGGACTACGGTGCGGTCAGGACCGGCGCGAGCAGCCAGTCAGGACGCCGGCGCCGCCAGCGCCGGCGTAGGCGCCAGCCAGCCCCGGAGCTGATCGTAGATCGCGGGGTGGTTGAGCAGGTCGAAGTGATTCGCCTCGCCCACGTGGCGGTAGTGATCGACCGGGAACTGCATCCGCTCGCCACGGCGCTTCTTGCCCCAGGCGCTCTCGCGCAGGACGAGCAGGTCGCCGACGATCCGGCCGAGCGGTGCGTTCGCGTCGCGCGACACGGTGGCGCAGACGAAGTAGTGGTTCGCGCAGTCGAGGAACGGGATCACCGAACCGGCCTGCTGCATGAACGCGTCGGGG
>JAFAZV010000236.1 GCA_019239445.1 Solirubrobacterales bacterium
GCCTTGTCCGACCTGCGCGTCCGAGGTGTGACGTTCGAGCGCTTCGAGATGTCTGGCTTCGATGTCCGCGGCGAGACGGTCGCTGCTGAGGATAACTATCCGAGCAAAGGGACAGGCGGGGTGGGCACGTTCTTCTACGACAGCGACGGCAAGCTCATCGTGATCGCCCAACCGGTCCGCGACGGCACGTAGCGGTGACTGTGGCGCCGAGCCCGTCTCACAGCGCCCGAGCGGGATCGAAAGGTGTGAGCTCGGGAGCGGCCTGGCCTTCGAGCACGAGTGGGGCGAGGAGACTAGCTGTCGCCGGAGCGAGGGTGATGCCGAGCATCCCGTGCCCGGTGGCGAGGTAGATGTGGTCTAGGCCACTTAGAGCTCCGATAAGCGGCAGTCCGTCTGGAGTGGCCGGTCTGAGCCCGGCCCACGCCTCGACCGGCCCGTCCGGGTCAGGTTGCCAGCCTCCAAGATACGGGCGCGCCGCGCCCAGCAGCCGCTCTCCAAGACCGGGTGAGATGTCCTCGTTGCTCGCGCCGAGTTCGAAGACGCCGGCGAGACGCACGCCGCCGTCGAAGGGACTGAGGCCGAGTTTGGCCTCGGCCAGGTAGAGCGCATGGCGTGGCGGCGTGCCTCGGCCGGCGATCGTAACGCTGTAGCCGCGGGCGCCGAGGAGTGGTATGGGTACCCCCAGGCGCCGGAGTAGCGGAGCGGTGGGCAGCCCGGCCGCGACAACGAGGCGCTGCGCCGTCACAGGACCGGACGTCGTCTCCAACGCCCAGCCGCCGGCTCTTCGCCCGAGCGTGCGCACCTCGCAGCGCTCGCGGATCTCTACTCCGTCGGCACGAAGGCGCTCTGCTAAACCGGCGGTCAGCTGCTCAGGGCGCACGAACCGGTCGACGCGAGCGTGTAGTCCTGCCATGACTTGGGCCCGATCGAGCGCGGGCTCGAGCGCGGCCAGAGCCTCAGCGTCGAGCTCGTCGATCGACCCTCCTTCGTAACCAAGCTCGTGCAGCCGCTGAAAGGTCCTTCGATAGAGATCCAGCCCGCCTGCCGTACGTGCCGCGACGACCAGGCCCGCAGCGTGCATCTCGAACGCGATGCCGGCGTCGCGATAGGAGTCGAACAGTTCCAGCGTGCGGCGGTTCAAAGTAAGCAGGGCACGGATACCGCTATCGAAGCGAGCGCTGCTGCAGCTGCGCCGAAAGCTCCAGAGCCAGCGGACGAACGCCGGATCGAGGCGAGCGCGGAGCACGAACGCATCGCCGCCCGTGAGGAGCTGGCGCACGCCTTCGCGCAACATTCCTGGAGCCGGCAGCGGGTAGGTCAAGCTCGGCGAGACCCATCCGGTGTTGCCGCGCGACGCGCCCCCACCGACGTCCGCCCGCTCGATTACGACCACGTCGGCGCTCCGGCGTCGGAGCTCCCATGCGCAGGCGAGACCGATCACCCCGGCGCCGACGACGGCGACTCGCGGCTCGCTCATCCCGGCGGTCAGTCCTTCCAGTTCACGAACCGCTTCGCCTGCTCGCCGACGTTCTCTCCGAGAATCGGATGTTGCGCCATGTCCGGGGAGTAGCGGCTGGCCGGAACGGTGCGACCCAGGCGCTCGGCCATCGCACGGACGTAATGCGGAGCTCCGCCGCAGCAAACGCCGATGTAGTTGACGCCCAGGTCGCGCGCCGAGGCGGCGAAGTCCGCCATTTCAAAGCGGTTACAGAGGAACGGTTCGAGCGCGAGCGGAAACCCGCGCGTTCCGTCGACATCCTTCAGCGCCTCGAAGTTCGGCTGCGCGGGCGTCGTCCGGTAAGGGACCGGCTGCGCAGCGACGTGGCAGTCGACCGCAGCTCGGATCCGCTCGAGAATCGGCAGCATCGTCTGCGGGCCGCGCGAGCAGTTCAGACCGACAAGATCCGCGCCGTTGGCCTCTAGCTGCCGGCACGCCTCGTCGAACTCGTACCCGTCGATCGTCACGTCGTCCGTCGAGGCGAACGTCACGATTGACGGCAGGCCGGATTCCTGGACCGCCTCGAGGCTGATCAGCGCCTCGCCCAAGTAGTCGTGTGTCTCGGAGATGATCAGGTCGGCCCCCTCCTCGGCCGCCCAGCGAACCTGCTCGCGGTACATCTCGCGCACGATCTCGCCCGAACTATCGGGCGCATCCGGATCGTAGACCCAGGTGTTGCAGATGTTGCCGGCCATCAGCTCGTCGCCTTCGGAGGCGACATCCCGCGCCAAGCGGAGCGCGAGCCGGTTGAGGGGCTCGAGATCGGCCTCGCGTCCGATCGAGCGCAACTTCTCGCGGTGTCCGTAATAGGTGAACGCCACCATCACCTCTGCGCCGGCGCGGAGCATCTCGCGATGGAGTTCTCGCACAGCCTCGGGAAAATCGAGAACCACCTCGGGCACGAACGGCCCGGCCTTGACGTAGCCACGTCGCTCCAGCTCGAACAGGTATCCCTCCCCCCCGATGACGACGCCCCGGTTCAGGCGCTCGCGAATTCCACTCATGGAATCGATCGTAGTCGCCTCTCGGGCCGCCTGCGCGATGAAGCTCCAGACCGGGAGCGGTGGCTGCACCACCACCCACACGCTCATCTCACACGCTTTTCGCGCTCAGCAGCTTCCTCTCCGTAGCGCGCAGTCGCCGGCTTGGAAGTCGCGCCGGTCAACCCTGCGTTCAGCGCGTGACCACCCGCGAGGACGTGCGACGGATCGCCCTCTCGCTACCGGACATCGGCGAGCGCTTCACGCACGGTAGCCAGGGCTGGCAGGTTCACAACGAGGCCTTCGTGCGGGAGCGCCCATTGCGCAGGACGGAGTTGCGAGCTGTTGGAGATACGGCGCCCACGGATCGAATGCTCGGCTCGCGCGTCAAGCACCTTCAGGCGAAGGAGGCGCTGATAGCCGACGCTCCCGACATCTACTTCACCAAATTGCACTTCGACGGCTGCGCGGCGGTGCGCGTCCAGCTGGGACGGATCCCAATCGACTAGCTCCGCGAGTTCTCGTCGAAGCGTGGCTGACACGGGCGTCCGAACGCCTCCGCCGGACTACGTCATGGCCCACCGCCAAGACGCCGATTTAGCGGCACCCGAGGCCGTGGGCCCAAGCTGAACATGCGGCGGCGTCAGGCTGAAACGGTTCAGGTGAATACGATGCGCGATTTACTGGCTCGAAGCTCGGCGCGATTCGACAGGCGGCGCATTCAGTATTGAACACGCGGGGCACCTGTTCGCGGCGGTTTTCAGCCACTAGGGAGCCCCTTGTGTGTCGCGGGCCGCGGGTCGCCGCGCGCTCCGACCCGTTTGCCTTCGTCAGCGAACGTGAGTGCGCTCGCTCGGACCTAATCGCGGATCGGGCCAAACTCCACGGTTTTGCTAACTGACTTGACTTAGGCCCAGAGTCGCTTCCACTTCTGCACGGGTATCGCTTGCGGGGTGCCGTGGCTGGTTGTGGCCAGCGGCGCCGACGAGGCTGCCGTCGGAGCGGCTGCTGCTCGGGTGCTTGCGCTCGTGACCTTCTCGGGGTCTCGGGCCAGGCCGATGACGTCATACCCCCGGCCGAGGGCCTGCTCGATGACGAGCTTCCCGGTTCGTCCGGTGGCTTGCGAGGATCTCGGTCGGCGTCTGTACGCGATCGTCGTAATCGGAGAGCGAGGGCTGCTCAGCCTGACGACTGGGCCTCGCCGAGGCGTTTCGCGAGTTCTTCATGGGTCCAGGGGCGGGCGATCTGTTCGTGGATGGCGCGCACCGGGGCCATGGTCCGGTCACCGAGCGTGACCTGAACCCGTGGAAGTCGCCCCGCGCCCGACGCAGTGAACCTAGACGGGAGCCTGGCGGCCGGGCGCCATACCTACTCGGGAGTCATGATCGCGTGGCTCCTGGCAGCGCTCGACCGCGTCCCGCCCAGCTGGCGCCGGGTCGCCGTGGATGCTTCGGCGGCCGGCTCACGGCCCAGCTCGCCGGTGCTTGGCCGGTCACGACGCGGCTACAGGGCCGGCGCTGGGCTCGGCGGTGACGTAAGCGGAGAGGTGGGCATTGATGAGCGCGGCGAGCTGCCGGCTGTGGGTGGCGGTGGCGAAGTGGCCGGTGTCAAGGAGGTGTAGCTGGGCGTTGGGAAGGTCGGTCAGGTAGGCGCGCGCTCCGTCGGCGGTGAAGTAGTTGTCGTTCTTGCCCCACGCGATGAGGGCGGGAGGCTGGTGCTCGCGTAGGTAGGCCTGCCAGGCGGGGTAGAGAGCGAGGTTGCTGGTGTAGTCGTAGATGAGGTCGAGCATGACCTGGTCGCGGCCGGGGAGGTCTTGGTAGCGCTGGTCGAGCTCGTAGAGGTCGGGCCGCACCTGCTCGGGATCGGGGACGCCCTCGAGGTACTGCGCGCGTGTGGATTCGAGGGTGAGGAACTGGCGAACGGCAGGCTCGTGGGCGACGCGGTCCTGCCAGTAGGGAGCCAGGCCGGTTAGGTTGGGGCCGATTCCGGCCTCGTACGCGTTGCCGTTCTGGATGATCAGCCCCTGAACGCGAGCGGGGTGGCGGGTGGCGAGCCGGAAGCCGACGGGGGCGCCGAAGTCGAACAGGTAGAGCGTGTAGCGCCCGAGATCCATGAGTTCGGTGAAGCGCTCGATCGTGTCGGCGAGGCGGTCAAAGGTTGAGGTCCCTTCGAGCGGGGCGCTGCGTCCGAAGCCGGGCAGATCGGGGGCGATGAGGCGGTAGCGATCGGCGAGCGCGTCGATCAGCTCTTGGTACTGGGCTGAGGAGCTGGGGAAGCCGTGCAGAAGCAAGACGGCCTGGTGCGTAGGGTCGCCGGCCTGGCGATAGAAGACCTCGCTGTCATCGACGTCGAGGGTGCGGAAGACGGTCATTACGGGCCCCCTTGGTGGGCTCGGGCGGACGCGGCCGCGATTCATGGTCAGCTTGCTTTGTGTCCCTGGTGCTCAGCGTCTTACTCGATCGCCTCGGATGGCTGCTGCGGAGCATGATCTGCGTGTCGTTCAGTCGGTGGCCGGTAAGCACCGCCGTCGCGTTGACGCTAAGGGGCTGACATCGCAAAGCGCGCAGGGTGCGGTGGGCGCGCCGTTCAGCGCGCTGGCGGTTACATCGCTCCTGGCGCGACCGAAAGGAGAGCCTGATGCGCAAGCAGCTTGACGCCCGCGGTCGTGAGATCTTGATCACCGGTGGAACGTCGGGCGTGGGCCTGGAGACGGCGAAGATCCTGGTCGCGGCGAATGCCCGCGTCACCCTCGTGGGATCAGACCCGGCCAAGGGCGCCGCGGCAGAACGAGCACTGAGCGAGCTTGGCTCTGGCCAGTCGACCTTCGTGGCCGCGGATCTGTCGTCGCTCAATGAGGTGCACCGGCTGGCCGTCATGCTCGCCGAGCGGCTCGACCGCCTCGATGTGCTGATCAACAACGCGGGCATTGTCACGACTTCCAGGGCGGTGACCGTCGACGGCTATGAGCGCACGTTCGCGGTCAACTACCTGGCGCCATTTGCGCTCACCGGCGAGCTGTTGCCGCTGCTAGGGCGCGCTCAGGCGGGACGGATCTTGTCGCTGACTGCCGCGGTCGAGCCGATTGGTCGCCTGCGTTTCGACGATCTGCAGAGCGCGAGGCACTTCGGCGGGTTGAGGGCCTACGCTCAGTCCAAGCGGGCGCTGGCGATGTACACGATCGAGCTGGCCCGCCGGCTGCAGGAGGAAAAGGCGCCGGTCACCGCGAATGTCGTCGATCCGTTCGTCGTGCGCACCGGCCTGACCAGCAGTCACGACGTGCCGGCTCTGTTCAAGCTCTCGCGCCCGTTGATGATCCGCCCAGCGACGGCAGCACGGTGGGTGGCCCGGGTCGCCGTTGACGAGCGCCTCGCGGGCACCACGGGCCGGCACTTCATGCTCGGTCGCCGCGCGCCCAGCCCGCCCGGCAGCCGCAGCCGCCGCAGAGCCGCCCGCCTGTGGGACGTCTCGACGGAGCTGGTCCGCATTGCACAGGCGGCGGTGCCGGCCTCCGAGCCCGGCCTCCAGGCCAGGGCGTGACACGCTGCGAAGGATCCACTGGGATGCAGGAGCGGAGGCGCGACTCCCGGCTGGTCGCAGTGAACGTGGGTCAGCCGCGGGAGCTGCCGTGGCGGGGCGGGACGCTGCGTAGCTCGATCGTCAAGCGGCCGGTGGCTGGGCGGGTGTGGGTGGACCGGCTAAACGTGGCCGGCGACACGCAGGCCGATCTGATCGGGCACGGCGGCGAGCACCGGGCGGTCTTCGTGTACCAGCTCGAGTCCCACCACTACTGGGAGCATTTCCTCGGCCGGGAGCTGGAGGGACCTGGTCAGTTCGGCGAGAACTTCACCGTGGAGGGCCTATCGGATGAGGAGGTGTGCATCGGAGACCGCTACGCGGTCGGCAGCGCGATCTTTGAGGTCACCCAGCCACGGGTGACGTGCGTGAAGGTCGGGGTTCGGCTCGGCGAGCCGCGGATGCCCGCCCTCCTCACCGGCCACGGCCGTCCCGGCTTCTACTTCCGCGTCCTGGTGCCAGGCGAGGTCCGCGCCGGCGATGTGATCCGGCTGGTGCATCGGGAGACCGACGCGCCAAGCGTGCGGCGCACATCGGATTTGCTCTACTCCTCTGACCACGATCCGAAGGATCTGCGCCGCGCGATCGCCGTAGCGGCGCTGGCCGAGGGCTGGCGGACATCGCTCCAAGCGCTGCTGGAGGCGGGCCAGGGCGCCGGCAACCCCGGCCTGGCCGGCGTGCGCGAGACACCCCCGTGGCTGGGCTTTCGGCCCTTTAAGGTGGCGGCGGTAAGCGAGCCGGCGCAGGACGTGCGCGCGCTCACGCTCGTCCCCGGCGATGGAGGATCCGTGCCGGGGCACCGGGGCGGTCAATTCGTCCCCGTGCGCATCCCGGGCCCGGACGGCGAGGGCCGGGTGCGCAGCTATTCGCTCTCGGCGGCCGCCGACGGACAGCGTCTGCGTCTGAGCGTCAAGCGCGTCGGAGCCGTGAGCGCGCGCGTCCACCAGCTCCGAGCCGGCGAGACCATCGAGCTCGGCGCGCCGCGAGGCGAGTTCGTAACCGACGCCGGCGGCGCGCAGCCGCTGGTGCTGATCAGCGCCGGGATCGGGGTCACCCCGCTGCTGGCCATCCTCGCGACCTGGCTGCGGCAGGGAGCCGGAGGCCGCTGCTGTGGGTGCACGTGGCCCGGAACGGCGCCTCGTACGCACACGCCCCGGAGGTGAGCGCGCTGCTCGATCGCCTCCCGCATGCGCGTCGGCACGTTCGCTACACGCGCCCGGGCTCAGACGAGGTTGAGGGGCGCGACTTTGACCGCTGGGGACGGCTCACTACCGGGGAGGTGGCGGAGCTTGAGCTCGACCTCACCGCCGAAGCGCTGGTATGCGGGCCGCAAGCGTTCATGACCGATCTGCGCGGCGGCCTGGTCGCGGCGGGTCTGGTCGGCGGATCCGTGCGCAGCGAAACCTTCGGCGGCGCGACAGTGCCCGGCCGCGCGCCCCATGGCCCTGCCGGACGGCCCGCTCAGGGGCCGCTGGTGACCTTTTCGCGCTCCGGGCTGGCGGTGCGCTGGGCAGCGGCTGATGGCACCCTGCTCGAGCTCGCTGAGGCCTGCGACGTGCCGGTGTCGTGGTCGTGTCGCGCCGGCGTCTGTCACCGCTGCGAGAGCGGACTGGTCGCCGGAGAGGTCGTCTATGACCCTGAGCCGCTCGACGCGCCGGTCCCCGGTCACCTCCTGCTGTGCTGCAGCCAGCCTCGCGGCCCGATCACTCTTGACCTCTAGGTCGAGCGCCGTGTGAGCTCGCATGCCCAGCCGCGTGGCAGCCTCGGCCCGAGCCCAGAGCCGTAGAATCGGCACGCCTGCACGCACTTCTGGTGCGGGTGGCGCGCCACGAGCGCGCGCGCCTGCGCGGGCTGCTCGGGGGCGGTGTCGGGCCCCGAGCTCGACGATCTCGCGGTGCACGCCGCGGCGACGCGCTGGTGAGCATCACGACCAAGCTCCGGGAGTTCTGGGGCAACAGCCGCTTCACCACGTGGCCGTACAATTTCGTCGTGTTCGAGGTCTCGACCAAGGTTGCGCGCCACCACTGGCTGCGCCAGCCGCCTGTTGACGCTCAGCTGACCTTCGACAGACTGCCCGACCGAGCATCCGGATCGCCGCGCGCGGTGGCCGAGGTGCGCGAGCGGATGCGCGTGCTCTGCCGCGCCATCCGCCACGAGCTGACCGAGCGCCAGAGGCAGGTGTTCGTCGCCGTGGCGCTCAACCACGTGCCGATCGACGAGCTCGCCCTGCAGCTCGGCTCCGACCGCAACGCCATCTACAAGAACTTGTTTGACGCCTGCCGGCGGCTGCCCGACAGCCTCGCCGCCACCAGCTACCCGCTGGGGGACGTGACATGACCGGCTCGGAGCTCGAGCGGCTGCTGTGCGCCGACCCGCGCGATCCCGGCTGCGACGCGGGGACCCCGATCATCGACCAGTACGTCGAGCTCGAGCTCGCCGGCGTCGACCCGGCGACGCGCTTTCCGGGGACGTCGGTGCACCTGCGCAGCTGCCCGGCCTGCCGGGCCGACCACGACGGCCTGCTCGAGGCCGCCCGGCGCTTCGCCGACATCGCGCTCGAGTAAGCCACCGTAGGCCGCCTGAGGATCAGAAGCCCGTCTGCGGCCACGGCTGTCCGGCGTAGCGCTCGATCACCGGGGCGGGCAGGCGCAACGCATCCGGCGAGATCAGCCCTGGCCCGACGCGCAGCCGACGCGCCGGCGCGATCAGCGTGAACGGGTCCTCGAACCCGCCCTCGCCCGGGCGCCCGAGCAACGAGCCGCGGAAGTGCACCGCGTCGGAGACCAGTGTCGTCAGTGCCGTCCACGGTCCGGCGGCGGCGAGCACGAGCTGTCGGGCACGCTGCACGACCAGATCGTCGAAGATCACGGCGCGGGCGTTGGGGACAAGCACGAGCGACACTGTCCCGGCCGGACCGCCGGGATCAAATGCAGCAGGGTCAACCCGCCAGGCCGTCCGGGAAGGCTTGGCCGCCTGCCGCCACACCGCCAGCCACCCTGCCGGCTCGCCAGTTCCCACGTCACAGGCGTCGGCCGCGGCCTCAGCGCCGTCCGGGCGCTCGCTCAGCAGCGCCAGCCACGCGCGGGCAGCGCTCACGCCGTCGGCGCCGCGAAGTCGGGGCGCAGGCGTCGCGTCGCCTCGCGCAGATCGCGGACGAGGTCATCCAGGGTCGGGCGACCCCAGAACCAGTAGCCGTCGTATTCAGAGACGACGGTGAGGTCAGGGAACAGCACAAACACT
>JAFAZV010000317.1 GCA_019239445.1 Solirubrobacterales bacterium
GCTGCGCGTTCTGCGCGCGCCGCGCCCGCGGCCGAAGTTCGCGCACGGCGCGGAGGCCGGTGTCGGGCGACTGACGCTGATCGGCTGCTACCACCCGAGCCAGCAGAACACGTTCACGGGGCGGCTCACCGAACCGATGATGGACGCCGTGTTCGCCCGCGCAACCGAGGTCGTCGGACGTTAGGGGGTGCATAGCACGCAAAACATCCAAAGACCTACGTTGGTCGGCTTAGAGCTGCCTGATCCTCCTGAGCGCTGGGAGGCGCTCGGGTTCGTAGTCGTCGACGGCGCCATCGAGCTCGGTGGCGTCCGGGTCGGCCTCGGGGCCGAGACGGTGCGCTGGGCCATCGATGGCATCGCGTTGACGGACGAAATCGACGGTTTGCCGATGACGTCCGCCCCGGCGGCCGGGCGGAGCCAGCCGCAGCATCCCAACCGCGCCATCGGCCTCGACCACGTGGTCGTTGCCACTCCCGACTTCGACCGCACCGCGCGAGCCCTCGAAGCAGCCGGGATGCCGCTGCGCCGGATCCGGGATGCCGGCGGGTTTCGCCAGGGGTTCCGCCGCCTCGGGCCGGCGATTCTCGAGCTCGTCGCGAGCGCCGGCGCAGCCGAGGGCGGCGCTCAGCGCCCCGCCGACGGTCCCGCACGCTTCTGGGGCCTCGTGATCACCGTCCCGGATCTCAGCTGGCTAGCCAGCCAGTTTCGGAAGGAGGGGGCGGGTGAGCCTGGTGCCGGTGGCGCGAGACTCGGAGAGATCCGGCCCGCGGTCCAGCCCGGACGACAGATCGCGACGCTGAAGGGCAATACCGGGCTGGGGCTGGCGGTTGCCTTCATGACGCCGGAACCGGGGGTGGAGGAGCGCTGAACCGGCGCTCCGGGCCGGCCGAATTCCCCGCTAGGCTGGACATAACCATGCCGGCGCTCGAACACTTCAGTTCTCGGACGCGCGAATGGTTCGAAGGCGCGTTTGCCGCGCCGACGCCCGCGCAGGAGCAGGCGTGGCCGGCAATCGCTTCAGGTGAGCATGTCCTGATCAGCGCGCCGACCGGGTCCGGCAAGACGTTGGCGGCATTCCTGTACGGAATCGACCGGCTGGCGAGCGATGAGCGCCGCGGAGATCCGGGCATCCGGCTCGTCTACGTGTCGCCGCTCAAGGCGCTGTCCTACGACATCGACCGAAACCTGCGTGCTCCGCTGCGCGGTATCGGCGCCGACCTCAAAGTCGCAGTGCGCACCGGCGACACGCCGCAGAAAGAGCGCCAGGCGATGCTGCGCGAGCCGCCGGACATCCTGATCACGACGCCGGAATCGCTGTACCTGATGCTGACCAGCCGGGCGCGAGAGCTGTTCGTCGGCGCACGCTGGTGCGTGATCGACGAGATCCACGCGGTCGCCGCCGGCAAGCGCGGCTCGCATCTGGCGCTGACGCTCGAGCGCCTGACCCAGGCGGCGGGCAACGACGTCCAACGTGTCGGTTTGTCGGCGACCCAGAATCCGCTCGAGGAGGTCGGGCGGTTCATGGTCGGCCCGCGCCGCCGGTGCCGGATCGTCGACACGAAAGTCCGCAAGCCGCTCGATTTGAAGATCCACGTGCCGGTGGAGTCGATGCTCGAGCCGGACGCCACCCCGGCCCCCGAGCTCGACCCACTGCAAAGCGGCGAGGCGACGCGACGCTCGATCTGGCCGGCGATCTACCCCGAGCTGCTGGAGCTGATCAAGGCGCACCGCTCAACGATCGTGTTCGTCAACAGCCGCCGCGGCGCCGAGCGGCTGGCGCTGCGGCTGAACGACCTCAACGAGGGCGAGATCGCGCGCGCTCACCACGGCTCCCTGGCGCGGGAGGAACGACTGGTGGTCGAAGAGATGCTGAAGGCGGGCGAGCTGCCGTGCCTGGTCGCGACCTCGAGCCTCGAGTTGGGCATCGACATGGGCGCCGTCGACCTCGTCATCCAGGTCGAGTCGCCGAAGTCGGTGGCTCGGGGGTTGCAGCGCATCGGTCGCGCCGGGCACTCAGTCGGCGACATCAGCCAGGGCCGCATCTTCCCCAAGTTCCGCGCCGACCTGCTCGAGTGCGCGGTCGTGGCCAAGCGGATGCGCGCGGGGGAAATCGAGACCACGGTGGTGCCGAAGAACGCTCTCGACGTGCTCGCTCAGCAGATCGTGGCCATCGCGGCCGCCGCCCAGGACGAGGAGCCGGTCCCGGTCGACGACGTCTACGCGCTCGTTACCCGCACCCACAGCTACGCCGAGCTGAGTCGCAAGCAGCTCGAGAACGTGCTCGACATGCTCGACGGCCGCTATCCCTCCTCTGAGTTCTCCGAACTGCGCCCGCGCATCATCTGGGACCGCCTCAAGGGGACGATCCGAGCCCGCCCGGGGGCGCGTCAGCTTGCCGTCACCAATGCCGGCACGATCCCCGACCGCGGCCTCTACGCCGTCACGCTGCCGGACGGCCGGCGCGTCGGCGAGCTCGACGAGGAGATGGTCTACGAGGCCCGCCCGGGCCAAACCTTCCTGCTCGGAGCGAGCACATGGCGGATCGAAGAGATCGGCCGCGATCGCGTGATCGTTACGCCGGCGCCGGGGCTGCCGGGCGCGGTCCCGTTCTGGAAGGGCGACGGCGTCGGGCGGCCGAAGGAACTGGGCGAGGCGATCGGCGCGTTCGCGCGTTGGGCGGTGGAACAGCCACCTGAGCGACTGCAAAACGAATACGACCTCGACCGCCTGGCGGCGAAGAACCTGATCGAGTTCCTGCAAGAGCAACAGAACGCGACGCGGGTGATCCCATCGGATCGGGCGGTCGTGGTCGAGCGCTTCCGCGACGAGATCGGCGACTGGCGGCTGTGCATTCTCAGCCCCTACGGGGGCCGCGTGCACGCCGCCTGGGGCCTCGCGCTGAGCGCGCGCATCCGCGACGAGCTCGATTTGGAGGCGGATGCCATCTGGTCCGACGACGGCATCATCGTCCACCTCCCGGATGCCGAGGAGCCGCCGGGAGCCGACCTGGCGCTGATCGATCCCGACGAGGTCGAGGATCGGGTGGTGGCGGAGCTGTCGAGCAGCGCGCTCTTCGGCGCTCGCTTCCGCGAGAACGCCGGCCGGGCGCTGCTGATCCCGCGTGCGCGTCCGGGTAAACGCACACCGCTCTGGCAGCAGCGGCTCAAGTCGCAGTCGCTGCTGGAGGTAGCCAAGAAGTACGGCGACTTCCCGGTGATCCTCGAGACCTACCGCGAATGCTTGCGCGACGTGCTCGACGTCCCGGGGCTGACCGAGCTGCTCACCAAGCTCCACCGGCGCGAGCTTTCGATGGTCGAGGTGGAGACGCCGACCGCGTCGCCGTTTGCCTCGAGCCTGCTGTTCGACTACGTCGCGACTTACATGTACGAAGGCGACACGCCGAACGCCGAGCGCCGCGCGGCGGCCCTGTCGCTCGACCGCGAGCTGCTGCGTGAGCTGCTCGGGCAGGAGGAGCTGCGCGACCTGATCGATCCGGACGCGCTGGCCGAGGTGCAGGACGAGCTGCAGTTCCTCACGCCCCACCGCCAGGCAACCAGCCGCGACACTCTGCACGACATCCTGCGC
>JAFAZV010000320.1 GCA_019239445.1 Solirubrobacterales bacterium
CTCGCTGCAGACGACGGCGCCCCGCGCGATCGAAGCCGGCGTCAGCTCGCGCCGCGCCTGGCTTCCCACCGCGACCCAGACCAGCCCGTCGCCGGGCAGCGCGAGCGGCTGGCCCGCGAGCTCGAGCGCACGTGTGGTGAGAGCGTCGACGAGCGCGGAGAGCACCCGCGCAACTTCGAGCGCGCGCAGGTTTGCCGCGTGCAGGTCGATGACGATCTCGGGTAGGCGGCCCGCGACCGTCGTCAGCGAATCGACGTCGTGGGCGCGGGCGATTGCTCGCCGGGCCCCGAACCAGGACCGGGGCTGCACCGCGAACAGATCGGCATCCTCGACCACGCCCACCAGCTGCCCTCGCTCGGTGACCACCGGGGCGTGCCGGATTCCGCGCTCGAGCATCTCGAACAACACTTCGCCACCGAGACGATCCGGCGTGACCGAGAACACCGGCGTGGTCATCACGCTCGCCACCGGCGCGCTCAACGGCAGGCCGGCGGCGACGATTCTCGTCCGGATGTCGCGGTCGGTGATGATCCCGAACCCGTCCCCGGGCCGGCGCTCGACGATCGCCGAAGTCGCCCCCGCCTTGGTCATCCGCCGCGCGACCTCGCGAATGCTCTCCATCGGCGCGCACGTGACAGTGGCCGAGCGGATCAGGGTCGCCACCGGCTGATGCCCGGGCTCGTGCACGCCCACGCTGAGCTCTCGCGCACTCGCGCGCTCGAGCAGCGGACGAGCGACCGCGACCGGGACGCGATAGCAGAGCGTGTCCTGCACCGCGCGGGCTTCGAATCCCGGCGGCAGGCCCGAGAGCATTGCCGCGTGCCCGAACGTATCGCCGGGACCGAGCAGGTCGAGCAACAGGCCCTCGTGTGAGATGTCGACCGAGCCGGCGTGGATCACGCGCAGGAACGTAACCGGGCCGCCGTCCTCGCTGAGGATCACGGCGCCGGCGAGGTGGAACTCGAGTTCGGTCTGCGCGGCGACCTCACCCAGCTCCTCCGGCGCGAGAGCGTCGAACGGCGCCCGCTGCGCGAGGAAGCGGGCGACCTCGCTCAGACCGGCTTCCAGCGGACCCACCCCTCGATCAGTCTCAGCACGCTGGCAACGGTAGCGACGCTCTAAGCAAGCAGGCCGAGCCGCTGCGCGCGCTGTACCGCCTCAGTCCGGTTGCGGACGCCGAGCTTCCGGTAGACCGCGCTGGTGTGCTCCTTGATCGTGTGCTTTGAGAGGTGCAGCGCATCGGCGATTTCGGGATTGGTCGACCCCGAGGCCATCAGCTCGAGCACGGAGCGTTCGCGCTGAGTGAGGCCGAGCGTGCCGGAGCGATCTTGGTCATCGTCGCGAGTGAAGACGGTCAGACCGAGCCCGACCGCACGCACCGCGCTCGCGATCCGGCGCGCGGGCCAATCCTTGTAGGCGAACCCGGCGGCGCCCGCTGCGCGTGCCGCCTGCGGAGAGATCTCGCCGGCGCCCGAGAACAACAGCACCCGCGTAACCGGCTGGGCGTCCCGAAGGCGCTCACATATCTCAGCCCCCGACTCCTCCCCGATGAACAGGTCGACTAGCGCCACGTGTGGCCGATACCGCGTCGCCATCGCGAGCGCTTGGTCGCCACTGTGCGCGCTGACGCAGCGCGCCACCCACGGCTGCTGGGTGAGCATGAGCCGAAACCCCCAGTGCACGACGTCGTGATCGTCGACCACCAGCACGACCATCCGATCCGGGCTGCGAGAGCCGTCAGTCATCGTGCGGGACCACGAGGCGAACCTGCCAGGTCCCGGGATCGCGCGCGCCGAACTCGACGATGCCGCCACTTTGCAGCGCTTCAAGTGCGGCCAGTCGAAGCCCGACGCCGGCGTGGCGGCGTTTACTGGTGACGCCGTCATTGGTGATCTCGAGGACGAACGTTCCGTCCACGCGGGTCGTTCTGACGCTCACCCGGCTGGGCGACGCGTGCTTGTGGGCGTTGCGCACCGCCTCGCTGAGGACAGACTGAGCGAGCGGCTCGAGTCGTGCCGGCACGTCGAGGCTGCTATCAGGCTCGAGCCTGACGCCAAGGTCGGGGTGCAGCTGGGCGAGCCGCTGCACTTCGGCCACGAACGTCGTCCCGGTCGCGCGTGGCGCCCGGCCGAGGGGACGCTGCAGCGCACGGCGCAGGTCAGCGAGCGCGACTTGGGTCTCGGTGGCGCAACGCTGTCGGGCCGCCTCGGGAAGCTCGCCTTCACCATCGAGCGCCATTGAGACGCCGAACAGGCGCTGGATGACGCCTTCGTGGATGTCTCGCGCGAGGTCGATGCGATGCTCGAGCTGACGCGCCTTTTCCGCCTGTGTGGCCACGATCCTCGCGAGCGATGCCAGCGCAGCGGCTTTCCCGAGCGTCCACAGCAGGTGCCGCTCCACGTCGGTGAGCGGCGGCGCGCTCACCACGCGGTCGGCCAGGATCACCCCGATTGCCCGTCCGCCCGCGGTCATCGGAGAGCAAACCAGCCGCACGGGCTCGGGGAACAGCCCCACGTACTCCTCTGGCACCTGCTCAGCGATCTCGCCAGTGAACTCGATCACTGCGTCCCGTCGCAGTGCTTGCGCGGCGATCGGCGCCGACTCGACGGTGACGTGAGCCTCCGCGAAATGCTCGAGCTCGAGCCCGTGTGCGCCGGCGGCGCGGACTCTCCGGCTGGCGCCGTCGTAGCGGAAGATGACCGCGCGGCGCATTCGCGCCAGCCGGCAGACCGCGTCGCACAGGCGATCGTAGAAGTCGTCCTCGCTCGAGCCCGCCGCCTCGGACTGCGAAAGCACCGTCGCGAACAGCTCGACGGCATCGATGCTGAGGCCGCCTTCACTGGCGGCCGTCGCGCTCACCGCGACCGAGTCCATGCTGCTACAGGGTGCTGATCGGCATCAGGCCGAGGCGCAGCGCCTGCTGGGGCGTCAGGTAGACCCGCCACGACTGCTCGCACCGCTGGCATTCGCATTGCGCTGATGGATCGTAGCCGTCGGCCTCGAGATGCCAATGGGTTTCCGTGCCGCTCAGGCAGACCGGGCAGACGAGCGAGGCGGCGACGAGCTCGTCCGGGTCGTCCGGACGAAAGCGGGCAATGTCTGCCAGATCGCGCATCAACCTCAAGGATCCGCGCGCCGGCAGCAGCCGACAACCGGCGCCTGCGCGCAACCCCCCGGGTGGGGGGAAGCTACGCGGCGAGCGCCTCGGCGCGCTTGATCGGCCGCTTTCCCCAGCTGCTGCGGGTGGCGAAGTCGAGCAGTCGCTCGAGGTAGTCATTGAGCGGGGAGACTCGCAGCCCGGCCGGCTCGAGGCGTGCCCGCGTGGCCGCGTCGTCGAACACGGTGCCGACGGAGAAGTAGGGGAAGTACTCGCTGCCCGGCTCGTGCCCGCCGACCGCGCCCGGCGCAGTCACCTGGGGCGAAGGACGACCGAAGTAGCGGCTGGCCGCGTCGGCGATCTCCTGGATCGTGCTCGCCTTGGTACCCGCCGTCAGGTGGTAGGTCTCGCCGATCCCGCCGGGCGCCGTGCACAGCTCGTGTATAGCGTCGGCGACGTAGTCGACGGAGACCACGTCCACGGGGGCCGAGGGGTTCGCCGGCACGACTTTGAGCAGGCCGCGCGCGAATGCGCGCAGCGGCCAGTAGAGGACGTTGAAGGCCGCCGTCCAGCCGCTGCGGCGGTCGCCGACCACGATGCTTGGCCGCAGCACGGTGAGCGGCAGGTCGAGCTGCGCGCGCAGGAGCTGCTCGGACTCGAACTTCGACTGCTCGTAGCTGTTGCGGAAGTCCTGGCCGACGCACAGGTCTTCTTCGGAAAAGCTGCCGCGGTGAGTGCCGGCGACGTACGCAGTCGAGATGTGGGCGAAGCGCTCGAGCCCGCCACGCTGGCGCGCCGCACGCGCGAACTCGAGCAGCCGCGCGGTTCCACGCAAGTTGATCGCGCGGGCTTGCGTGAGCGGCAGCGAAAACGACACCGACGCGGCGGCGTGGACGATCTTCGTCACCTGCTCGGCCAGGGCGCCGAACCGGCGCTCGCTCAGGCCGAGCCCCGGCTGGGTCAGGTCCGAGGCCACCGCCTCGACGCGCTCGCGGTAATCGCCCGCACGCTCGCCGAACAGGTTCGCAAGGACGCCGTCAAGCCGAGCCTGCGCCCCGTCGTCATCCGGCGCGCGCACGAGCGCCACCACCCGGCGCCGGCTGCGCTCGAGGTAGCGCGCCAGGAGCTCCATCCCGAGAAACCCGGTCGCGCCGGTCAGGAGCAGAGGTCCTTCGTCCGTACCCATATCTCGCACAGTCCGTGGCTGCGCCGGCAATGGCAACGGGCACGGCGCCAGGAGCAGACAGCCGGGGGGTACGGCGCCGCGTGCTGATCGAATGCGCCCCAATCTGGTTTCGGGGTAGGACCGGATCATGTCGATGCCGTTTCTCTGGGGGGCTGCGACCTCTGCCCATCAGGTCGAAGGTGCAAACGAAGCCAATGACTGGTACGACTGGGAGACGGCTGCAGGCTCGCCTTGCGTAGAGCCGTGCGGCAGCGCGTGCGACCACTTGCACCGATACCCGTCCGACATCGCCTTGCTCGCCGATCTCGGCCTGAACAGCTACCGCTTCTCGATCGAGTGGTCACGGATCGAGCCGGAGCCCGGACGGTTCTCTCGGCGCTGGCTCGAGCATTACCGCGCGATGACCGAACGCTGCCGGCGCTGCGGGCTCGAGCCGATCGTGACCTTTCACCACTTCACCAACCCGCGCTGGATCGACAGCTGGGAGGATCCTGATACCGCGAAGCGCTTCGAGCGCTTCGCGGCAGTTGTGGCGGAGGCGCTGGGCGAGCAAATCGCCGCGGCGATCACGATCAACGAGCCGAACATGCCGGCGCTGCTCGGTTACGAGGAGGGGCTGTTTCCGCCCGGCAAACGCGATCGTGGCGCGAGGATGCGCGCGAGCGAAGTCTTCATCGACGCGCACCGCCGCGCCACCGCGACGCTGCGGCAGGCCATACCCGGTACGCCGGTCGGTCTCGCACTGGCAATGGCGGACTGGCAGGCGCTGCCGGGCGGCGAGGACGAGCGCGACGAGATCCGGCGCCTGCGCGAGGACATCTTCCTCGCCGCCACCCTCGGCGATGACTTCGTCGGCGTCAACACTTACACCCGCCACCGCATCGGCCCCCAGGGCTGGCTCGGCAACGAGCCCGGGGTAGAGCTCACGGCGGCGGGCTACGAGTTCTGGCCCAACGCGCTGGAGGGGACGCTGCGCCGAGCCGCCGAGCTGACTTCCGGGCGCCCGCTGATCGTCACCGAGAGCGGCATCGCCACGGACGACGACCAGCGCCGGGTCGCCTACATCGACGGGGCGATCGACGCGATGCGGCGCGTGCAGAGCGACGGCATCGACGTGCGCGGGTTCTTCTACTGGTCGGCGCTCGACAACTTCGAGTGGCACCACGGTTTCTCACAGCGCTTCGGGCTCATCGGCGTCGACCGTGCAACCCAGCGACGCACAGTGAAGCCGAGCGCCCTACACCTGGGCGCTATCGCCAAGGCGGCTCAATTCAGCCCCAACACGCTCCGGAGCTCCGCCGACGACGCGGAACCACCGCCCGCCGAGCGCCGGGCGAGCTGAATCTCGTGTCCGGGTGAAGCGATCGGCTCGAGGCCGCTCGAGCGGAGCATCGCCTCGACGCAAGCGCGGTTCGGCGCCCACCAGTTCGTCGGGTCGCCCTCCAGCCGGTGCTCGATGAACGCCATCTTCGGCCACTCGGGCGCCAGCATCTGCTCGCGCTGCGCGAGGGTCATGTCCTCGGGCGGCGTGAGCGTCTCCTCGCCCGGCATCGTCAGCGTCTGCAGCACGAGCAGTTCGCGCACCTTCGAGGCCACGATGTCGAGCGCCAGCAGTGGGTAGCGCAGGTGATAGAGCACGCCGAGGAACAGCACGACGTCGAACTCCTCCTCCAGGCGCGCCAGCTCGTAGACCTGCATGCGGCGCAGCGCCATTTGCGCCGCACCGACGTCGAACTGATCGCGCGCCCAGCGCGCCTGGCGCAGGTAGTGCTCATCGAGGTCGATGCCCAGGACCCGCGCTCCACGGGCCGCGAGCGCCAACGAGTAGAAGCCGGCGTTGCAGCCGATGTCGAGAACGCTCATCCCGCTCATGTCCTCCGGAAGCGCGGGCGCGATCTGCTGCCACTTGAACCTGGGGAAGTCGCCGAGCGGATGATCGGGCGCGGTCTGAGTGCCGTCGGGCAGGTGCAGGTTGTGAAACCACGGAGCCAGCGCGCGAACCTGACGCCCCCGCGCACTGTTGTCATCCATCCCCTGGCCGCCCGACTGCAACGTCACCGCACCGCCTCCTCCAGCATCAGCTCATGCAGCTGCGCAACGCGGTGCGCAGCAGTGTGCTGCGCGAGCACGCGCTCACGCGCGGCGGCGCCGATCTCTGGCTGAGGACCGGCGTTCAGGATGTCGAGCACCTCCGCGCAGCTGCCCGCAAGCAGCACCTCGCGCCCGGGCGTCAGCACGGTCTCAATTCCCGGCCAGCGATCGGAGATGATCGTGGTCGCACATGCCGCCGCCTCGAACAAGCGCACCGACGGCGAGTAGCCGATGGCACGCATCTCGGGACGGGTGACGTTCAGCGTGAACGGCGCCGCGGAGTAGAAGCCGGGATGCTCGCGCGGCGGCAGGTGCGCGATGTGCTCGAGGTTGGCAGGCCAGGCGAGCTCGGGCGGGTACATGGGCCCGGCCACGGCAAAGTGGCTGGCGCGCCGCTTCGAAGCCGGCGCGAGCAGCAGCTCGTCCACCGCCGGCTGGCGAGACGCCGAGTAGGTTCCGAGGTAATTGAGCTCCCACCGCGGCGGGCACTCGACCCGAGCATAAGCCTCCGGATCGACGAAGCAATAGAACGCAACCGGCCGGCGGGCGCCGAACGCGTCGCGCAGGATCTCGAGTGCTGGACCGCCGGTGAACGAGAGATAGAAGTCGAACCGCGGCACGAGCTCCGGAGCAAGGTACTCGCGATCTCCGCTCCCCAGCTTGCCCAAGGTGATCGGAGTATCGATGTCGTAGAAGGCAACCGCGCCCCCGGCGACACCCAGCGCCCACTCGCACACCTCGACGCCGTCCGGCACGAACGACCCGATGATCACGAGATCCGCGGCCGCGAGGAGATCGGCGTAGCGCCGCCGGAGCGCGCTGACACTGTCATAGAGGTAAGTCTCTCCATAGGGTGGCTCTGCCAGGTCGCGGTGCTGCGCATACCACGGCATGTCGCGCTCGAGAAACGTGACGTGGTCACCGCAGCAGTCGAGCGCCCGCGCCAACGCGCGGTAGTTGGTGGCGTGCCCGTTTCCCCACGACGAGGTGATCGACAGGCCGAGGATGACTACGTTCATCGCGCCGGCTCCAGTTGCGAGAAGCTCAGTACCTGCTCAAGCTCGAGGGCACGATGGGCGTAGGTGTGCTCGGCCAGCATCCGCTCCCGCGCGCGAGTGCCGATGCGACGAGCAGTGCTCTGATCGAGTCCGGCCAGCACGTCGATCACTTCCGCTCCGTCCTGGCAGACGATCACCTCGTCGCCCGGCGCGAGGAACTCGTCGAGGCCTTCCCAGGCGTCGCTGATCAGGCAGGCGCCCGCTCCCGCGGCTTCGAACACGCGCGTCGGCGGTGAGAAGCCGTTGCGCACCATCGATTCGCGCGTCACGTTCAGCACCGCGAGCGCCGAGCAGTTGAAGGTGTTGTGCCGGCCGGGCGGCAGATGCCCGAAGTAGCGCAGGTTGGGCGCCCCGAGGCGATCCTCCCAGCCGGCGCCGGCGAGCACGAAGTCATGCTGGGGCAGTGCGGCGACGGCGGAGAAGAAGAACTCTTCCACCCGCGACTCGCGATCGGGCAGCCGGTTGACGAGCGCGCCGAGGTCGCAGCGGAACTGTGGCTCCGGGGCCACCGGATGGTGCGTATCGGGATCGAGTGCGTTGTAGATCGGCGTACACGAACGCGCGCCGAGCGCAAGGTAGCGATTCACCACGCGCTCGCCACCGCCATAGGTGAGGATCAGGTCGTATTCGGAGACGAGGGCGCGCAGCGGGTCAGCGGGATCGTCCTCGAGCCGCGTCAGCGTCGCTGGCGCGTCGACATCCCAGAAGATCGCGCGCGTGCCAGAACGGCGCTCGTCGAGGATTGCGAGCTCGAGCACGTCGTCGTAGACGCCAACGCCGCTCGCCTTGATGATCACGTCCGCGCGAGCTGCTGCCTCGCGCACGACGGCTCGCACCGCGGCCGCGTCCGGAACCGCGTATACCACGACCCGCGCCCAGTCGGGATCCGGGATGTCGCGATGTTTCTGGCGGTCGAGCGCGTCCGGCTCGTAGAAGGAAACCTCGTGCCCAAGACCGTGGAGCGCGCGGACAATGCCGCGGTAGTACGTGCACGCGCCGTTCCAGTACGCGGAGACGAGGCTCGAAGCGAAGAACGCGATTCGCATGATCGCTAGTGGGCCTCCTCGACGATCGCAAGCAGCTCATCGACACGATGCGCGCACGTATGCCGCTCGCGGACGCGCGTCACACCATTGGCCGCCAGCTGCGCCGCCGCTTCGGGATCGGAGAGCAACGTGGCCAGGTGGGCCTTCATCTCCGTGCCGTCGCGCGCGACGAGGTAATCCTCGCCGGCCCGGAACAGCCGCTCGCAGTCGTCCCAAGGTGCCGAGACGAGCGGGATCCCGCAGGCCAGGGCCTCGAACACCCGGATCGTCGGCACGCCCGGAATGCGCTGGACGTACGCGCGGCGCGGGACATGGACGGTGACGCGATGCTGCGCGAACACCTGTGGCGCCCGGTAGTTCGGCAGCCAGCCTTCGTATGACAGCCCCGCTTCGCTCACCGCGCGTTCGGCCTCGGGCGGATAACGCACGCCGTGCACGTGGCCGCTCAGGCCGAGTGACCGCGCCGGCTCGAGCAGGAACTCGCGCAGCTCGGCGCTGCGCTCGCCGTCGCCCCAGTTGCCGATCCAGACGAGGTCCGCGGACTTGTCCCGTCCGTTGCGGGCCAGCGGGCGAAACAACGCGGTGTCCGCGGCTTCGTGCCACACGAACACGCGCCGCGCCCACCCGCGCTCGACATAGACGTCGCGGATCACGGCACCGAACGCGAGCACGGCATCGTAGGCCGAGAGATCGAACCCGGCGAGCTGCTCGGGTGAGCTCGCCGCGCGATGATGGGCGTCGTAGAACAGCAGCGTGTAGTCGCCACGGGCGCGGTGCGCACCGATGCGGGCCACCAGCTCGGGCTCGTTCCAGTCGTGCACGATCACGAGCTCGGCGTCGTCCAGCTCGGCCTCGAGGTCGAGCTCGGTCGGGTCATACGTTCGGCTGGCGAGTCCGGGACACTCGCGCTGGAACGCGTCGATCGCCTCCGGCCCTGCTTCGCGCAGGAGGTTGCGCCGGCTCCAGCCGTCCGCTGGCTCGAGCACGTCGATGTCGTGCCCGCGCCGCTGCAGCTCGCGCACGATGCCGCGCAGGAAGTGGGCATTGCCGTGGTTCCAGTCCGAGAGCAGCGAATGGCAGAAGAGCTTGATCTTCATGCCGCCACGCCTGTGTCGACGAGTTGCTCATACGCACTGGCGTACATCTCGGCCATGGCCGCGGGCGGATAACGCTGCGCTCGCTCCCGAGCTCGCAGGGCGACCCGCGAGCGGCGCAGCGGGTCGCGCAGCAGGCCGTTGACGGCATCGATCAGCGCCTCCGGATCATCGGGCGAGACGAACAGGGCGGCGTCACCCCAGACCTCGCGCAGCGTCGGGATGTCGCCGAGGACGAGAGCACATCCGCACAAGGCCGCTTCGAGAGCGGCCAGCCCGAACGGCTCGTAGCGCGCCGGCTCGGCGAACACTGCGGCACGCCGGAGGTAGGCGAGCACGTCGCGTTCCGCGAGCAACGCCGGCGGGGCCGCGCCGTCGTCGCGCTCGGGCCCAATCAGCACCACTCGCCCCTCGATCGAGGCTGCGGCGTCGATGAGCAACCCGCTGTTCTTGGCCTTGTCCCACAGCCGGCCGACCGTGACCACCAGCGGCTCGCGCGCCGCGACGTCATCACCCTCGCCGACCGCGCGCCCGTTGGGGATCGCGCAGGTTTGGAACTCGTCGCCGTAAAGGAGGCCGAGCTCCCGGCCGAAGGCCCGCGTGGGCACGACGATCGTGTCGGCCCGTGCCAGCGCCCGGCGCACCAGGTCGCGATAGCGGCTCCAGCTCGTCGGCGCGTCGCGGCCGAGGACGGCGCGCCACCACGTGAGCACGCACGAGTGCACGGTCAGCAACACCGGGACATCTGGATCGTCGAGCGGTGCGAACGTGTTCATGTGGATGACATCGGGTCGGTGGCGATCGCGCAAGGTCGCGACCCACGCGCTCGTGTCCTTGACGTCCTCCCACGGCTGCGGCATCCACTCGAGCCTCAGGTCGCGAACTTCGCATGAAGCAGCGCCCGGGAACTCGTCGGGAGAACCCACACCGATCAGCGCGAGATGAACCTCGATCCCCCGGCGGTCCAGCTCGCGCACGAGCTCGCGCGTGAACGTTCGCACACCGCCGACGATGTCGGCCACGAGCAGGACCCTCATCGCTCTTGCCGCCCGTAGATGGCGTCGATCAGGCGTGCCACGTCGAGCAGCTGTTCAACCTCCGGGTCATAACGGCGGTCGCCGGCGAGCTTGCGCGCCCACTCGACCAGCGCCCGCGGACCCCAATCGTCCGGCGGCCCGGCGATCTGCTCGGAGCTGCGCCCGTGCACCAGCGACGCTTCGAAGTCGTAGAACGAGCCGGCGACGTTGCGAATCCGCAGCGCTCGCCCGTCGCCCAGGAACGTGGCTTCGATAACGGCATCGGTTCCCGCCGGCAGCCACCACGAGCAGGCAATGCGCACGACGCGCCCGTCCTCGAGCGTGACCTGCGCAAACGCTTGGTCCTCGACCACGTCGAGATCACCGTCGAGCCGCTGCCCGGACGCGAACAAGTCGGCGTGGACGGCTCGGAAGTCGAGTCCGCCGAGAAACAGGCGCGCCAGGTCGATCAGGTGCGGGCCGAGATCGATGAGCGCGCCACCGCCGGCGAGCCGCGCGTCGCGCGCCCACGGCTTGTCCGGGCCGTAGGCGTTATGGAACACGAGCTCAGCCGCATGCGGCGTCCCGATCGCGCCGGCGTGCAGACGGTCGAGCGCCGCGCGCACGGCAGCGACATGCCGGTAGGACATATCGACGCCGAGCGCCACGTCGGCTCGGCGCGCAAGCTGGATCAAGCCCGCACATTCCGACTCTGTGCGAGCCAGCGGCTTCTGCGTGAACACCGGCAGGTTGCGTTCGAGTGCCAGCCGCCCGTGCGCAGCATGCAGGGCGGTCGGAGTCGCGATCACCAAGCCGTCGAGCTCAGCGTCGAGGAGCTCATCGATGCTGGCGCAGACGCGCGCGCAGCCGACCGCATCTGCTGCAGCGCGGGCCACCGCGGGGTCGGCGTCGCAGACCACTGCAACATGCCCCGCGCCAGCGCGAGCGACTGCCTCCATGCGCTGACGGCCAATCCACCCCACGCCGAGAAAGCCGAGCCGCGGCACGTTCTCAGGCACGCCGCCACACCGCCTTGATGAAGCCTTCCGGACGTGCCGCGGAAACCCGATACGCCTCGGCAATCTCCTCGAGGGCAAAGCTGTGCGTCAGCAGCGGTCGAGGGTCGAGGCGTCCCTCCACCACTGCACGCACCGCCTGGCGCAGCCCCTCGACGTAGATGGCCGGATCGCGCTCATGCGCGTTGATGACATCGAGGCCGCGCCAGTTCCACAGCTGCATGTCGACGGTTCGCCGCCCGTCCTGGTGATAGCCCGCGATGATGAGTCGACCGCGCGTACGCACCAGACGAGCGGCCAGGTCAAGCGGCTGCTGGTAACCGGTGGCCTCGAACACGACGTCGAACTCCGGCTCGCGGCCCAGCGCGACATCGTCATCGCGATAGGTGCGCCGCGCGCCCAGAGCGGTCGCGAGTGACCGGCCGGTGTCGCGCCGGGAGATGGCGATCACCTGGTCCGCCACGCCGGCGCACAGCTGCACGAGCGCCAAGCCGAGAAACCCGCAACCCACCACAGCCACGCGGTCGGCGGCGCGCACGTGTGCGCGGCGCATCGCGTTCACCGCGCATGCCAGCGGCTCGCCTGGAAAAGGCAGCTCGGAGGCGATCGCCTCTGGCAGCGCCACTACGTGAGCGGCTTCGACCACGGCAAGCTCGGCGTGCACGCGCTCGCCGATCATCGCCACACGCTGACCGACGCTCAGCCCCGCGACCTCGGGAGCGACCTCCGTCACCTCGCCCCACCCCTCGTGGCCCGGCTCGCCTGGCGCCCGCGGGTACTCGAACCACTCCCGCCCCTCCCACAGCGGCAACTCTGACGCGCAGATCCCCGCGCCCTGCAGGCGAACGCGAACCTGCCACGGCGCGAGCTCAGGCGACGGCGCCTCTCGCACCACCGCGTTGCGCGGCGAGACAAGCACCGACGCGAGCACGGCGATCAGCCGCGAGCGGCGGCCGCCAGGAGCCTGGGCGCGACCTGGCGCTCCGCGGCGCCGGAAAGCCATTCGTACAAGCTGGCCAGGCCGCTGGCGATCGGCACCGTCGGCTTCCACCCGGTGAGCTCGGCGAACGCGGTGAAGTCGGAAACGTAGTAGCGCTGATCGGCGACGCGCCAGTCTTCCCAGACGACCGTCGGCTTGACGCCGGTCAGCTCTCCGATCATCTCGATCACCTCGCGCACGCTGGCGGCATTAGCCGCTCCGCCACCGACGTTGTACGCACGTCCGCGCAATGCCGTCTCGTTCGCCGATGCGGCCAGGAGGGCGTCGAGGAGATCAGCAACGTGCAGAAGGTCGCGCGTCTGAGCACCGTCGCCGAACACGGTGATGGGCTCGCCATGCAGCGCACGAAGCAAGAAGTGCGCTACCCAGCCTTGGTCTTCCGTTCCACGCTGGTGCGGGCCGTAGATGCAGCTCATGCGCAGCACCGTCGCCGGCACGCTGTAGCTGCGAGCATAATCGAGCACGTATTGGTCGGCGGCACCCTTGGAGCATCCGTAGGGGCTCGCGAACTGCAGCGGCTCACGTTCCGATATGCCGCGTGCTCGGATCCGCGCTTCGGTCGGCTCGTAGCGCGACCCGCGGCGCCTGAGCGCAATGTCCTGGAGCGCGCCGTAGACCTTGTTCGTCGAGGTGAACACGATCGCGGGCGGCGCCGCCAGCCGCCGCGCCTCCTCGAGCACATTCAGCGTGCCGCGCACGTTGATGTCGAGATCGTCGCGAGGATCCGCGAGGCTTGTGGTGACCGCGACCTGGGCGGCGAGGTGAAACACCCGCTCGCAGCCCTCGAGCGCGCGCCGCACCGCGAACTTATCGCGAACGTCGCCGATCTCGACCCGCACGAGATCACCGCGCTTGCGCCTCAGCCAGCGCAGGTTCTCCTCGACTCCCGGACGCCCAAGCGTGTCGAGAATCGTCACCGGCGTGCCATCGCCGACGAGCCGGTCGGCCAGGTTGGTGCCGATGAAGCCGGCGCCGCCCGTGATCAGCGCGCCGCCGGCCCGCTGCGCTCTACGTGGCGACGCGAAGCGGACGAGCTCTTTGATCCCGGCCGGACCGCGATGCTCGAGTACGCGGCCCAGCAACTTGGCGTCGCCTGCATGGCGGCGAAGACCGAAATGGTAGGCCCGCTCATCGCAGTGGAAGCCGTCCAGCGTCTCGTGCTCGGGCGCCAGGTCCTCGAGCGAATACCAATAGGCGCGCTGCGCCGGCGCCGCCGCAAGGTCGGTGAAGACCTTCAGCTGACCGAACTCGTCGTGGGCCCAGGTGGAGTAGCCAGCCTCGGTCACCCAGATGCGCTGACGATCGCCGTGGCGCGCGATCACGTCCTCGACGCGCTCGACATGCGCGTCCCAGCCTTCCCACACCGCCTCCCAGGTGCCGGGGAAGCCGTGCACGCCGATCACATCCACGTGCTCCAGCGCGCCGCGCTTGAACATCAAGTCGAGCCAGTTGGGGTCAAACGGGCTCATTCCGCCGAGCACCGTGCCGACGTCGTGTGCCGCTGCGCGGGCTGCGGCGCCGGCGATCATCTTGGCGAAAATCGTCCACTCGGGGTCGATCGTCCAGTCCCATTCGATGTAGTTGTTCGGTTCGTTCCACAGCTCGACATACGGAAACCGCCCCGCATAGCGCTCGAGCACCATCTCGACGAATTCGCCGTAAGCGGACGGGTCGCGCGGCGGCGACGAGCTCTTCGGCTCGATCCCGAGCGCGGGCGGCGTGTACAGAAAGCACGGGAGCACGGTGGTGCGCGCGATCAGCTTCGGCAACAGCCAGTCGTACCACTCCTCTCCGCCTGGCCTGACCCAGTCGCACCAGGAGATCGCGGTGCGCAGATGGCCGATCCGCAGCGCGTCGAGCGCGTCCAGCGTGCGCTCGGCGGCGTCGTAGTCGCCCATGTGCAGGTATTGGACGATCCCGAGCTCGGGGGTTCCCCGGCGCCTACGCCGCCTGAGGTCTGTCTCGGGTGCCGGCGCTACTTCGTGGCGGATCGTGTCGACGATCCGGCTCATACAGTCAGGCCCCGCGAGCTCAGCTCACGCCGTGCCTGATCGATGCGATCGTCGGCCACCTGTCCCTCGAGCCACTCGGCGAGCTCAGTGATACCTGCCTCCAGCGTGACGCTCGGCTCGAAGGCGAGCGTTTGCATGGCTCGGGTGATGTCGGCGAAGCAGTGTCTGATGTCACCGACGCGGTACTCACCGGTCAGCTCGGGCTCGATTGCCTCCTTGCCCAGGATCGAAGCCAGTCGCCGGGCGATTTCGTTCACCGTCACGCTGGTGCCACTGCCGACGTTGATCACCTCACCTGCGAGGCCTGAGCGCTCGAGGACCGACCTACATAGAGCCGCGACGTCCTTCACACAAACGAAATCGCGTCGCTGCTCACCATCCTCGAAGACGAGCGGCGGCTTGTCGTTGAGCAGTCGGGCGGCAAAGATCGCGAGCACGCCGGTGTACGGGTTCGAGAGCGCCTGGTGTGGCCCGTACACGTTGAAGAAACGCAGCGCCACCGTAGGTATCCCGTAAGCCTCTCCGAACAAGAGCGCGCTGCGCTCTTGTTCGAACTTGTTCAACGCGTAGATCGAGTTGAGTGACGGCGGCTTCGTTTCCGGCGTCGGGACCGGCGTGAGCTCCTGGTCATGCTCGCCCCGCGGCTCCCAGGCGCGCGCGGCCAGTTGATCGCGTGCCCGGGCACGCGCCGTTGCCGGCCTCCCGTTGCGCTCCACGTAGGAACCTTCGCCATAGATGCTCATGCTCGAGGCCACGACGAGTCGCTGCACGGGATGGTCGAGCAGTGCCTGGAGCAATACCGCGGTGCCGAGCGAGTTGACGCTCACGTAGTCACCGACCTCGTACATGCTCTGCCCGACGCCAACGCGTGCGGCCAGGTGCACGACGCTGTCGACGTCGATCAGCGCGCGGCGCACGGCGTGCGGATCACGCACGTCACCGATCATGAGCTCGATGTCGCAATCCAGGTAGTCGGGTCGTAAACGCTCCGGATGCACCTGAGGCGTCAGCATGTCGAGCGCGCGCACGCGGTAGCCGCCTTCCAGCAGCGCGCGTCCGACGTGACTGCCGATGAAGCCGGCGCCGCCGGTGATCAGCACGCGCGCACGGCTCATGCCGAACCTCCGGCGCGCGCGACGTGCAGGCCCCCGCGTGAGCGTGCGAGCTCGTCGTAGGTGCAGCCAAGGGCCCCCGCGGCGTCATCCCAGGTGGGTAGCGAACCGGCCGCACGTCGCGCGTCGCGCTCGAGAGCGTGCCGGCGCTCGGGATCGAGCAGCACATGCAGCGTGGCTTCCGCGAATGCGCTCGCCTCGCCGGCGATCACGAGCGCCGCGCGGGCCGCGGGCGGAAGGCCTTGAGCGCCGATCGGTGTGGTGACCAGCGCCTTACCGCACGACAGCGCCTCGATCGTCTTGACCTTGATCCCGCCCCCGATCCGCAGCGGACAGACGACCACTTCGGCGAGCTTCGTGTAGGGCACGACGTCGGGAACGGTTCCCGTCACCCAGACGCGGCTCGACTCGAGCGAGCACAGCTCGCGCGGCGGCGCGTTGCCGACCAGCCACACGTGCACGTCGGGCAGGCGCTCGTGAATCCGGGGCAAGATGCTCTCGCACAGGTACACGGCCGCGTCCACGTTCGGCGCGTACGCGAAGTTCCCCACGAACACGAGCAACGGCCCGCCCGGGTGTTCGGGGGCGGCAGCGGCGGGGCGCTCCTGCGCGGCGTGGACGTGGTCGGCGCCGTCGGGTATGACGCGCACGTCAGCCTCCGGTACGGCCTCGAGGATCGTCTCGCGATCCTCCCGGGTGATCGCGCCAAGCAACGTCGCGCGCCTCCAGCTTGCCTGCTCGGCCGTGCGCGTGCGCGCACTCACGTCCAGCGTCTCGAGGTCGTGTGCGCCCGCGGCCACGGCGGTTTGCCGCTCGAGCTCGTACTCGACGTTCTGCTCGACGAGCAGCAGGGGCACCGTGCTCCACTCAGGCACGTGCTGAATGAGGTAGAAGCCCTCGACGTGGACGAGGTCCACACGCCCGCATGCGAGCAGCTGGGCAATCCGCCGCGTCGCCGCCGGGCAGCGATGTCTCGCGACGGCCAACGGCAGCTGCGCGCGCGTTCCGCGTGCGCGCACCTCCTCAGCCGAGAACACCTCAACGTCGGAGCAGAAAAGCCGCAGCGCGTCGACGTTGGCGATGTCTTCGCTCGGCGTCTTCGACACCACGACGAGATGGACGTCGAAGTCCGCGCCGATGCGTCTGATCAGCTCGAGCTCGCGCCGGCGGCCTCCGCTGATCGGCGGGTACGGCAAATGACAGGAGAGGAACAGCACCCGGGGTCGCGCCCGCCGTCCGCCGTCCCTGGGCGAAACCGCAGTCGATCCTCCGAAGTGTCGGCTCATTTCGCGCAAGTCTGGATTCCCCGCTGGGGTCGGGTGCTTTTGACGCCGTTGACAGCGTTGCGGAGCGATTACCCGGGCCAGCTACATCTAAACCTCGTCTCCGAACCTTACGTTAAGGAAAACCTCCTTCTGCTGTTGAAGAGGGCCAAAGTTGCTCGCACTCACGAACACCACGGCGATGGCCCGCCGCCGGGGCGGCTCGCTGCGGGCGGCGTGCCAGGTCAAAAACGTCGTGTTCGCGGTCGCCGCGGCACGTCCTGAACGGGATGCAAGACCACCCGCCGGGTGACCTACCATCGTCGTATGCCACTACGACTGTCCGTGCTCGATCAATCGCCGATCTCCGAGGGGTCAACGGGCGCCGACGCCCTGGCCAACACGCTCGATCTGGCACGGTTGGCGGACGAGCTCGGGTACCACCGCTACTGGGTAGCCGAGCACCACGGGGGCCCGATGCTCGCGAGCGCGAGCCCGGAGGCGCTGATCGGACCGATCGCCTCCTCGACGAAGAGCATCCGCGTGGGCAGCGGCGGCGTGATGCTGCCGCATTACAGCCCCTTCAAGGTTGCGGAGACGTTCACGATCCTGGCTGCGCTGTACCCCGGGCGGATCGATCTCGGGATCGGGCGGGCCGCCGGCACCGATCCGCTGACCACGTTCGCGTTGCAGCGCGATCGTCGCCAGGCCGCGCCGGATGACTTTCCCGATCAGCTCGCCGAGCTGCTCGCCTACCTCGAGGGGAGCCTTCCGGCTGAGCATCCGTTCGCTCGCCTCGCCGCCGTGCTGCCGGGACGACCGGAGCTGCCGGCGCTGTGGCTGCTCGGATCCTCGTTGCAGAGCGCGATCTGGGCCGCGCAGCTCGGGCTGGCCTATGCGTTTGCGGACTTCATCAATCCGGAGGGCCGCCAGATCGCGGCTGTGTATCGCGAGCGCTTCGCGCCGGCCGGGGGGAACGGCGGGCGCCTGGGGTGGCCGGCGCCGCAGACCGCGGTCGCGGCCTGGGTCCTGTGTGCGGATAGCGACGAGGAGGCGCAGCGCCTGGCCGCCAGCAGCCGGATGACGCTCACGCTGCTGCGTCGCGGCGAGTTGATCCCGGTGCCGCCGGTCGAAAAGGCGCTCAGGTTCCTGGCCTCCGAAGGTAAGCCGCTCGACGGCTCGATGCCCGGGCGCCGGGGCATCATCGGCTCGCCGCCGACAGTCCGCGACGGAGTCGAGCGTCTCGTGGACGAGTACGGCGCCGAAGAGGTGATCGTGGTCACGATCACCCATGACCACAGCGCACGCCGGCGCTCCTACGAGCTGCTGGCCGACGCGATGGGCATCTCGCGCGCCGGACGCGGCGACGACGTCGCGACCGCGGCGAGATAGCCGGCGCGGAATTCCGTCCGTGCGCCGCGGCACCCCGATCGGGGTAGGCGTCAAGCGATGGGTCCGCCACCGATCGTCATGTTCCTCAGCACCGGACGCTGCGGGACGCAGTGGTTGACGGCCGCGTTGCGCGAGCTCTACTCGGAGATCGAGGTCGAGCACGAGCCGATCGGGCCGCTGTACGCGCCACGCCGCTACTTCCGCCGCTACGACGAGCCTGAGGCAATTCTGCAGGTGCCCCAGGTGCGGGCGCATCTAGAGCGGATCGAGCGCTGCCGGACGCTCTACGTGGAGACAGGCTGGCCGCTATTCGCGGTTCTGCCGACGCTCGCGCAACGAGTCCCGGAGCGACTGCGGATCGTTCACCTCACGCGCCACCCGATTCCGACGGCGCTCTCGCACCTGGCGCACAACTCCTACGCCGGAAGCGCGCGTGATGACGCCTACACGCGGCTCGCGACGCTCGGCCCGGGTGATGCCAACGTTTTTCAGTCGCAATACGCGGACCTGTGGGCCGAGCTCAGCCCGTACGAGAAGTGCCTGTTCTGGTGGACGGAGGTGAACCTGCTCGGGCTGGAGCTGCCGGAGCGGCTCGAGCGCATACCATCGCTGCGGGTCGCTTCGGAGCGGATCCTCGGCGGCGAGCGCGCCGCGCTCGAGCCTCTGCTCGAGTTCATGGCGCTCGACTGGAACGAGCACTGGCTGGCGCTCGCCGGGCGGACTGTCGATCGCTGGCATCACCACACCGACCTCGACGTCGATCCGGCGGCGATCCGCCGCCATCCGATGACGGTCGAGACGGCGCACGCCCTCGGCTATGAGCTCGACGACGTAGACATCGACGGCCTGCGGGCGCGCTACCAGGGCGAACCCGACGCCGGCCTCGACCGGATCGGTCGCTTCGCCTGAGCTCCAGCAGGCTTATTTTCAGATGCGATGGCACGACTCGGGTTCTCATTGACAGCACATCTCACAGGCGCCGGCGTGCGGTCGTTATACGTTCATGCTCTACACCACCATCGACAGTCCCATCGGTGAACTGCTGCTGGCCGGTGACGGCCGCGCGCTTCATCGCCTTTCCATGCACGTGTCGCCGGGGTTGCGTTGGCAGCGCGACCCGGCGGCGTTCACGGACGCAACCCAACAGCTCGAGGAGTATTTCGCCGGAGCTCGGCGCCGGTTCGATCTCGAGCTCGCGCTCGAGGGCAGCGCGTTCGAGCTGAGCGTCTGGAGCGCGCTGGAGCAGATTCCCTACGGCGAGACGATTTCCTACGGCGAGCTCGCGCGCCGAGTCGCGCGGCCGGATGCCGCACGCGCGGTTGGCCTCGCGAACGCACGTAACCCGATCGCGGTGATCGTGCCTTGCCACCGCGTGATCGGGGCCGATGGCAGCTTGACCGGCTACGGCGGCGGCCTCGAGCGCAAACGTCGCCTGCTCGACCTCGAAGCCGGAGTGCTCCCGCTCCTCAGCTCGGTGCCCATCCCCGCTGCCTGAGCGCGCCGGCGGCGGGCTTACCCGCGCCGGGTCAGGGCACGTTCAGCAGCGGCGACGAACTCGCGCGCCAGCTCGTTGCCGATTCCGCCCACGGGCACGAGCCGCGGGACCGATAACGTCGCGTCCAGGGCGAGCCTGATCCGGGTGGCCGAGTTCTCCGGCTCGAGGTGCCAGCTCATCTGGAACTGCTCGCGGTCGCGTCGCTCGTGCGCCAGGCGTGTGAGCGTCACGGTGCGCAGCGGCGCCAGGAGGACCGCGAGGACGACGTCGAAGTCGTGCGTGAGCGGGCCGCGGGAGACCCGCAACCGCGTTCGCGCGCGTATTGGCTGATCGTCGTCGCCACGCTCGAGCACCTCGACTGACCGTACGAGATCCGGGTGCCAGCGGGGGTAGCCGTCGGGGTCTGCCAGCAGGGCGAAGCAGTCCTCGAGGGGCGCGCGGATGACTCGCTCGGCGCCGCCGGTCAGCTGCTTCACGGTGCTTGCCCGCTTGTGATCAGCTGACCCCGGCGGGCGCGCGCCGCTCGGGCTCGCTCGCGGGTGCCTTGGGCGGCTCGATTCCCGCGGCGCCGAGCCCCGTCGCGGTGCGAACCCTGATCTGATCGAAGCTCCCCAGCGCAGCGTCGTCGCGCCCCCCGAGCAGGGTACCGATGAAGCACCCGATGAAGCCAATCGGAATCGACACGATCGCTGGATTGCCGAGCGGGAACGGCGCAGGGGTGCCCCACACCTTCGGCGAGAGGATGATCAGCACGATGGCCGAGATCAGTCCGCTGGCGATCCCGACGAGCGCGCCTAGCGTGTTGAAGCGCCGCCACGTCAGCGACAGCAGCAGCGACGGGAAGGTCGCCGAGGCGGCGACGGCGAATGTCAGGCCGGTGAGCAGCTGCACGTTGAACTTCTTGCCCGCGGCTTCGGCGAGCGCCAGACCGACGATCCCGATCGCCATCACGGCCACCCGCCCGGCATAGATCTGCTCGCGCTCGGTGCCCTGCCCGTGCTTGATCACCGAGCCGTAGACATCGTGAGCGGCGGCGCCGGAGGCGGCGAGGACGACGCCGGCGACCACGGCGAGGATCGTCGTGAAGGCGATAGCGGAGATCACGGCGAAGAAGACGTCGCCGCCGGTGGTGCCGGGCCCGCCGCCCAAGTGCTGGGCCAGGTACGGCGCGATCAGGTTGCCGCTCTCGCCGCCGAGCTTGACTCCGGCGTCGCCGAGGATCGCGCGGCCGCCGAGCCCGATCGCGGCGACGAACAGGTAGAAGACCCCGATCAGCCCGGCCGCCCAAGCGATCGAGTGGCGAGCGGCGCGCGCGTCGGGCACGGTGAGGAAGCGCATGAGAATGTGCGGGAGGCCGCAGGTCCCGAGCACGAACGCCAGGGCGGTTGAGATCTCGTCCAGGCGATTCGGGAACAACAGCCCAGGGCCGCCGTACTTGGCGCCGTTGCCGGATTGGGCGGCTGCACGGTCGAGCAGCCGAATCGGGTCGAAGCCGAACTTCGCCAGCACCCAGATTGCCATTGTCGCCACCCCGATGAGCAGCAGCGTCGCCTTGATGATCTGCACCCACGTTGTGGCCAGCATTCCGCCGAGCACGACATAGGTGAGCATCGCCGCTCCCGTGATCAGCACCGAGATCAAGTACGGGATGCCTACCAGAGCCTCGAACAGCGACCCCGCGGCCCCGGACTGCGCGACCACGTAGAACGCCGCGATGCACATGGTCGACACGGCCGAGGCCGACTCGGACCCGGCCCGGCGCAAGGCGCAGGCCGAGGACGTCGGCCATCGTGTAGCGGCCGGCGTGACGCATGCGCTCGGCGAGCAGCAGGAGCAGCTCGGTCGACTTCGCGATCTCCGACCAGCGCGGCGTCGGGTCTGTCTCCCGCTGGGTTACACCAGCCTCCACCTCAGCAGCCTGGCTACCCCGCCACGAACGTGATTAACCTCAGAAGCATGGCGCGGGTGTTCTGTGTCACCGGCGATGATGTAGTCCGGTTCGAGTGCAACGGCGACGGCGCCACCGGCGCCGAGACAGTGCTCGCGGGCGTCGGCGCTGTGTGCGTGACCGTCAGTCCGCGCACCTCTGACCAGGTCTACGTTGGCACCTTCGACCGCGGCGTGTTCGTGTCCAATGACTCCGGCGAGTCGTGGCGCCAACCGGACCAACCCCCGAGCGACTCTCGCGTGCTCGCGCTGGCGGCCTCGCGCGCGGCGGATCATGTGTACGCCGGGACCGAGCCGAGCAATCTCTACCGCTCGTCCGATCACGGCCGGAGCTGGGAGGTCCTCCCCGCGCTGCGCGAGCTGCCGAGCGAACCCCGCTGGTCGTTCCCGGGCCGGCCCTGGACTCACCACGTCCGCACGATCGCGCTGCATCCACTCGATCCGGGACAGCTTGTGGTAGGTATCGAGCTCGGCGGCGTGATGCGCTCGAGCGACGGCGGCAAGTCATGGCTCGACCACAACCCACAAGCGCACAGCGACGCGCACGAGTTGCTGACGCATCCCGGTGTGCCCGATCGCGTCTATGAAGTGGCCGGACAGGGCGTCGCGGTATCGGATGATCGGGGCGCTACCTGGCGCCGGCGCGAGCGGGGGCTCGACCGCCGGTACGCCTGGGCGGGAGCGGTGGATCCCGCCGATCCCGATCGCTGGTATGTCTCGGTCAGCCGCGGCCCGTTCGCGGCGCATGGCAACGACGACGGACAGGCACGTGTGTGGCGGAGCGACGGCGACGGCTGGAGCCCGATCGACAGCTGGGAGAAGACGCCGGCGCTTCGGCGGATGCCTTACGCCCTGCTGGCGATCGAGCCCGGTTGGTTGCTCGTGGGACTGCGTGGCGGAAGGTTGCTGTTGAGTGGCGATGCCGGCGGCGGTTGGCGCGAGCTCGAGCTCGCGTTACCTGACGTGGTGGCACTGGCGGCTTGAGGCGCGGCGCTGGCGCTTACGTCGTGCTTGGGTGCAGTTCCTTCGGAATAGCGAAAGAAACGTCGACAGAGCTTCGGTCCGCGGTGGCGGTCAGCTGGAGCCGGGGCTTCGGTCCGCGGTGGCGGTCAGTTGGAGCCGGAGCTTCGGTCCGCGGTGGCGGTCAGTTGGAGCCGGAGCTTCCGTCCGGTCAGGCGCGTAGTTTGCGCCAGAACGCATGTTCGCCACCGCCACCTCCATCGCCACACCGGGCGCCGGTTCACATGATTGGCTCGACCAGCTCAATCCCGAGCAACGGGTTGCGGCGACCCACGCCGGCGGCCCGCTGCTGATCCTCGCCGGCGCGGGCACGGGGAAGACGACCACCCTCTGCGGTCGCGTGGCGTGGCTACTGTCGGAGGGCGTCGCCCCCGAGCGGATCCTGCTGCTCACGTTCACGCGCCGGGCCGCTCGGGAGATGCTCCAGCGAACGCAGGCGCTGCTGCGTGGTCTCGACGGCTCGCGCAAGGTCCTGGGCGGAACGTTTCATTCCGTCGCCCACAGGTTCATTCGCATCCATGCCGCGTCGCTCGGCCTGACCGCGGGATTTGCCGTGCTCGACGCCGGCGACGCCGCCGACCTCCTCGACTTGATCCGAGAGGAACATGGTCATGCCCAGAGCGAGCGTCGTTTCCCCCGCAAGAGCACACTGCTGGACATCTATTCCCGGACGGTGAACTGTCAGGAGCAGCTCTCCGACGTCGTCGCGGAAGCATTTCCGTGGTGCGAGGATCACGTCGAGGCAATGGCGATGCTGTTCAAGGCCTACACGGCGCGCAAGCGCTCCCTCGCCGTGCTCGACCTCGACGATCTGCTCCTGTACTGGCGCGCCCTCGCGAGCGACGACGTGGTCGGCCGAGCGATCGAGGATGGGTTCGATCACGTACTGATCGACGAGTATCAGGACGTCAACGGCCTCCAGGTCGAGATCGTGCGCTCCCTGCGGTCCCGGTCCCGCGAGCTAACGGCGGTGGGCGACGATCTTCAGTCGATCTATGGCTGGAGGTCGGCATCGGCCGAGCACATACTGCGCTTCCCGCAGCAGTTCGACGGCACGACCGTCGTCAAGCTCGAGCGCAACTATCGCTCCTCGCAGCCGATCCTCGATACCGCCAACGCCATCGCCGCTCAAGCCGAGCGAACCTACGGGAAGAGCCTCGTGAGCGAGGTACACGACGGTGCGCCGCCCCAGCTCGTGTTCGTTCGCGACGATTCGGCGCAGGCGGCGGAGGTGTGCCGGCGGGTACTCGAGACGCGCGAGCACGGTGTCGAGCTGCGCCGCCAGGCGGTGCTCATGAGGACTTCGCACGACAGTGACCTGCTCGAGCTCGAGCTCGCGCGCCGCCAGATCCCGTTCGTCAAGTACGGCGGCCTGCGCTACCTCGAAGCCGCGCACGTGAAGGATTTGATCGCGCTGTTCCGGCTCGTCGGCAACCCCCAGAACGAGCTCGCCTGGTTCCGCGTGCTTCAGCTGCTCGAGGGCGTGGGGCCGGTGATCGCGCGGCGGGTGTCGGACGCACTCGTGACCGGCGGGGCCGGCCTTGAAGGATGGGCCGGCGCGCGTGAGCACCTCCCGGCGAGCGCCCGCGGCCCGGCCGACACGGTACTCGCCGCACTCGCACGGGGCGAGGGAGCGGCCGGGACACAGGCTGAATGCCTGCGCGATGCGATCGCGCCGCTGATCAAGGCCCGCTACCCGGACGGTGTGCTCCGGCTGGGCGATCTCGATCAGCTTGTCGCCGCAGCGCGCGCGGCCCCCGATCTCGCCCACTTCGCGGCTGAGCTGGCGCTCGATCCGCCTCTGTCGAGCTCCGACCTCGCCGGAGCGCCACACCTCGACGAGGACTACCTCGTGCTCTCGACGATCCATTCCGCCAAGGGCCTCGAATGGGATGCGGTCCACGTGCTGGCCCTTTACGACGGGAACTTCCCCGCTTGCATGTCGGCCGGAACCAGCGAGAGCATCGACGAGGAGCGGCGGCTGTTGTACGTCGCCGTCACCCGCGCGCGGCGACAGCTGCACATGTACGTGCCGGTCCGGTACTACCACCGCCCGCACGGCATCGATGACGC
>JAFAZV010000428.1 GCA_019239445.1 Solirubrobacterales bacterium
CCGCCGCTGTTCTCGTACTTCAAGCAGCTGTTCGCGCAGGTGACCAACCCTCCGATCGACCCGATCCGCGAGTCGGTCGTGATGAGCCTGCAGGCCGGCGTCGGCGCCGAGGTGAACCTGCTCACGGAATCGCCCGACCACGCTCACATGCTGGTGATGGACCAGCCGATCCTGCGCAACCACGAGCTCGAGAAGCTCCGTCAGGTCTCTCATGACGTATTCGACGCGGCGACGCTCGACATCACCTGGCCGATCGAGCAGGGGCCGGATGGGATGGAGACACGGCTCGGCGAGATGTGCGAGGAGGCGGCGCGCTACGTCGACCACGGGGCGAACATCCTGATCCTGTCCGACCGCAACCTCGGCGGCGAGCGGGTGGCGATGCCCTCGCTGCTGGCGGTCGCGGCGGTCCACCACCACCTCGTGCGCCGCGGGACGCGGCTGCGTACCGGATTGGTGATCGAATCGGGCGAACCGCGCTCGATCCACGAGATGGCGACGCTGATCGGCTACGGCGCCGCGGCGATCAACCCCTACTTGATGTTCGAGTCGCTCGACGAGCTCGCCGACCGCTCGCTGCTCCCGGTCGACCTCGGGCGCGAGGAGGCCGAACAGCAGATCGTCAAGGCGATCGGCAAGGGGCTGCTCAAGACGATCTCGAAGATGGGCATCTCGACCATCCAGTCCTACTGCGGCGCGCAGATCTTCGAGGCGGTTGGGCTCGAGCGCGAGCTGATCGACGAGCACTTCACCGGCACCGCATCACGGATTGGCGGCGTCGGGCTGGATCAGCTTTCGACCGAGGCGATGGAGCGCCACTTCCGCGCCTATCCGCGCACCGATCGCGAGCTGCTTCCGGTCGGGGGGGTCCTGCAGTGGCGCCGCGATGGCGAGGTACACATCTGGAACCCGGACACGATCGCCAAGCTCCAGCACGCCGCACGCGGCCAGAACGGCGACACGCGCCAGACGTACGCCGAGTTCGCGCGGCTCGCCAACGACGATGCGACCCGCAAGGCTGCGCTCCGGGGCCTGATGAAGCTGCGCACGCTGCCCGCGCCGATCCCGCTGGAGCAGGTCGAGCCCGCCAGCGAGATCGTCAAGCGCTTCACCACGGGGGCGATGAGCCTCGGTGCGCTCAGCCGCGAGGCTCACGAGACGCTCGCGATCGCGATGAACCGGATGGGTGCACGCTCGAACACGGGCGAAGGCGGAGAGGATCCTTCGCGCTACGTGCCGGACGACAACGGTGACCTGCGGCGCTCGGCGATCAAGCAGGTCGCCTCCGGACGCTTCGGGGTCACGGTCCACTACCTGGTCAACGCCGATCAGCTGCAGATCAAGATGGCGCAGGGCGCGAAGCCGGGCGAGGGCGGCCAGCTCCCGGGTCACAAGGTCGACGACTACATCGCGCGGATCCGCAACTCGACGCCGGCCGTCGGGCTGATCTCGCCGCCGCCGCACCACGACATCTACTCGATCGAAGACCTCAAGCAGCTGATCTACGACCTGCGCTGCGCCAACCCGACCGGGTCGGTGTCGGTCAAGCTCGTCTCCGAAGTGGGCGTCGGGACGGTCGCTGCCGGCGTGGCCAAGGCCAATGCCGACCACGTCACGATCTCCGGCCATGACGGCGGCACCGGCGCCTCGCCGCAGTCTTCGATTCAGGGCGCGGGCGTGCCATGGGAGATCGGTCTGGCCGAGACCCAGCAGACGCTGCTGCTCAACGACCTGCGCACGCGGATCACGGTCGAGGTCGACGGGCAGATGAAGACAGGTCGCGATGTGGTGATCGGCGCGCTGCTCGGCGCCGATGAGTTCGGCTTCTCGACCGCGCCGCTGATCGCCTTGGGCTGCATCATGATGCGGGTCTGTCATTTGAACACGTGCCCCGTGGGCATCGCAACGCAGGATCCGGAGCTCCGCCGACGTTTCCAGGGAACGCCCGAGCACGTGGTGAACTACCTGATGCTGGTGGCCGAGGACGTGCGCGAGATCATGGCCTCGCTCGGCGTGCGCCGCTTCCAGGATCTGATCGGGCGCACCGAGCTGCTCGACATGGACGACGCCATCGATCACTGGAAGGCGCGCCACGTCGACCTCTCGCTGGTTCTGGCGGCGCCCGACCTCCCCAAGGGCACGCCCCGCTGCCGGACTCGCCCCCAGGTGCCCGTGCTCGACGACGCGCTCGACTGGGAACTCGTCCGCCGCTGTGTGCCGGCGATTGCTGACGCCCAGCACGTGCGTCTCGGACCGATCCCGGTGCGCAACGTCAACCGCGCTGTAGGCGGCATCCTGTCCGGCGAGATCGCGCGCCGGCGGGGGCTCGGAGGGTTGCCGGAGGGGACAATCGAGATCGCCTTCTCGGGCTCGGCTGGGCAGAGCTTCGCCGCCTGGCTCGCGCCCGGGGTGCTGTTCACGCTGCGCGGCGAGACCAACGACTACACGGGCAAGGGCCTCTCGGGAGGAGTTGTGTCGGTCCGGCCGCCCGAGGCAGCGTTGTTCCGCGCCGAGGAGAACATGATCGTCGGCAACACCGTCCTCTACGGCGCCACCGCCGGCCGCGCGTTCTTCCGCGGGCTCGCGGGTGAGCGCTTCGCGGTCCGCAACTCAGGTGCGTGTGCGGTGGTCGAGGGTGTCGGCGATCACGGCTGCGAGTACATGACCGGGGGGCGGGTGGTCGTGCTCGGCCCGACGGGGCGCAATTTCGCCGCCGGGATGAGCGGCGGCATCGCCTACGTGTACGACGTCGGGCGGCGCTTCGTCGAACGCTGCAACCAGGAGCTCGTCGACCTCGAGCCGCTGTCCGACGACGACGACGAGGAGGTCCGGGCGCTGATCTCCGAGCACGCCGCGAGGACCGGCTCGCTGGTGGCCCGCAACGTGCTCGCGTCCTGGAACCGCGGGGCGCGCGAGCGCTTCGTCAAGGTGATGCCGCGCGATTACAAGCGCGCGCTGGCCGAGCGCGCAGAGCGCGAGGCAGTCGGCGCGTAGCGGACGCCTCTAACTCGTCGGTGGACCGCCGACGCCGTTGAGCGTCGCGACAGCTCCGATCACGTCTCCGCGGTTGTGGTGGTCGGCGAGAATCAGGTTGGGCATGACGCCGCGCTGCCGCACGCACCGCCGGGCGCGCGCCAGGATGAACGAGCGCTTGACGAGCGGCTCGTTCGGGCTCGCCCTGGGCGGGAAGACGTCGGCCCAGTTGTTCAGCATCAGCAGCTGGCCGGACGGGAACCCGCGCGAGAGCTTGCAGGTGAACTGGCTCGGCTTCTGCGCCCCCAGCGGGGTGTCGTGGACCCAGAACGAGAACGCCGAGGTGTTCTAGGCGAAGCGTCCGCTGACCGGCTTCTGGGCGAAGACGACGATGTTGTGGCGCGCGCGGATCAGCTCGCCGAGGGTCGGCGCTGGCTGATCGCGACGGAGCCCGGCGAGGCGGTCGAACAGCTTGGCGCGCTGGAACGCCCGCTGGAGATCCGGCTCGGACACGAGTTGTGCGTGCCGGCGAAGACGACTTGTCGTGCCGGCGATTGCACAGCTGCGGGTAGCCGTTGCATGTGCTGAGCGTGGCGCCCCGTGCTGGCCGGGCTCCACCGGTGAGGATGACTCCAAGCGTGATCCCGGCCGCGGCGACCGCGGCACCCGCGGCGGCGCTGAGGAGCGTCGACGTCGCCGGGCGAGTGGCCGCGCCTTCACCCGCCGCGAAGCTGGGGGAGCACGGGCAGCAGTTCCCCACGCCCGCGTACACGACCACCGCCGCGAGGACGATCACGAGCACTCGCAACACGCTCCCGGGCTTGACGATCGCGAAAATCCCGACGGCCAGGACGAGCGTTGCACGCACAACTCGGGCACGGTCGCCGAGCGGCGCGCGCGCGAGCTCTCC
>JAFAZV010000066.1 GCA_019239445.1 Solirubrobacterales bacterium
CGACGATCTGCATCCAGTTCCCGCTCAGCGAGATGATCTGCCCGACGAAGTAGCGGCGGTAGTTAGGGACGCTCAGAGAGCGGAACGGAAGCTTGAGCGTCTCCGCGCTCACGCTTCGTCCTCGATCAGTCGCTCGATCAACGCCGCAGCGCGCTCGAGCGTCTCGAGCTCATCGGGGTCGAGTTGCTCCAGCCGCCTCGCCAGGTACGCGGTCTTGCGCTGCCGGGCGCGGGCCAGCACCGCGGCGCCCGAGCGGGTGATCGTGAGGCGGGCGCTACGACGATCGGAGGCGTCGGGCTTGCGCGTCACCAGCTCCGCCTCCGCCAGCGCGGCGAGAATGCGGGTGGCGGTAGGTCGCTGGATTCGCTCGATCGCGGCCAGCTCGCTTGGCGTGAGCGCGCCGTAACGCTCGATGCTCGCGAGCGCCGAGCCTTGCGAGGGAGAAAGGCCCTCGGCTGTCTGCTGCCGCAGGCGCCGAGCCAGCCGCGTCACCGCCAGCCGGAGGCGGGCGGCGAGCTCGAGATGGGATGCGGTGGCGGCGGGAATCGGGATGACCTCGGTTGGAGCGGTAGATGATTAGCGTTGCTAACTACCTTAGCACACGCTTTCCTCCCCGCTAGTGTTGTGAGGCAATGGACGACCTCTACCGCGAGAACATCCTCGACCACTACAAGCATCCGCATAACTTCTCCCCGCCGGCGCCGCCGCTCGAACGTGTCGATCTCGAATTCCACGACCTCAACCCGCTGTGCGGCGATGAACTCACCGTCTGGCTGACCGTGGGCGATGACGACCGGATCGAGGACATCCGCTTCGGCGGGCACGGCTGCGCGATCTCCCAGGCCGCGGCCTCGATGGCCTCGGATGAGGTCAAAGGCATGGCCGTGAGTGATGTGCTCGCGCTCGATCGCTCGTTCGTGCTCGAGCTGCTCGGGATCGATATCTCCGCCACGCGCATGAAGTGCGCGCTGCTTTCGCTCAAGGTGCTGAAGAGCGCGTCGCTCGGGCACGCCGCCGACTGGGAGCCCGAGACGCCTCAGTCCGGCCGCGTCGGTTAGGGCGCCGGCGCAGAGCGGGCGCGGTCGAAATCGAGACAGTCCAAACCTGGCGCGTCTGCGGGCGCGTCGCCTCGGGGACGCGGCCCCGCGCCCGCTATGATCCAGGGGTAAATCCGATCACCCCGCTAGGACTTCCCCGCGTGCCCCAGATCATCGAAGTTTGCCCCACAGACGCGCTCGCTCCGGGCGAGATGCGCCTGGTCGAATGGGAGGATCTGGAGATTGGCGTGTTCAACTGCGCGGGTACGGTGTACGCGATCGAGGACCGTTGCTCGCATGACAACGGGCCGTTGGTGGAAGGCGAGCTCGACCAGGCGCAGTGCACGATCGAGTGCCCGCGCCATGGGTCGCGGTTCGACCTCAAGACAGGCGCGCCGAAGAGCTTGCCGGCATACGTTCCGGTTGAGACTTTCCCGGTCATCATCGAAGACGAGACGATCAAGTTGGAGGTGGAGTAGTGGCTACTCCGGAAACTCAAGCCGCGGTGCTGACCGAGAACGACCAGCTCCGTGGAATCAACGCCGACTATGAGGAGCGATACGGCTTCCACGATGCCGAGAACTACCTCTACAAGGCGCCCAAGGGCCTGACGCGCGAGATCGTCGAGAAGATCTCCGAGTTCAAGTCAGAGCCGAAGTGGATGCGCGACTTCAGGCTGAAGGCGCTCGAGCACTTTGAGGCGCGGCAGATGCCGACGTGGGGCAGCCCGCTGCTCGCCGAGGTCGACTTCGACGAGATCCACTACTTCGTGCGCGCGTCCGAGCGCGCCGAGCGCTCGTGGGACGAGGTCCCCGAGGACGTCAAGAAGACCTTCGACAGGCTCGGCATTCCCGAGGCCGAGCGCAAGTTCCTCGCCGGCGTCGGCGCGCAATACGAGTCCGAGGTCGTCTACCACCAGGTGCGCGAGGACCTCGAGAAGCAGGGCGTGATCTTCAAGGACATGGACTCCGGCCTGCG
>JAFAZV010000050.1 GCA_019239445.1 Solirubrobacterales bacterium
TAGGCGCCGGGGCGCCGGCACTCGATCCGCCAGCGCTCGGGCTGCTCGCCGCGGATCGAGCCGGTCAGCGCCAGCGCGCCCATCAGCGCCCCGTGGTAGGACTGAGCCTGGGAGATGATCCGCCAGCGCTGGGGCTCGCCGCGGTCGACGTGGTACTGGCGCACGAGCCGCAGTGCGGTCTCATTGGCCTCGGAGCCTCCGGAGACGAAGCGCACGCGCGCCATTTCGGGCGCGGCGAGCTCGATCAGCCGCGCCGCCAGGCGCTCCTGCGGTTCGTTGCTGAAATGGCGGTTGTAGACGTAGGAGATCCGCTGCGCCTGATCGCGCGCACCGCGCACGATGTCGCTCGCGCCGTGACCGAGACACGCCACCATCGTCCCGCCCGAGCAGGCGTCGAGCAGCTCGCAGCCGTCGCTCGTGTACAGGCGGACGCCCTCGCCACGTTCGATGTTCGGGTAGCTGTGGTCGAGCAGGCGCGGGAAGACGCTCGTCTCGGCGGCGGTGACGGCGCCCACGGCGCTCACCGGCGCCGCCGGTGGATCGCCGCCAACACCGCGCGCAGCCCCTGGTCGCTGGCGTTCACGTGGACCTCCATCGCATTTTGCGCTCCGCCGGAGTCCTGGCGCTCGATCGCTTGCGCGATCGCGTGATGCTCGCCCGAGAGCCGCCGGTGCCAGGAGTCGGACTCCGGCAGCAGGCTGATCGCGTCGTTCAGGCGCAGGCGGATGTCCTCGATTGCCGCGAGCATGAACCGGTTGCCGGTCGCTCTCGCCACCGCGAGGTGGAAGTCGGTGTCGTGGCGCATGAAATCCGACTCGTCGGTCGCGTCCGACATGCCCGCCACCGCGCCCCAGATCGCTTCAAGTCCGGTGTCCCGCGCGTCCTCGCCGCGGTGCCGGCCACCGCGGGCTCGAGCGTCTGGCGGTAGACGAGCAGCTCCTCGAGCTCGGCACGGCGACGCGCCAGGCGGGTCATCAACTCGTCCATGGCCGCGATGTCCTCCGCCGGCGCGGAGACGAACGTGCCGCCGCGCCGTCCGCGCCGGGCGAACAGCAGTCCATCCTCGCCGAGCTGCCGCAGCGCGTGCTGGATCGTCTCCCGCCCGACGCCGAAGATCGTGGCCAGCTTGCGTTCGGAGGGCAGCGATTCGCCGGGACAGATGAGCCGCAGCGCGATGTGGCGGCGGATCTGCTCGGCGACGTACTCGTGCGCGCGCAACTGCCGGATCGGCGCGAACGTGACCGCGGCGCGCGGGCGGGCCGGGCGTGGCGGGGGCCGGCGTGGCGGATCGGCCCGCCCGACGTGGCGGCGCCTCAAGGGTCACGAACCACCTCACGCAGGCCGGCGATCCGCTCGAGGAAGCCGTCGAACAGCCGCCACGCCGCGGCGCGCGTGTGTTGCGCCAGCTCGTAGGTCCGCGCGAGCAGCCGGTCGGGATCGACGCCCTCCTGATCGAGCTCGTGGCGGTACACAGCCACCCACGAGTCCATGATCTCGGTCGTCACCTCGGGGTGAAACTGCAGGCCGAGGCTCCGCCCGATCACGTACGCCTGCGGCCCGGCCGGGCTGTCGGCGATCAGCTCCGCCCCTGGCGGGGGTGTGAACGTGTCAAAGTGCCACTGAAACCACGGGCCGTCGCTCACCAGCGATGGGTCGCGACTGCGCACCGGCAGCCACCCGATCTCCGAGGTCTCGCCTCGGTAGGAGCGACCTCCGAGCTCACGCGCGAGCAGCTGCCCGCCGAAGCAGATGCCCAGCACCGCGACCTCGTGCTGCACCGCGTCGGCGAGCAGCCTTCGCTCTCGCGCGAGCCAGGGCACGGAGTCGTCGAAGGCGGCGAACTCGGAGCCCAACGAAACGATCAGGTCGTACTCGCGGGCGTCGGGGTCACGGCTCTCGGCATCGATGCGGAACAAATCCTGCTCGGCGCCGCGTTGCTCGAGCCACCGGTGCACGTGGCCGCCGGGGGTTGGCTGCTCGTGCTGGATCACGAGTGCGCGCAGCGCCCCGTTGCGAGCGCCGCCACCCTTCATTGCCGGTCTCCCGCCGACACGGCTTCGGGCATCGGCTCGAGGTCCGCAAGGTCGCGCTCGACCTGGCCCGCGACGTCACGTACGACGCCGGCGAACCGCGCCACCATCTCCTCGAGCTCGCTGTCCCCGGTCGTGAACGGTGGCGCGAACAGGCTCTGATCGCCCACGTAACCGTCGCCGGTCGGCTGTGTGGACAGGATCACGAGCCCGCGCTCGAGCGCGAGGTCATCGATGCGGCCGGCTACGCGCAGCCCGGGGGGAAGGAATGAGCTCCGATCCCGGGGATCCACGTATTCCACGCCGAGCAGATATCCGTGCCCGCGCACCTCGCGCACCATGTTCACGTCGGCCAGCGCATCGGCCAGCTCGTCGCGCAGCCGCGGGCCGCGCTCGGCGACGCGATCGATCAACGCTTCGCGCCGGAGCGCGTCGATCACCGCGCTGCCAACCGCGCACGGCAGTGGGGCGCCGTGCCAGGTGTGCCCGAGCGTGAACCGGCGCGAGCCAGACGCCACCGCGTCGTAGACGCGTTCGTGACACAGGGTGGCGCTGATGGCGGCATAGCCGGCACCGAGGCCCTTGGCGGTGGCGATGATGTCGGGCGTGCACGGGACGTGATCGGCGGCGAACCAGCTGCCGGCGCGGCCCATCCCGGTGACGACCTCGTCAAAGCAGATGAGGAACCTCGGCGCCGCTGGTGACGAAGTGAACGCGGGAGAAGCCCTCCGGCGCCACCGAGAGGAGCTCCGCCGCCAGCCGCTCCTGCGCCGGGTTCGTGAGCCGCTCGTTGTGCACGAAGGCCAGCTTCGACGCCTGCGCGTAGGCGGCCTCGATCAGGTCGCGGCGCCCGTGACCGAGCGTCAGCGCCATCGATCCGCCGCTCATCGCGTCGAGGTAGCGCCGGCCTTCGGCGTCCTGCACCCAGACGCCGTCGCCGCGCACGATCACCGGGTAGTGGCGGTCGAACTCCGGCGGTAGCACGCGACTCGCCGCCGAGCCGCGCGGGAGCGCTTCGGTCACG
>JAFAZV010000103.1 GCA_019239445.1 Solirubrobacterales bacterium
TCGCCGCCGGCATAGGTCACCAGCTGCTCTAGCGTGCCGAGCGCGTCGCGGAAGCTGCCCGTGGCGTTGCGGGCGATCAGCGCCACCGCGCTCCCGTCGATCTCGATCTGCTCCGCGTGAGCTACGCGCCCGAGCACCTTCGCGACGTGCTCGACGCTCGGGCGCCCGAAGTCGAAGCGGTGGCAGCGGTCGACCACCGTGGGCAGGATCTTCTGCGCCTCGGTCGTGGCGAGCACGAAGATCGTTCGCGGCGGGGGCTCCTCGAGCGTCTTCAGGAACGCGTTCCAGGCCTGCGGGGAGAGCATGTGGGCCTCATCGAGGATGTAGACCTTGTGGCGGCCGGAGATCGGTGCGTAGGCGACTTTTTCCCGCAGGTCGCGGATGTCGTCGACCGAGTTGTTCGACGCCGCGTCCATCTCGATGACGTCGAGCGAGGTTGCATTCTGGATCGTGATGCACGACTCGCACGCGCCACAAGGGCTCGTCGTCGGCCCTTGGGCGCAATTCAGACACGCGGCCAGGATCTTCGCCATGCTCGTCTTGCCGGTGCCGCGCGAGCCGACGAACAGGTAGGCATGATGGACCTTCTCCTGCGTCACGGCGTTCTCGAGCGTGCGCACGACATGCTCCTGGCCGACGACGTCGGCGAACGTGCGGGGGCGGTGGCGGCGATACAGGGACGGACCGGTGGACACGCTCCTCCGAGTCTAGTCGCGCGCCGGATGGGCGAGCCAGCCTCGCGACCGTGTCTTGACCCGCGCGGCCAGTGTCCGCCAAAGCGCGAGGTAGCGCCGCCCCGATCGCCCGCCTCCATGCGAATTTGGCGCGTATTTCGCCGTTTCGCATGCAAGCGGCTCGACACTGGCGCGTACGCCTGCGATCTGCTCGTTGCCCCAGGCGACCGGTGAGCGATGGTGGTCGCGCGCTGGCGAGCCGCCGACCGCTCCGACTGTTTTGGCTGAGCGCGCGTCGGGCAAAGCCGCAGCTATGGCACACGAACAAGATCTCACTGCCGGCGACGGCGCAGCGGCCGTCGGATCCGGCTCTCCCGGCGATTTCGACCTCCCCTCGGGCACGAGTGCGGCGGCTGCCGCCCCCGAGGCGAGCCCGGAGGCTCGGCCGACGACCGAATCCGGCTCCCCGGCCGTCGGCCCGATCCGGCTCGCCGACGGCCTCGGCTTGGCCAGCGTCGGGCTCGGGGCTCCGATGCTGATCAGCCCGCAGCGATTTCTCGACGCCATCGGCATCGAGCCCGGCGGCCAGGCCAACGCGATCACGATCGGCGTTGGCGTCCGCGAGCTGGCCGCCACCGGGACGATCAACGTGATGCGCCACCGCCGCATCGGCGCGTGGTCGCGCGTGGGCGGCGATCTGATGGATCTCACGCTTCTCGGACGCGCGTACCAGACGCGGCGCACTGACGTGACGCGCCTGGCCACCGCGGCCGGCTTCGTCGCAGCGATCCTCGCCGCCGACCTCTATGCGGCGATCGCGCTCAGCCGCGCCGAAGGCACGCACATCGACGACGGCTCGAGCAGCTCCGGCGCCGGCGTCCAGCACGACACCGGTGGCAGCTCGGCGCGCGTGCGGACGGCGATCACCGTCCTCGCGCCCGAGGACGAGGTGCGCCGCGCCTTCCAGGGGTTCGCCTGGAGCGCGTTCGACCCGGCCACCGTCGAAGCTGCGGGAGAGCTGCGCTTTGGGCCGGCGCCCGGCGATCGCGGCACCGAGGTGCATCTCGACCACGACCCCGGCGTGCGTGGCGGACCCGCCGGCGCCCTGGTGGCGAAGCTGTCCGGCCGCTCGCCCGACCAGGCGATCAATGACGAGCTGCGCCGCTTCAAGTCGCTGGTTGAGACCGGCGTCGAGGTGCGCTCGGATAAGACGCCCGAAGGACCCTCGGCTCTTCGCCAGATGGTCCAGCAACCGGCTCAGCCGGTAGGGGGTGACGGCTGATGCGCGCGACCTGCTGGAGCGGACGCAACACCGTACAGGTGGAGAACGTCCCTGACCCCAAGATCCTCAACTCCCGCGACGCGATCGTGAAGATCACCGCGACCTCGATCTGCGGCTCGGACCTGCACCTCTACGACGGCTACGTCCCGACTATGCGCTCGGGCGACATCCTCGGCCACGAGTTCATGGGCGAGATCGTTGAGACCGGTCGCGAGGTCAACAACCTCAAGGTCGGCGACCGCGTGGTCGTGCCGTTCCCGATCTCGTGCGGCAACTGCTTCCAGTGCCGAGCCGGGATGTTCTCCTGCTGTGAGAACTCGAATCCGAACGC
>JAFAZV010000188.1 GCA_019239445.1 Solirubrobacterales bacterium
CGGGCTCATCGGAGCGTTCACGACGTTCAGCACCTGGGCGTTCGAGAGTCACCGGCTCGGCGAGGAGGGCGAGCTCCGCTTCGGTGTAATGAACTTTGCTCTCAGCCTGGTCCTCGGGGTCACCGCCGCTTGGGTGGGTCGGCATGTGGGAGGGTGGCTTTGAACCACGACTGCCTCAAGCTGACGATCTATTTCGGCGAGCGCGACCGCGCTCCTGGAGGCTTTCTCGCCGATGTCCTCACCGAGATCTATGCCCGCCACGAGTTGCAGACGAGCCTAGTCATGCGCGGCGTGCAGGGCTTCGGTCTCAAGCACCACCTGCACACCGACCGGTTACTGACGCTCTCAGAAGATCTTCCGCTGGTCTCGGTGGCGGTCGACACCCGCCCTCGGATTGAGTCGGCGTTGGCCGAGGTCGAGGCGCTGCGTTTCGACGGGCTCGTGACGCTCGAGCGCGCGCGCCTGCTGGCCGGGCGAAGCGCCCCGGCGGCGTCGGTCATCCAGGCGCAGGAGGAGGCGAAGCTGACCGTGTACGTCGGGCGCCACGAGCGTGCCGATGGCAGGCCGGCGTACGAGGCTGTGGTCGACATGCTGCGTCGGCGCGGAGTCGCCGGCGCCACGGTGCTGCTCGGCGTTGACGGGACCGCGCGCGGCGAGCGCCGGCGCGCCCGCTTCTTCGGCGCCAACACCCAGGTCCCGCTGATGGTGATCGCGGTGGGCGACGGCGGCCTCATCGCCGGGGTGCTCCCGGAGCTCCAAGCGCTGCTTCCCCACCCGCTGCTCACGCTGGAGCGCATTCGCGTGTGCAAGCGCGACGGGGAGAACCTCGCGAAGCCGCACGATCTGCCTGAGACTGATCCGTCCGGTCTAGGGGTCTGGCAGAAGCTCATGATCTACGCCGGTGAGCAGGCGCGCGCTGATGGCCATCCGCTTCACCATCAGCTGATCGCCGCGCTCCGCCGGGCTGGGGCTTCTGGGGCGACCAGCCTGCGCGGGATCTGGGGCTATCACGACGACCATGCGCCGCACGGCGATTCCTTCTGGCAGCTTCGCCGCCGCGTCCCGATCGTCACCGTGGTCGTCGACACGCCTGCGCGCACGCGCCGGTGGTTCGACGTCGTCAACCGCCTCACCACCCATACCGGCCTCGTCACGAGCGAGATGGTGCCGGGCTTCCGCGCCACTGGGCCGGATCGCAGGCACGGCGGCCTGAGGCTCGCCACCGCGGGCGCTCCGCGCGATTAGCGGCCTCCGAGCTGGGGGGCCCGCGCGAACGCCAGTATTACCCTTGATCATGCGATGCGACGTTACGTTCTTCCCGGGCTCGTGGTGTGCGCGGCCGTGGCCCTGCTCGCTCTGCTCGCCTTCGGGGTGAGCCAACAAGGCAACGACACCTCGATCGACGCTGCCGTCGCGCGCGGGCATCGACCGCAGGCGCCGAAGGCAAACCTCGCGCTCCCGGTGCTTGGGTCGCAGTCGGCGACGAAGAGCCTGGCAGATATGCGCGGCAAAGTGGTGGTGATGAACGTGTTCGCGTCGTGGTGTGATCCCTGCAAGGCCGAAGCGCCAGTGCTCGAGGAGGCCCAGCGTGAGCTCGCGCGTCGGGGCGGCACGATTCTTGGCGTTACCTACCTCGACAATTCCAACGACTCGGAGTCGTTCGTGCGCCAGGAGCACATCACCTACCCGGTGATCCGCGACGTCAACGGCAACCTCGTGCGCGCATTCGGCAGCACGGGCGTTCCCGAGACGTTCGTGATCGACCGCCAAGGCAGAATCGCCGCGCTGCGTCGCTACCAGCTCGATGACGCCTGGCTCAAGCGCACGCTCCCGCGCGTTCTCGGCGAGGGCTCGTGAAGTCGACGCTGCGGTTCATCCTCGTGGCCGCAGCGCTCCTGCTCGCGCTCGCGCCCTCGGCTGCGCTGGCGGCTACGGCCAAGACCTCGCTCAGCGACGTCGAGGACGAGGTCATGTGCCCGTCGTGCCACGAGCCGCTGGCGCTCGCCCAGTCGCCGCAGGCCAATGCCGAACGCAACTTCATTCGAATGCTGATCGCGCAAGGTCAGACGAAAGCCGCAATCAAACAGGCGCTGGTGGCGCAGTACGGAACCTCCGTACTTGCACGCCCGCCCGCACAAGGCTTCAACCTCACCGTCTACGTGCTCCCGCCGGCGCTTGTGCTCGCCGGGCTGGCCGTGCTTGCGCTGACTCTGCCGCGCTGGCGCCGGCGCACGAAGGCGAGAACAGGTTTCGCAAACGCGCCGGCTTCTACGTCCAAGCCAAGCACCGAAGACGAGCGGCGATTGGACGAGGACCTCGCCCGCTACGGCTAGTGCCGCTCTCGGCCCGGGAGCGCTCTACATCGAGTCTGGCGCGCTCACCCCGAGCAGGTCGAGCGAAAGCGCAATCACGCGGCCAGCCGCAACGGACAGCGCGATCCGGAACGACTCAACTTCGTACGGCGTCGCGCCCACGACTCGGCAGTCCCGGTAGAAAGCGGTGAAGTCCTGCGCAAGTTCGAGCGCGTAGGCCGCGATCCGGTGCGGCGCGCGTCGGGCCGCGGCCTCGGCGATCTCCTCCGGCAGCGCGATCAGCCGCTTGACGAGACCGCGTTCGGAGGGATGTAGCGGCGCTGCTCCCCACGCCGCGCGCAGGACCGCATCGTCGACCCGGGCGTCAGGGAGCTTGCGCAGCATCGAGGCGATCCGCGCGTGCGCGTACTGGACGTAGTAGACCGGATTCTCCATCGACTGCTGACGCGCCACGTCGAGGTCGAGGTCGAGGGTCCGATCGTGCGAGCGCTGGAGCATGAAGAAACGAGTGGCATCGACGCCAATTTCGTCGAGCAGCTCGTCGAGGGTGACGAAGTCTCCGCGCCGCTTCGACATCGCGAACACCTCGCCATGCTCGACCAGGTGCACGAACTGGAGCACCGGCGCCTCGAGCCTTGCCGGATCGCCGCCGAGTGCCGCTATCGCCGCCTTTAGCTCGCGTACGTAGGCGTGGTGGTCGGCTCCGACCGGTAGCAGCTGGCGCTCGATGCCGCGCTCGAGCTTGTTCTGGATATAGGCGATGTCGGCGGCGAGGTAGGTCGGCTCTCCACTGGAGCGGATGACGACGCGATCCTTGTCGTCGCCGAAGCGCGTCGTTCGTAACCACTCGGCGCCTTCGGAGCGGTACACCTGGCCAGCCTCCCGCAGCGTGTCGAGCGCTCGCTGTAGCCCGCTGGGCGAGCCCTCGTGCAGCGCTCGCTCACTGAAGAACGTGTCGTAGTGCACCCCGTAGCGCTCGAGTGTGGCTTTGATTTGCGCCAGCAGCAGCTCGACCGCGCGCTGGGCGAGCTCGTCCGGCTCAGCGTCCGCGGCACGCGGGATCTCGGCCGCGAGCGCGGCGACGTACTCGCCCTGGTAGCCGCCCTCGGGGATCTCCTGGCCGCGCGCCCGCGCCCGCACCGACTCCCCCAAGAGCCGGATCTGGTTTCCGGCGTCGTTGAAGTAGTACTCGCGCGATACGGCGTGACCCCGGCGCGAGAGGATGCGCGCTAGCGCGTCGCCATAGGCGGCGTGCCGCCCGCTGGCCGCGACCAGCGGCCCGGTCGGGTTGGCGGAGACGAACTCGATCAGCACGCGTTCGGCCGGCTCGGCGCCACCGGCCGCGAAGTGCTCGCCCGCGTCGAGCACCGCGCCGAGCGCGCCGCGCACCCAGCCGTCGGCCAGGACGAGGTTGAGGAAGCCCGGTCCGGCGACTTCGACGCTCGCGACCTCATCGCCCAGTCGCCGGCTCAGCTCGGCGCCGAGACGCTCGGCAATCGCCCGCGGTGCAGCGCCGAGCACCGGCGCGAGCAGCATCGCCGCGTTGGTCGAATAATCGCCCTGGACGGCTCGTTTGGGCCACTCGAGCGCCGGCTCGACCGGCAGTGCGCCGTCGCTTCCGCGCACGTCGGCTGCGGCGCTGCGCACCGCGGAGCGCAGCGCCCGGAGGGGATCGTGGTTGATCATCGTGTCGATGCGCTGTCGGTGCGTGAGGCCGTATCAGGAGCGTACTCGCGCGCGTCACTTCACCTCCGTCCTCCCTAATAGTGATACGGCTCGCGAGCGAGGATCTTGTGCCCGCGGTAGAGCTGCTCGAGCAGCACCACCCGCGCGAGCTGATGCGGCAGCGTCATTTCCCCAAGCGAAAGCCGATGATCGACCTGCTGATCGACCTTCAGCCCGAACGGCCCGCCGATGATGAAGCACAGGTCGAGCCCACTGCGTCGCCGATCCTCGAGGAAGCGACTGAAGGCGATCGAGTCAAACTGCTCGCCCTCGCGCTCGAGCAGCGACACGAATGAGCGATCCGGGATGCGCCGCGAGACATGCTCGTCCTCGCGCACCTCGTGCAGCTCCAAGCGAACATGACCGGCGAGCAGTTTCTGGTAGTGCTGCACGTCGTCGGCGAACGGCGGGCGCAGTCTTCCCACGGCGACGACGACGATCCGCACGGTGAGATACTACGTAGATATGGACGATCCCAACACACCGGAACGCCACATCAACATTCACTTCTCGCCCGAGATCATGGCCGGCGTGTACGCGAACTTCGCCAACGTCAGCCACTCCGACTACGAGTTCACGATCACTTTCGCACGCGTGGACCACGAGGTCGAGGATGACGAGATACCGGGCGTGGTCGTATCGCGCATCAATCTTTCGCCGAAGTTCATGCGCGAGCTGATCGACGCCATCCAAGACAATTACTCGAAGTGGCAGACCCGCGAGGGGATCAAGAACCTGCCCGAGTTCGACGGCCCCGAAGAGGACCAGGAGTAGCCGGCCGCCTTTACTGCGCCGGGTCGTGCTGCGTGCCCCGGTTGGCGTAGCCGAGGGCGGCACCGATGCGTTCGGCGGTCGGGGGATGCGTCGCCAGGACGTTCGTCACCCAGCGGGGCGGGTCGAGATCGGCCACGTTCTGCAGCGCGATCGCCCGCTCGAAGGAGACGAAGGAATCCGGGGCATCGGTCAGCTCGAGCGAGACCTGATCGGCGCGACGCTCGATTGCACGTGACAGGCGGTTGCCGCTCAGCCCGATCGGCAACGACACGATGGCGGCGGACAGCGCCAGCGCCGGCAGCGCAGCCGCACTGCCCCGCTCGTGCGACAGCGCCCAGCTCAAGCGCTGGACCGCGAACGCCGCCGCCGGCGCCACGATCGCCGCGAACACCACGCCGCGCGCGACGTCGCGGCCGCGAACGTGGGCGAGCTCGTGCGCGACGACGACGCGAACCTCCTGGCGGTTGAAGCGATCGAGGAGCGTGTCGAACAGGACGACGCGCTTAGTCGGGCCAAGCCCGGTGACGTACGCGTTGGCCGCCGTGGTCCGGCGGCTGGCGTCGACGCCATAGACCTCGCGCACCTTGACCCCGGCTGATCGCGCCAGCTCCAGCACGTCGCGGCGGGTATCGCCCTCGGGCAGAGGCGTGAAGTCGTTGAACAACGGATCGAGGATGACCGGTGCGAGCGCGGCCAGGAGCGCGCCGAATGCCACCGAACCGATCGCCGCCGGCGCCCACCAGTGGCGCGGGTAGCGCCGCGTGATTGCAACGACCGCGCCGCCGGCTCCGGCCGCCATCGCGGCCTGGATCACGTTCGCTTTGACCAGGTCGAGCGCCCAGCCCCGCCACGACTGAGTTGCCAGCCCGACCTTGATCGCGCGTCGGCGCGCCAGCGCGGCGAGCGGCAGCGGCGG
>JAFAZV010000325.1 GCA_019239445.1 Solirubrobacterales bacterium
CGGGCGAGTCGCCGCAGGTAGTCCCCCGTCCTTGGACCGACGAACGCGCTCATGCACGCGGTCGTGAAGCGCTCGAACTCCCGGAACTGAGGGACGATGTCAGCGCTCGTGGTGACGAACACGTCCGGCAGCTCCTCGGCCACGATCCCTGCCGCGCGTCGTTCGTGCTCGGGGTTGAGGTAGGAGAACAGAAAGCACACCGCTACGGCCTCGACGCCGGCCTCGCGCAACTCGCGCGCGGCGGTCCGGACCTCGTGCTCGTCGAGCGCGACCAGCACCTCGCCGGCCGGAGGCACGATGCGTTCGGTCACGACCTTGCGGTGAGCCCGGCGCACGAACGGCGAGACCTGCCACGGGATGTCCTGCATGATCGAGTAATGCAGAGGTCGCTGGTGGCGACCGATGTGGACGATGTCTCGAAAGCCGCGGGTGGTGATCATCCCGACCACGGCGCCATCGTGCTCGAGCACCGCGTTCGTGGCCACGGTGGTTGCGTGAAACACGGCGGACAGATCCTCGGGTGCGACACCCCCGCGCTCGCACAGCTCGACCAGCCCCGTCACCATGGCTCGGTCGGGCGCCTCGGGCGTCGAGGGAACCTTGTGCACCTGGAGCGCGCCGGCGTCGCTGTCGTAGAGGACGAGGTCGGTGAACGTCCCTCCGATGTCGACGCCGACCGCGCGCATGGAGCCCTTCAGCTGCTACTTGAGGGGGTTCGTTCCCGCCATCCAGATGATCACGCGGGTGAACTTCCCGTCTGTGCCCACGTCGAAGAAATTGCAGTTGTGCATGTCGTTCTTCGTGCCGTCGTTCAACTCGCCGATGTAGCTCTGTTCGGTGGCGACCTTCGACGCCGCTTCCTCTATGACGATGTTCTTGATCTCGTGGAAGATCGACTTCGAGTTGCCGCAGAAGTCGTTGAACATCCGGCGGATTTCATCGGCGCCGTTGAACGTCACATGATCGGTCTGCACGGTTAGCGTGGCGTCGTCGGCGAAGTGCGAGACGATCGCCTCGACATCCTGGGCGTCGACGGCTTTGAAGTAGCTGGCCGGCAGCGCTGCGAGCTCGTCGCGAGTGTGAGCGGGACTCTGAGTAGCCATGGGGTGAAACCTCCGTTTTAGTTTGCGCTTCGGGCAGACGTGCCCAGGTCCATCAGCTCGGCAGCCTCGAGCAGTGACGCCTCGAGACCAGCGACCATCTCGTCCAGCTGAGCGGCGCTCGAGATCAGCGGTGGCGCCACCTGAACCACGGCGTCGCCGCGGTCGTCGGGGCGAGCGATCATCCCCGCCTGCATCAGCCGCCCCGGCAAGAAGCCGCGCAGCAGCTGCTCGCGCTCAGCGGCGTCGAGGCGACGGTTCTGCTCGTCGCCGACCAACTCGACCGCCCAGAAGAAGCCCGCGCCGCGCACGTCGCCCACGATCGGCAGAGCCAGGAGCTCGCGCAAGCGACTCTCGAGATGACCCTCGAGATCGCGCACATTCTCGAAGATCCGGTCGCGCTCGAAGATCTCGAGGTTCTTGACCGCGATCGACGCGCACAGCGGGTGCCCGGCGAACGTGAGCCCGTGCAGGAGGTTGCGCTTTGGGTCTTCGTAGAGCGGCGCGACGACGCGATCTGAAGCGAACACCGCTCCCATCGGCGCATAGGCCGAAGTCAGACCTTTCGCCGTGGTGATCAGGTCCGGCTGCGCGCCGACGCGAGTGGAGCCGAACCACTCGCCGAGGCGCCCGTAGGCCGTTATCACCTCATCGGCGACGACGAGGAAACCATAGCGGTCGGCCAGCTCGCGCAGCCCGGGCCAGTAGCCCTCAGGCGGCACAAAGCACCCCCCGGCATTCTGGACCGGCTCGGCGATGAACATCGCGATCGTCTCGGGCCCTTCCTCGAGCACGACTTCCTCGATCTCCTCGAGCAGCGCCCGCGCGAACGCGGCGTCGTCATCGACCGCCTCGGCAAAACGCGGCTCCTCGGCGAGGCGGAAGCGGTTGGTCGGCGAGACGTGCCGGACGTGGATCGCCGGCGGACCGAACGGCGCCTTGTAGCCATCCACGCCGGTCAGCGCGAGCGCCCCGAGCGTCGACCCGTGATAGGCGATCCTGCGGGCGATCGCCTTGGTCCGCCCCTCTCCGCCGGTGGCCGCGTGGTAGAGGCGGCAGAGCTTCCACGCCGACTCAACCGATTCCGAGCCGCCGCTGGTGAAGAACACGTGGTCCAGCCCGGGCGGTGAGAGGGTCGAGAGCTTCTCGGCCAGCTCGACGGCAGCAGGATGGGCAAAGCCCCAGGTCGTGGCAAACGGCAGCTTGGCCATCTGCGAGGCCGCCGAGGCGGCCATCTCCTCGCCGTAGGAGTAGCCGAGCTGCGAGCAGAACAGCGCTGAGAGGGCATCGAAGTAGCGCTGACCGTGGGTGTCGAACACGTACGGTCCCTCGCCGCGCTCGAGCACGACCACCGGCTTGCGCCCGGGGCCGAACGCGCCGTTGCGCGTGTAATGCATGAGCAGGTGCTCGCTCGCCGCCTCTTCGAGGTCAAGGACTGGAAGCATCGGTCGCCTTTCGTCAGTTGGCGGTGGGGAACGCGAGGTTGATCGGGGTGTCAGCCGCGTCCGACCAGCGTGAGCTGACCACCTTCCCGCGGGTGTAGAACCTCAGCCCTTCGGGACCATGGATGTGGATGTCGCCGAAGAGCGATGCCTTCCAGCCACCGAACGAGTAGTAGGACATCGGCACCGGTATCGGCACGTTGATCCCGATCATGCCCGCGCTCGTCCTCAGTTGGAAGGCGCGCGCCGCGCCTCCGTTGCGAGTGAAGATCGCCGCGCCGTTGCCCCACGGGTTCGCGTTGATGAGCTCGATCGAGTCATCAAGCGTCTGCCGCCGGAGCACTACGAGCACGGGGCCGAAGATCTCGGTCTTGTAGATGCGCATGTCCGGCTCGACGCGGTCGAACAGGCAGGGGCCGATGAAGAACCCGTTCTCGTGGCCTTCGACCGCGACGTCGCGTCCGTCGCGCACGAGATCGGCGCCCTCGTCGACGCCGGCATCGACGAGCCCGCGGACGCGATCGCGAGCGGCGGCGCTGACCAGCGGTCCGACCTGGGAGTCGGGCACGTCGCCCGGCCCGACGACCAGGCGCTCCAGACGCTCGGAGAGCTTCTCGACCAGCGCGTCGCCGGCCTCGCCGACCGCGACCACCGCTGAGACGGCCATGCACCGCTGGCCGCTGGAGCCATACGCGCCGGCGACGATCTGGTCCGCGGCGTAATCGAGATCGGCGTCCGGCAGCACGACGGCGTGGTTCTTGGCCCCGCCGAGAGCCTGAGCCCGTTTGCCGTGGGTCGTGGCCGTCTCGTAGACGTGGCGCGCTACCGGCGTCGAGCCGACGAACGAGACGGCGTTCACGCGGGGGTGAGTGAGCAACGCGTCGACGGCCTCACGGTCACCGTGCACGACGTTGAAGACGCCGCTCGGCAGGCCGGCCTCGGCCAGCATCTCGGCCAGCAGCATCGACGCCGAGGGATCCTGCTCGGACGGCTTGAGCACGAACGTATTGCCCGCGGCGATGGCGAGCGGGAACATCCACCCCGGCACCATCGAGGGGAAGTTGAACGGCGTGATCCCGGCCACCACGCCGATCGGCTGGCGCAGGGTGTAGCTGTCGACGCCGCGCGAGACCTGCCACGAATGCTCGCCCTTGAGCAACTGCGCGAGCCCGCACGCGAACTCGACGAGCTCGAGCTCGCGCTGCACTTCACCGAGCGCGTCGTCGGCGACCTTGCCGTGCTCGATCGTGACCAGCCGCGCCATCTCTTCCCGACGGGCGTGCAGCAGCTCACGGAAGGCGAACATGATCCGCGTGCGCTCCGAGAGCGAGGCGGACTCCCAGGCCGGCGCGGCGGTGACCGCCGCCTGGACGGCCGCGTCGACCTCGTCGGCGTCGGCGAACGGAACCTGCGTGACCACATCGCCGGTCGCGGAGTTCGTCACCTCCCCGGTCCGGCCGGAGCGCGAGCTCTCCTCGCGCCCTTCGATCCAGTGGTTCAACAGCGTTTCGGTCGTTGCCATCGCTCACCCACTTCCGTCGCTAGCCGCGCCGGCCGCTGACCACGTCCGCGCGAATGATCCTCTTCGGCCCGGTCCGTCTGCTCTGAGAGCCGCCATTGTTATACGTCCCCGACGCTTCGTCCACCCAAACTCCGCTCGCCCGCAAGCGCTCACGCCAGGCTCTCGATCGTCAGCTCGAGCGCGCCTTCCACCGGAGCGAGAATCGGCAGCTCGACGCCGGCGGCGCGGTACTCCTCCAGCCGGCGACGACAGTCATCGACCGAGCCCGCGGCGGTCAGCAGATCGACCACGTCGTCGTCGACTCGACGCGCTGCGGCATCGACGCCGCGCTCGGTGAACGCAGAAGCCAGCGAGCTGATGTATTCCGGCGCCAAGCCGGTCTCGCGGGCGACGTTCGGAAACAGCGACAAGTACACGGCGACGAAGCGACGCGCCGCGTCACGACCGTGCTGAGCACTCTCGTGCGGAGAGACGACCACGCACATCGCGACCTCGATCTCCGCCGGATCCCGGCCGGCGCGCAGCGCCGCGTTCTCGAGGCGCGAGCGACGCTCTCGGGCATACGCCGTCGGCAGGCACACGTTCATCAGAACCCCGTCGGCCGCCTCGCCGGCGAACTCGACCGCCCGCGGTCCGGTGGCGGCCAGGTAGAGCGGGATCCGCCGCTGGGCCGCGGCGCCGTCGCGCACGAGCACGTCTTCGATTCGGGCTCCTCGCAGATCGACGTAGGCTCCCGTGTAGTCGACCTCTTCGCCGGCGATCAGCCGCGGGATGACCTCGCAGTACTCGCGCAGGCGCGTCAGCGGGCGCTCGAAGGCGACGCCCTGCGTGGCAAGGATCCGCGGCGATCCGGTACCCAGGCCCATGATGATCTGTCCCGGCGCCAGCTCGTCGAGCGTGGCGAAGGTCAGCGCCAGCAGCACCGGACCCCGCGTGTAGACGTTGACGATGCCCGTGCCCACGCGCAGCCGCTCGGTCCCCGACGCGATCGCCGCCATCGGCGTTATCGCATCGCGGGTCAGCCGTGTCTCCGCCACCCAGGCCGACTCGAACCCCGCCCGCTCGGCCCGCTGGGCCAGCGAGACCATCTCCGGCACGGGCGGCGCGCCGAGGAACAGCAACCCGGTCCGCGCCTCCGGCGGGCCTGCGCTCATCGTCCGTCGGCGCGGATCACGATCTCCGTTCGCTCGGGCTCGGTCGCGAAGAAGTCGTGGCGGAACTCATCGCCGGTGCGCCACCCACGCTTCGGCACTCGCCGCCGCAGGAGCGAGAAACGCTGCTCGTCGCCGTCGAACGGGAACGGGCTCACGCGCACCGCCGCCTCGCCATCCGGCTCGAATCGATGACCCGAGAACTCGCTCGCCGACGGCTCGAGCGTGTTGTTCGTGCAGAACAAGAGGGACATGCGGTCGTAGATCTGCAGGAGCTCGTAATCCTCCCGGCGTTGCTCGGCTGAGACCCCGAGCTCGGCGTCCCGCGCCTCGAACCTGCTCTCCTGCTCGGCCACGAACTGATC
>JAFAZV010000348.1 GCA_019239445.1 Solirubrobacterales bacterium
AGGAAGCCGAGCTGTGTTTCGAGGGCGGCGAGGAGCGCGAGGATCGTTGAACCGACGATATTCAGGAGGAGATAGGACTTCGAGGTTGGAGCGATCGCCCCCCGTTGAGCGGCGGCGAACGCGGTCAGGATGAGCAGCGAGCCGAGAACTTGGATGACCTGTTCCATGAGGATGAGCTCCGTTGCCACGCCGTCGTCGGGCCGGGTACGGCGCGGGCTCTCGTCCGGAGCGGCCGCGATCGGCGGCCGCCATCCCTCATTGTAATTCGCGCGGCGGCCGGCGATGCGGCTCGCACGGCGTTCTCGACGTGCGCCACCGCCCCCAGTTCGCGCCGATGCTTGCGGACCGGCGGTCGATGAACGATCCTGCCGTGGCAGCCAGAGAAGCCTGGATACCAGAGGGGGTCATCTTGTCAGCGTTCGGAGTGGATCACGTCGTCGGCGCCCAGGACCGGATGTACTGGGGGCCCGGTGACCGGTACACGTTCTTGGTCACCGGTGAGGAATCCGGAGGCTCGATGTTCGCGCTCGACTGCCTGGTGGGCGCCGGCGGCGGCCCGCCGCCGCATCGTCATCTCGCCGAGGATGAGCTCTTCTACATCGTCGAGGGCGAGATCTCGTTCACGGCCATCGCCGAAACGCGCGCGGTGCGCGCCGGAGAGTCGGTTTTCGTCGCGCGCGGCACCCCGCACAGCTATCGGAACGTCGGTGGCGCCCCGGCGCGAATGGTGGCTGTGTACACGCCATCCGGTATGGAGGGATGGTTTCGTGAGGTGTTCACTCCGGTCGAGGATCCGACTGCGGATCCCCCTCCCGTGACGCCTGAACTCGTCCAGCGGATGCTCGAGGCCGGACCGCGGTACAACGTCGAGTGGCTCGAGTAAGCCACTCCGCCCCGAGCGCCCCCGCTGGTGCTGCTACTTGAGCCTCGAGCGTCGAGGGGCGTGTTACGGCCCGAGCGAATGCGCCTCTGCGCGCCGGGCCACCAGGAAATGACCACACTCGGACGCTGAATTGACTACACCGTTAGCCCGGTAATCAGTTGCGCGGCTTCGACGGGGACATCGAGCTGAGGGCAATGGCCGATCCCCTCGAGCAGCACCCAGTCGGCTTGGGGTAGCTCCTGGCGGTAGCGGGCAGCGGCCTCGGGCCAGCCCAGGAGCTTGTCCGCGGCGCCCCACACGATCCGAACCGGGCAGGTGACCCGCTCTGCATCGAGCGTCCATCCCTCGCGTAGAGCGTTCTCGATCAGTGGCCCCGCGCCCTTGCAGCTGGCGATGCCGAGCAGTTGATGCGCAAGCAGCTCAGCGGGGATGTGCTCGAAGTTAGTCGTGATGAGCTGCGTCGCGCGCCGCCGGGCTTCAGGCGTGGCGAGGAACGCTTCAGCGCGCGGCGCGAGCGCCTTCGCCTGGCTCTGCAGTTCCTGCTGCGCCCGCAGCAGCTTCTCGTAGGACCGATCTTCCGCCGCCCAGCCGCCGGCCGGCGCTAAAGCCACAACGGTTGCGGCGCGCCCTCGCGCGGCAAGCTGAAACGCCACGTAGCCGCCGAGGGAGTTGCCCACCAGATGCGCGAGCTGTAGACCGGCCTCGTCCATCGAACGCTCGACCGCATCGACGATCGCGTCTGTGTTGGCCGTCCCGTGGACCGACGGGCCGCCAGCATGCCCGGGCAGCGTCAGCGCGAGGACGTCGTGCCGGCGCTCCAACATCGGCAACACGAGCTCCCAGGTGCGCCAGGTGTCCATGAAGCCGTGCAGACACAACATCGGCGAACCGCTCCCACCACGATGCGATGGCGTGAACCCCGAGAACATGTCGCAGGACGTTACCGCCGGATGGCATCTTCCAGCTGTGGCCGACCGTGTCGAGATCCGCAGCTACGGCCGGGTGTTCAACGAGATTGCCGACGAGTACGCCCGCCACCGTCCCGCTTACCCGGACGCGCTCATCCACCGCGCCTGCGAGGTCGGGGGCCTCATCCCCGGAGTCGGCGTGCTCGAGATCGGCTGCGGCACGGGCCAGTTGACGCGGAGCTTGCTCGCGCGCGGTTTGCGCGTTACGGCGGTCGAACCGGGCGAACGGCTGATCGCACTGGCGCGCGATCGGCTGGCGGGCGCCGGTGAAGTGCAGTTCGTCAACGCGCGCTTGGAGGAAGCGTCCGTGCCCCGCGCTCGTTTCCGAGCGGTGTTCTCGGCGTCAGCGATTCACTGGGTCGATCCGGATGTGAGTTGGCGGAAGATCGCCGACGCGCTCGTCGACGGCGGCACGCTCGCGCTCGTCTCCTTCTTCGGGCTCGAGGACCCGCGCAGTGCCGAGGATCAGCAGGCTCTCCGCGGCTCCCTGGCGAGGATTGCCCCCGATCTCGCCGCTGAGTGGCCGAGCTCTCGTGATCTCGATTGCACACTCGCGGGCGCAGCCCAGCGGCGCGACAACGTGTCGGAGGCGTGGGCTTGGCTCGGGAGCTATGACGTGGCGCGCGGGTATGTGTCCGATCTCTTCGAGGACGCTCAGCTCGCCGCGATGCCGATACACGCCGAGCACACCGCCGATGCGCTCAATGCCCTGCTGAGCACCATGTCCTTCTGGGCTCGCCTGTCGCCACGACAGCGTGATGCTCTCGTCGCCGAGAACCGCGCCCTCCACGGGCGGCTCGGCCGGTCGATCCGCTCGAGCACGGTCGCCTGCCTGCTAACTGCGCGGCGAGCACGGCACACGTGACGGCGAACACTGCCTTCAGGCTCGCCCCCGATCGCCATAACGTGAGGAAGCGCCGGCGACTGGCGCCGCTTCCTCACGAAATGGCGAAAAACTCGCCACAACGTGCGAAAGCCCAGCGGAATGCGTCTGCTTCCTTGCGTTGTGGCGGTTCGAGCGAGACGGCACCCGCCGTCACCCAGTGCGCGTGAGGAACCGGCTGACGTCGGCACGCACGGATGGCGCCGGCGGGCCGGGGAGCGGCGGGTTCAGCCCCGCCGCGTGGCACTTGGCCAGCCCGGGGGCGAGATCGGGCGCCGGCGCGAGGCGCGGCGGCCGCACGAACGCGCGCCGGCGCAGGTCGAAGTAGTCCGTCATGGGATGGGCGTTGGCGTCGCGGAAGGTCATCGCGGGCAGGTTCCACTTGCGCTCGATGAAGGCCGTGATCGAGGTCAAGTCCTGGACGACGGAGGAGATGTAGCCGGGCCTCGCCCACGGGGAGACGACGATCAGCGGGACGCGGAACCCGTAGCGGTCGTAGGCGCCCGGCGCGTCGCCGGGCTTGGTAAGCGGAGGGATGTCGTCGGGCTTGATCGCGCGCGGCGGCGGGACGTGGTCGTAGTAGCCGCCGTGCTCGTCATAGGTGATGAACAGGGCCGTGTGCTTCCAGGAGGGTGCTCGCATCAACGCCTGCACGACCTGGGCGATGAAACGCTCGCCGACCTGGACGTCCTGCGGGTTCTCCTCCGAGGTGGTGTCGTAGTCGGGGTCGATGAAGGCGAACGCGGGCAGACGTCCGGCCGCGGCATCGACGAGGAACTGGTCGAAGTGATGCTGACGGGCGACGCGCCCCGGCGGGGACGCGACCCCCGGGACGATCAGCCAGCTCGGAAGGTTCTGGTAGTAGACGCCCCAGTCGATCCCGTGCGCGTCGAGGCGGTCGAAGATCGTCCCATTGGCGGCGGGGATCGAGAAGGTCGTGTTGTCGGTGGCGATCGTGCCAGACGCGGTGCCGGTGAAGAAGAACCTGCGGTTCGGGTAGGTCTGGCCCAAGGTCGAGCAGAAGAACCGCTGTCCGATCGGGAAGTGCTTGACCAGCGAATACGTGAACGGGAGGTCGCGCTCGTCCCAGAAGCGCATCGCGATCGGTCCGCTGGCGCGCACGAACCCGTCGTTGCGCCCGTTGTCGTAGGACTCGTGGCTGGCGTTCCAGGCTTGGCTCGGCACCCGGTCGAGCTGGCACGGCGATTCCGCGTGCTGAGCGAAAACCGGCTGGCCGCTGGCGTCGGGGTTGAAGTCGAGGAGCCTCCCGTGGCGGCGCGTGAGACCGTCCACTCCGCGACGGCCCGGGACCTGGTAGGGAACCAGTCCGAGCAGGTTGTCGAACGAGTGGTTCTCCATGATCAGCACGACGATGTGCCGGATGTGCGGCATCGAGGGCGTGCCGGCAGGCAGGTGCGGGAAGGGCAGGCTGTCAGGGCGGCGGAACCGCGGGAGTTCAGGAATCGGCCGAGCCCAGGCGGGCAGCGCGCGCACGGCTAGGCTTGCCGCCTCGCCGGCGCCAAGGAGCGATGCGCTCCCGACCGCCGCCCGGCGTAGCGCTTCGCGCCTCGTGGTGAGCTCAGATCCGGTCGCCAGGGGAGGGATAAATACCAGCTTGCCGGTCCCGGGGTGCTGATGCCTGGTAAACGGGACTAGCGCCGGAGGAACACCCCGCTGGCGCGAGCACTCGCCCACGGCGTGCCGCGCGCCTGGAACGCGCTCGTGCGCAGTTCGATCTCGTAGCCGCGCCCGCGGTCCGGCAGCGGCAGCGTCAGGGTCCCGGCCCGGAGCGTGATCCTGCGCACCGTGCTGGCGCCGCTCACAGCGCTGCACCCGTTCGGGCGACATTGCAGCGCCAGCGAGGTGACGGTCAGCCTCGCCCGGCGACCGCGAAGCACCGTGCCGAAGCGCAGCGCGAAGCCGACCGTGGAGGCAGTCGTCTGGGGCTTGCCGAGGCGCAGCGCCGGCACACCGATGACGCTGACCGCAAGACACTGGGTGTAGCTGTCGAAACCGCCCCCGGCGGCTTGGCGGCCGCAGGCGCGCCACGAGCCGGGGGCCAGCTTCAGCCAGACGCTGTGGCCGGGGCGGATGGTGAGGGCACGGCCCGACGCGCCGCCGTTGTCCGTGAACGAAACGCGGATTGGCTGCGTCGAGGACGAGCTGAACCACAGGCGTCCTCGGCGGGCCACGAGCTGGCTGTGCGGATCGTTGCCTCGCGTCGTGAACGACCAGTCGTGCACGATCTGCGCGCCGGCGAACGAGACGACGACATGGGCGCGGTAGGTCGTGTGGGGGATCAACGGCCGGACAGGGATGATGAAGCCGCCCGGGGCGATGTAGGGCGCGAGCGTCGCGAACGATCCGCCCTGGGGTAGCGCGGTTGTGCCGTCGACCGTGCGTACTTCGACTGCGCCGGTAGGACCGGTAACGCTCGCAGCTGTGAGGGTCGCCGAGTTGTCGATCGGCGTCTGCGCCGGAGCGTCGGCGAGCACGATCAACGCCGGACCCGTGCGGCTCGGCTGACTCAGACCGACGAGATCGCCGGGAGTCCACGGCAGCTCGTGCGCCACTTCGCTGGCATAAATGCTCGCGCCGTCGCCCGGATACGTGTGGACGGTCGGCTCGCGCGGGGCAGCCCGAGTCCAGCCGGGAAACGTGGTGGTGCAGCTGAAGCCTTCGGCGTCGGCGCTACCGAGCCTGAGAAGCCGCGGCGCCAGCAGCTGATCGAGGTGCAGCGGGGCGTACTCGTAGGGATTGCCGCTGTCCCAGTCAGCGCTCTCGCTCAGCACCGCGTTCTTGCCGGCAAAGGCGCCGCCGGCCGTGTAGCCGGGGTTGCCCGCCCGCTCGTCGTGCGTGAGCACGTGGTTCAGCGCCATGTAGTGGTCGTGAGAGGCGCAGTCGGCCGACCAGGCGGCATTTTCGGTTATGCCGGCCGGAATGCCGTTGGCGCTGCGCTGTGCGTTCAGCCGCGCGAGCATCTCCCTCGCGGTGGCGGCGCGGGCGAGCGCTGGGCTAGGGAGCGTCGAAACGAGCATGGCAACGCCGGTGAGCGAGATCAGCAGCGCGATGCGGGCGATATAACGTGGAGAGGCGAGCATGCCGAGCGCGTTCATTATCCGCACATGAGCCCTCTCTTATCGCTGACGCGCGTGTGGCTTCCTGCAGCGATCGCCGTGGCGGGCGTGGTCGCGATCGTCGTCGGGCATGGTCACACATCGACGGCCGCGGCCGGCGTCGTACTGCTCGGAGTCGCGCTGATCGTATGGATGATCAACTGGCTGTTTCGCATGAGTCTGCGGAGCAACCTCGATCGGGAGCGCGAGGAGGAGGCACGCGAGTTCTTCGACCGCCATGGGCATTGGCCCGACGAGGACTAGTGCACCGTCCGGCAACCAGCGCACATGTTTCGCGGCCCCGGATGACCGCCGGGCTTCGTCCTCGAATCCTCGTGCAGCGCTGCTGCACGTCCGATTCTGCGTCCTCGCCTCGCGGGCCCCGGGTCTTGCGCTCCATGCACCCTGATTACCGGACGGCACACCACCCATGAGAGGCGGCCAGGCGTTCACCGTCATGGGCGTGGTCAATGTCACGCCCGATTCGTTCTCCGACGGCGGCCAGTACCTCGATTCCGCGCTGGCGGTGGAGCATGCCCTCGTGCTTGAGCGTGACGGCGCCGACATCGTCGACATCGGTGGCGAGTCGACCCGGCCTGGCGCGTTGCCCGTCGGTGCCGAGCAGGAGCTCGCGCGCGTGATGCCCGTGATCGAGGAGCTCAGGGGACGGCTGGAACACGCCGAGATCTCGATCGACACCTCGAAGGCGAACGTGGCTGCGGCCGCACTCGTGGCCGGGGCCGGCCTGGTCAACGACGTGACCGCGCTGCGCGGCGATCCGGAGATGGCAGACGTGATCGCGTCGCACGACGCCGACTGCTGTCTGATGCACATGCTTGGCGACCCGCGGACGATGCAGATCGATCCGCACTATGAGGACGTCGTCAGCGACGTCAAGGCGTTTCTCGAGGACCGGCTGGCGTTCGCGGTCGATCACGGTGTGGCGGAAGAGCGGATCGTGCTCGACCCGGGGATCGGCTTCGGCAAGACGATCGAGCACAACCTCGAGCTGTTGCGGCGACTGAGCGAGCTCGTCGCGCTCGGGCGCCCGGTGATGATCGGCACGTCACGCAAATCGTTCCTCGGCAAGCTGACCGGGCACGAGGACCCCGGTCAGCGCGTAGCCGGCACGATTGCCACGAATGTGCTCGCTTGGGAGCGCGGAGCGCGCGTGTTCCGCGTCCATGACGTCGCGCCGGTGGTTGACGCGCTGAATGTAACGGCTGCTACGGTGCGGCGGCCATGGACTCCGACGATGAGTTCGACGAGGTAGACGCGGACGATGAGGACGAGGAGGGACATCTCGAGCCGGAGGTCACGATCGAGATCAGCGGCCTGTCGCTGTTCACCCACGTCGGCGTCACGGCGGCGGAGCGCGAAGTCGGCCAGCGTCTGCTGCTTGATCTGCGCCTCGAGCTGAGCGACGTCGACGCGACAGTCACGGACCGGATCGAGGACACCGTGGACTACGGACAGGTCTGCGACACCGCCAACCTCGTTGCTCAGCAGCGCTCCTACAAGACACTCGAGCGTTTGTGCGCGGCGATCGCCGACCGACTGATCGACGCATACGCCGCGCGCATGGTGTGGGTAAAGGCGGCCAAGCCCGAACCGCCGCTTGCGTTTGCCGTGAGTGAGGTCTCGGTCGAGCTTTGGCGCGAGGCTGAGTGAAGACGCGCCGCTGGCCGGCTGGGTGACGTGCTTTGGTGGCGCGGCGGGACGGATATCTCGGGATGGGATCCAATTTGGGCGAGCGACGCGAGCACCTGCTGGCCGCGACCGACCTGCTGCCGAGCCGCGGCGTCGACGTGCTGGCGTCCTCGTCGGTGTACGAGACCCAGCCCGTCGGGCTCGTTCTCGAACAGCCGGAATTCCTCAACGCCTGTCTGCGCGTGCGCACCCAGCACGAGCCGGAGGCGCTGCTTGACGCCTGCAAGGACGTCGAGCGGGCCGTCGGGCGCGCCGCTGCCGGCGCGCGCCACGGCCCGCGCATGATCGACGTCGACGTGCTGCTGCTCGACCAGGTGCAGTATCGCTCGGCGCGTCTGACCCTGCCGCACCCGGAGGTGCGCTCGCGTCGCTTCGTGCTCGTCCCGCTGCTCGAGCTCGATCCCGAGCTGACGCTTCCGACCGGCGAGCGGCTCGCCCATGCCCTGGCGGCGCTGGCGGACGCGGATCAGCACGTACGTGCCGCCGGGCCCCCGCTCCTCTGAGCAGGACCGAAGCGGACGATAATGCGCGCCCATGCTGCTGGTCGTCGATGTAGGCAACACGCAAACTCATTTCGGCGTTTATCCGCGCGACGCCGAGATCGTCTCCGAGCATTGGCGCTTTGCCACCGTGCGCGAATCCACCAGCGACGAGCTCGGCGCCGCGCTGGCGAACCTGCTGGCGCTCCGCGGCCTCGGGTTCGAGGAGATCAGCGCCTCGATCGTCTCCTCGACGGTGCCACAGCTCTCCGAGCAGTGGACGGCGATGTCGCGCCGCTACCTCGGTCACGAGATGCTGGTGGTGGGGCCGTCGATCCGCACCGGCATGCCGATCCGGATCGACAACCCGCGGGAGGTCGGCGCCGACCGCCTCGTGAACGCTGTGGCCGCGTTCGAGCGCGTCGGCGATGCCTGCGTGGTGGTCGACTTCGGCACCGCGATCACCTACGACGCCGTCTCGAGCGCCGGCGAGTATCTCGGCGGGATCATCAGCCCCGGGGCTGAGATCTCGATCGACGCGTTGTACGAACGCGCCGCGAAGCTCCCCAAGGTGGAGCTCGCCGAGCCGCGCGCGCTGATCGGCAAGTCCACGGTCGAGGCGGTTCGCAGCGGGATCATGTTCGGCTTCACCGGCCAGGTCGAGGGCATCGTCCGCCGGCTTCGAGATGAGCTCGGCCCGGAAACCAGGGTGATCGCCACCGGCGGGATGGCCGGCATGTTCGCTCCGTTCATCCGGGAGACGATCGACGACGTCGACGAGCTGCTCACGTTGACCGGCCTGCGCTTGATCTGGCAGCGCAACGTCGACGATCGCCGCGCGCCGACGTAGCCGAGGCGAGGCTCTACCCCGGCGCCGGCACCGGCACGTCCGGCGTACGGGCTGTCACCACGGCCAGGACGAGGAAGCCGAGCCGGCGGCGGTCGTTCGGGTCGTTCGCCTTGATCGCGTCGTGCGCGTCGATCAGGCGGCGGATCGCGGCGAACAGCGGGGCGTCGTCGGTCTCGTCGGGAACGTCGCAGGCAAGCCGCGCGAGCGCAAGCATCTCAACGCTGACGTCGATCCCGCGCATCGAGGCGATCGTGCCGATGAGCAGGAACTCGGCGACGCGATCAAGCAGCGCGTGCGGCGCCCGCTCGCGCTCGCCTACCGCGGGGCCGCCGGGCTGTAGAGGCTCGCCGCCGGCGATCCGCCGGGCTTGACCTGAGGCCACCAGGCGGATCTGCTCCGCACTCAACCCGACCTGGAGCGCCAC
>JAFAZV010000403.1 GCA_019239445.1 Solirubrobacterales bacterium
CCGCGGACCGTGCGGCGGCTTTCATACACGACCCTCGCTGAATACGAACGCTGCGGCTATCGCTTCTACGTCGAGCGCGTGCTCGGCCTGCCGCCGGTCGATCCAGGTGACGGCGGCGACACGAAAGCGAGCGGCCTGAGCGGCACCGAGCGCGGCGCGATCGCCCATGCGCTGCTGGAGACGCTCGACCTGCGCCGCCCCCGCCTCCCCGACGCCGAAGTCGTGCGGGCCGCCTCCGCAGCCGACGCCGCAGCGCCGCCCAGCGCGCAGGAGGCGGAGGAGATCGCGGCTCTGATCGGCGCCTTTGCGGGCAGCGAACTGCGAGCCCGCCTGGCGCGCGCGACGGACGTTCGCCGCGAGCAGCGCTTCGCCTTCATGCTCGCCGACGGTGTCCTAATGAATGGCGCGTTCGACGTGCTCGCGCGAGAGCCGCCGAACCGCCTGCTGGTGGTGGACTACAAGACGGATCGGCTGGACGGCGTGAACCCGGCCGAGATCGTCCGCACGCAGTACTCAACCCAAAGGCTTGTGTATGGGCTGGCCGGGCTGCGCGCGGGGGGCGAGACCGTCGAGGTCGCGCACGTGTTCCTCGCTGCGCCTGAGGCTCCGGTCAGCGTGAGCTACGCGTCCAGCGACGCGGCGGCGCTCGAAGCGGCGCTGGCCGAGCGGGTGACGCGCGTGGTGCAGCGACGCTTCGCGGTCACCGACACGCCACACCGCGCGGTGTGTGGCGGCTGTCCGGCCGAGGGCGGCCTCTGCTCCTGGCCGCTCGAGATGACCCGGCGCGAGCAGCCGGACCGCCTGTTCTGACCCCGTTACTTGAACTCGACGTCGACCTTCTCGGTGTCATGGCGCTCCTCGACCTTGGCCAGCGCCACGAGGGCCTTCTCATCCGCGGGATGCGCGGGCGGCCCGAGCAGGCTGCGCGGCCACAGCTTGCGCGTCACGACGACATTGACCTCGGCCGCGTAGACGGTCACCTGCGCGCCCAGGTGCAGCCACACGAGAAGCGCGATCACGATGCCGAAGAACCCGTAGGTGCTGGTCGAGTGCCTGAACACGTGGCCGATGTAAATGCCGCCCAGCACCTGGAGGATCGTCCAGGCCACCCCGGCGAGGCACGCGCCCAGCCACAGGCACCGCGTGCCAACGGTGCGCGAGGTCATGACCCGGAAGGCGACCATGAACAAACCGAGGTTCACGAGCAGCGATAGCGCGATGCCGCCGACCTTGGCCAGCGCCCCGCCGAGGCCGCCGGTGACGAGGCCGGACGCGAGCGTGGCGACGATGAACAGCAGGCCCAGCGAAACCAGCAGCAGCAGTCCGCGCAGGCGCGATTGCACGAAGTCCGGCCGGTCCTTGAACGGCACCGCCCACACGCGGTCGAACGCCTGCCGCGCCGCTTGGGTCACGCCGAGGCCGGCCCAGAGCGAGGTGAGCAGGCCGATCACCAGCGCGAACACGTGGCCGTGGAGCTGGTGGATGTTGCGGCTGATGTCGCTGCCGATGATCGGAAACTGGGCCAGGACCGAGCTCTTGATCGAGTTCTGCGAACCCGGATCGCCCTGGAGCACGTAGCCGAGGATCGTCGTGAACACGAGCAGCAGCGGGAACAGCGAGAAGAACGCGTAGTAGGCCACGAGCGCGGCAAGGCTCCCGCCCTGATCGTCGGCGAACTTCTTCACCACCGCCATCGGCAGGGCGAGCCACTCGTGCCGCTGCTGCACGTTGTCGAATGCGCGAACGGGACGAAGAAGGTCCACGCTCGATAAATACCCGAGCGCGGCGGGAGAAAAGCGCGGTCTACGCCGGGACCGGCACGCGCGCCGGGGCGACCGGCGACTGCGTCGAGCGACGCTCGCGCAAGATCACGGTGGCGCCGCGGCTGGGACTGTAAGTGATGCTGCGGCGGGCGGTTCGCTCCGGCCGGTCGCTCGAGGGGGCTAGCTCGTAGCGTCCGAGTACCTGCCCGATGACGATCTTCATCTCCTGCAGCGCGAAGCTTGCGCCCAGGCAGCGCCGGCGCCCGCCCCCGAATGGGATCCAGGTGTAGGTTCCGGGCGCGTTGCCGAGGAAGCGCTCGGGCCGGAACGCGTACGGATCGGGATAGATCGCCGGATCGTGATGGACCAGGAAGCTGCTGGCCAGCAGCGCCACGCCGGCGGGGTAAGTGAAGCCGCCGATCTCGACCGGGCGCTTGACGACGCGCGGCTCGGCATTCGGCAGCACCGGCTTGCGGCGGAGGATCTCGTGGATCGTCGCGGTCAGGTACTCGTCGCCTTCGCCGGCGTCGATCTCCTGCGCCAGTCGGAGGGCGACGGGCGCTTGGCGTGCGAGCTGCTCGAAGCCCCAGGCGAGCTGCGACGCCGTTGTCTCGTGGCCGGCCACGAGCGCGGTCATCAGCTCATCGCGAAGCTCCTGGTAGGCCATCGGCGAGCCGTCCTCGTGCCGCGCCTGGAGCAGCATTGCGAGCACGTCGTCGCGCGCTTCAGATTCAGAGCGGCGCTCCTCGATGAGGTCGCGGATCAGCGTGTCGGCTTGCTCGCGCACGTGCTCGAAGCGCCGCATGGAGCCGAACAATCGGGTGAAGCGCTGCGTCTCCGGCAGAACCGAGAGCGGGCTCTCGGAGATGGCCAGCACCCGGGTGAGCAGGTCGCGGAGGTTGTCGAGGCGAGCGCCCTGCTCGAGCCCGAACACCGCGCGGAGGATGATCTCGAGGGTCAGTCGCTGAAGCGCCGGGTGCAGCGCGAACGGGCGCTCGAGCGGCCAGGAATCGACTTCTCCTCGCGTGAGCTCGCTCATCAGCCCGACCAGCCGCTGCATTTTCTCGCCGTGGAAGGCGGGCAGCAGCAGCTTGCGCTGTTCGAGGTGGGGCGACTCGTCGAGCAGGATCACCGACTTACGTCCGATCAGCGGCTCGAGCACACGCGCGCCCTCGCCAGGATGCAGCACGTCCGGCGGAGCGGTGAACACAGCTTTGATGTCGGCCGGGTCGGAGAGGATCACGAACGGCATCTGGAACGGCAGCTGGACCGTGATCCGGGTGCCGTACTTGCGACGCAGCAGCTCGATCGAGGCCGCCGGGCGCGTCCAGGTCGCGAGCAGCTGAACCGGCGCGGGCGTCCGCGGCCCCGGCGGTAGCAGTTTCCTCAGCTCGCTTCTACGCAATGTGCCTCGCCTCTCCGTGGTCTACCTGCTCATATGCCTGACCTCGCCGTGGTCTACCTCGCCGGCGAGTATGACGTGTGTGAGATGGCTCACGGAGTTCCGTCGCTTGGCTCCGGCGGCCGCCTCTCGACGGCCAGCAGCGTGCGCTTGCGCTCGAGCCCGCCCGTGTAGCCGCCGAGGCCTCCGCTTGCATGCAGAACGCGGTGACAGGGCACGACGATCGGCAGCGGGTTGGCGCCCAGTGCGTTGCCGGCGGCGCGGAAGCCGCGGGGACTGCCGGCGGCGGCGGCGATCGCCTTGTAGCTCGACACCGATCCGTACGGGATCCGCGCCGTGGCCTCGAGCACGCGGCGGGCGAATCCGCGCGCGAGCGCCCAGTCCAGCCTCAGCCCGAACCGCCGGCGGCGGCCGGCGAAGTACTGATCGAGCTCGTGGCGTGGCTCGTCGAGGCGCGAGGCCCCGGCCAGCACGCGCGGCGAGACCTTGGTGGCGAGATCCTCGAGCACGGCGGCCTCGCCGCCGGCGTCATCGAGGTAGGCGATCCGCACCAGCCCGCGGGGGGTGCTCGCGAGCAGGAGGGCTCCGAGCGGCGAGTCGAGCGTCGCGTAGGCGACGTCGAGCAGGCCGGCGGATGCCGCGCGCTCGGTGAGGTCGGGCAGCGGGGCGAGCGCCAGCGGCGCGCGCAGCATCTGCTCGAGGGCGTCAGGCTCGGTCATCTCCCATACTCCGTTCGCAGTCGCTTGAGGCCTTCGTGGACGTTGCGCCGTGCGGCTTCCTGCGTAGTGCCCATCACCGAAGCGATCTCCGGATACGCCGCGTCCGCGACGTAGCGCAGCGCGAGCGCCGTGCGCTGCTTGTCGGGCAGCGCGCGCACCCGCCGCCACAGCCCG
>JAFAZV010000459.1 GCA_019239445.1 Solirubrobacterales bacterium
ACGCGCCAGCAGGCTGGCGCCGAAGGGGACCAGGACGGCCCGCTCAGCGAGCTCCTGGACCTGCTCGACGGTGCTCCTCGCCTGTCCGACGGTGGCCTTGGCCTGCGTCGACGTGGCCTTGGCCTGCGTGCGGGTGGCCTTGGCCGCCCGGGTACCGGAGGTCCTCGCTTGCCTACCGGTGGCCTTCGCCTGTCCGGCGGTGCGCTTCGCCTGCGTCAGGGTCGACTCAGGCGTCGCAGTCGGTGTGCTGGGGGTCGGGGCGGAACTCTGTCCGCTGGGGGTGTCGTTGATAGCCATCAAATGCTCCGCTGCCGTAGGAATACGAATTGTACCGATGCTGATTGCGTGTTAGGCGAACACATGTTTGTAAACCACCTCGGGCCCTTCGTTACAGTGGCGCTCAAGGCCGCGTGATCCGGACCCAGACGCAATACGCCCACAGCGGCGATGCCAGCATCGCGTACCAGGTGGTGGGCGACGGACCGGTGGATCTGGTCTTGGTGACGGGACCGGCGGCGCATCTCGAGGTCATGTGGGAGGACCCCGCGACAGCGCGGACGTTCGAGCGCCTGGCCGGCTTCTCGCGCCTCGTCCGCTTCGACCGTCGCGGGACGGGGCTCTCGGACGCGGCGCTGAGCCCGCCGACGCTCGAGCAGCAGATGGACGACCTCCGCGCCGTGCTCGATGCCGTCGGGGTGCAGAAGACCGCGATCTGGGGGGCCAGCGACCTCGGCCTCTCGGCCCTGTTCGCCGCCACCTATCCGGAACGCGTGACGGCGCTCGTCCTCTCGGCGGTGGCGCCGGCGGGTCGCTCGGCGCTGGACGCGGAGCTGCGCAATCGCCTGCTCGACGCGATCGAGGGCCACTGGGGCGACGGCAGCCTGCTCGGGGTCTACGCCCCGAGCCAGCTCGGCAACCGGTCCTTCGAGCAGTTCTGGGGGCGCCTTCAGCGCTCGGCCGCGAGTCCCGGCATGGCCCGGGCGCTGATGGCCATGCTCGCGCAGACCGATCTGCGACCTGTCCTGCCGACGATCCGGGTGCCGACGCTGGTCATGCACCAGAGCGGGGACCGCTACGTCCCGGTGGAGGTCGGTCGCGAAGTCGCCGCGCTGATCCCCGGGGCCAGATTCGCGGAGTACCCCGGCGAGGACAGCTACTGGTGGATCGACGCGCCAGGGCTCGAGGACGTCGAGGAGTTCCTGACCGGGCGCCGCGCCGCCGCCGAGCCCGATCGCGTGCTGGCCACGGTGCTGTTCACCGACATCGTCGGTTCGACCGAGTACGCCTCGCGCGTGGGCGACGCCCGCTGGCGCGGCGTGCTCGACGAGCACAACGAGCTCGTGCGCGGCGAGCTCCGCCACTGGCGGGGGGTGGAAGTGAAGACGATCGGTGATGGCTTCCTCGCCACCTTCGACGGTCCGGCGCGGGCGGTGCAGTGCGCCGCGGAGATCATCGACTCCGGGCGTCGCCTCGGGCTTCGTCTGCGTGCCGGCGTGCACACCGGGGAGTGCGAGCTGCTCGGCGATGACGTCGCCGGGATCGCCGTCCACATCGGGGCGCGCGTGATGGCCAACGCCGGCGCGGACGAAGTGCTCGCGTCGAGCACGGTGAAGGATCTCGTCTTCGGCTCGGGACTGCGATTCCGCGACCGCGGTCTGCACGCGCTCAAGGGCGTGCCCGAGCGCTGGCGGCTCTACGCGCTCGAGCGCTGAGCCGGCTGCGTGCCGCCGGCGAGACCGGTCCGCTCGAGCCAGGCCCGGGGGTTCTCGATCTCGTTCAGGGTCGGCAGCGCGTCGGCGCTCGAGAACACGTGATGCAGCGCCTCGGGCCCGCTTTCGCGCACGATCGCGTCGCAGAAGATCTTGCCCCGCTCGTACTGGCGCAGCTTGAGCTCGAGCCCGAGCAGGCGCGCCACCAGACGCGACATACCGCTCTGCGACCGGCGCCGGCGGTCAATCGCCTCGCGCAGCTTGGGCAGCGAGGGCAGCAGGTCCGGTGCGACGGCGTCCATCACATGCTCGGCATGACCTTCGATCACCGCCATCACCGCCTGCACCCGGTCGAGCAGCTCGCGCTCGGCGGTGCTGGTCACCACCGAGATCAGATCCCCCTGGCGCAGCGCGTGCAGGATCCGCTTGACCTCATTGCCGCTCGGCAGGCGCAGCTTGCGCGGCGCATCGATCCGCAGCTCGGCTTGGTCGAGCAGCGTGCGCACCAGCCCGGAAACGTGGCGGTGAAGCCAGGGCACGCCGGCGAACTGGACCGCGTGGGTGACCTCGTGCAGCGTCACCCAGGTCATGAACTCGTTCTCGTCGGCGCCGAACGCATCGACCGCCTGGCCCAGGTTCGGGAGCACGAACAGCAGCCGCGGCGGGCGGTCCTCGACCGCTTCATCCAGAAGCACGAGCTCGTACTGGCCCAGCACCCGCTGCGCCAGATAGCCGATCACGACGCCCACCTCGGTGCTCAGAACGACGCCGAGGGCGAGCTGCATCGCGGGCTTGAGCGGACCGAGGCCTGTGCCGGCGCGCTGCAGCACGGGATCGAGCAGCGCGCGCATCGACGAGACGTTGGTCGAGACCCACTCGCGGCGGCCGATGCCCTCAGGTTGCGGCAGCGGGCGCCCCGGGCGCAGCCCTGTATAGGCGACGACGCGGCTCTCGGACTCGGCCGCGAGCGCAGCGAGATCGGCCGAGGGCGCTTTTGCCTCACCTGTCCCGGCGACCAGCGCCGCGATCCGCTCGGCGACGATCCAGTCGATCATGCCGGGATCGCCTCGAGCTGGCGGAGGGTCTGCAGCGACCGGGCGGCGCACACCGGCGACGTGGGCTTGGCGCTCAGCGGCGCGCTCAACGGCTCGTCGCAGGTCGGAAAGCTGACATGGCCCCCGGCCTCGCGGACGATCAGCTGGCCGGCAGCGGAATCGACCCCTCGCGCGCGGCGCAGCGAGACCATGCCGTCGAAGCGCGCCGCCGCCACCTGACACAGGGAGGAGGCGATCGTGCCGAGCGCGCGCAGCCGGTAGGCCGAGCGCTCGAGGGCGTCAATCGACGCCGCCACCCAGCGCGGATCGGCGGACTCGATCCCGAGCACCTCGAGCCTCCCGTCGTGCCCGCGCCGCTCGCCCAGGGTCGGATCGAGACGGCGCTCGTCGAGCCACGCGCCTTGACCGCGCCGCGCCCACCACTCCTCGGCGGGCCCGAAGTCGTGCACGAACGCGAACGCCACATCGGCCATCGTCTCGCCGTCCGCGACGGCGATCGACAGCGCGTGATGCGGCAAGCCGCGCTTGGCGTTGAGCGAGCCGTCGATCGGGTCGATGATCACGCGAAAGCTCGGGTCGCCGTAGTCGATCTCGCCGCGTTCCTCCGAGAGCGCGACGAACTTGAACCCTTGCTCGCTGAGCGCGTCGAGCTCGGCCAAGACGACCGACTCGGCGGACTGGTCGATGACCAGCGTGCGATCGCCGCCGCTCCCGCGCGAGCCGGTCTCCTCGGCCCGCTCGTGCGTGCTCGGCGCCTCGGCCAGGAGCTGGCGCAGCCCGGTGGCTGCCCGCCGGCAGGCGCCGAGCCAGTCTGCGTCGAGGGCCGAGCGAGTGGAAGTCATCTCGTACCTATGCTGTCAGACGTGTCTGTGCAGCCGGCTGGTTGGCGCGAGGCGGTCGCGTACGGTGGCGGCCCGCTGCTGATCCTGGGGGCGGCGGGCGCGGGTAAGACGCGACTGGTGGAGGAACGCTTCTGCCGGCTTGTCGCGCACGGGGAGCGTCCGGAACGGGTTCTCGTCGTGGCGCCCTCGGTGGCGCGGGTCGACGCGCTGCGCGAGCGGGTGGAGGCGCGGCTCGAGCGTGGCTACGACGAGCTCCATGTCCTCACTCCCGTGCAGCTGTCGGCGTATCTCGTCGCGGGAGTCAGCCCGGAGCTCGACCTGGCCGTGCCAACGCTCAGCGCCGGCGACCGGCTGGCGATGCTGATCGAGCGGATCGACGAGCTCTCGCTCCAGCACCACGATTTCGGCGGCAGTGCGGGCGCCTTGCTGGGCGGCTTCATTCGGCGGATCGATCGGCTGAAGGGCGAGCTGATCGGAGCCGATGAGTACTGGCGCTGGGCCGGCTCGCTGGGCGACGGGGCGCGGGCCGAAGCCGAGCGGGAGTTCGCTGCTGTCTACCAAGCCCACGAGCGGATGCTCGTCGAGGCGCAG
>JAFAZV010000290.1 GCA_019239445.1 Solirubrobacterales bacterium
CATGGCGAGGACATCGCCGACGACTCGTTCCTGGTGCTGATCAACGCGCACTCGGAGGACCGTGTGTTCATGCTCCCGCGCCGGCGCTTCGGTGCCGAGTGGGCGCTCGAGCTCTCGAGCGCCGATGTGACCGCCGAGGCCGGAAGCAGCCGCTACGGCGACCGGAGTGAGCTGCCGGTCCTCTCGCGCTCGATCGTGATCTTGAAGCGAGTGGCTTGAGCGCCGAGCTGCGCGCTACCTACCGGCTTCAGCTGACCCCGGAATTCGGGTTCGCCGCCGCGTGCGCGCTCGTCCCGTATCTGCGCGACCTCGGGATCTCGCACCTGTACCTGTCGCCCTCGCTGCAGGCGAGGGCCGGCTCGACGCACGGCTACGACGTGGTCGATCCCGGCCGCTTGTCCGAGGATCTCGGGGGTGCGGAGGAGTTCGAGCGTCTGGCCGAGGCGGCCCGCGACGCCGGCCTGGGCATCGTCCTCGACGTGGTACCGAACCACATGGGGGTCGACGATGCGAATCGTTATTGGTCTGACCCGGCACTGCGGGAGAAGTTCTTCGACGTCGATCCGGTCACCGGCCGCCACCGGCGATTCTTCGACATCGACGATCTCGCGGGGGTGCGTCAGGAAGACCCCGAGGTGTTCGAGGCCACGCATAGCCTGCTGCTCGGTTTGGTGCGCGACGGCCGCGTCGATGGGCTGCGGATCGATCATCCCGACGGGCTTGCGGACCCCCGCGGATATTTCGAGCGCTTGCGCTCGCGCGGCGCCCGGTGCGTGTGGGTGGAGAAGATCCTCGATCCGGGCGAGCGGCTGCGCGACTGGCCGGTGTCGGGAACGGTCGGGTATGAGTTCCTCAACGACGTTTGCGCGCTGTTCGTCGATCCGACGGCGGAGGAAGCGCTGAGCGAGCTCTGGGAGTCGGTGTCCGGGGATCGGCGGGCGTTCGGCGAGGTGGCGCTGCAGTCCAAGCTCGAGCAGATCAACGGTCCCTTCTGGCCGGATGTCGAGCGCTTGGCGCGGGCCGGGGAATTCGGCGATCTCGAGGTGCTCGGGCGCTCGCTGGCCTCGCTCCCGGTGTACCGCACCTACGTCGAACCCTGGTCGGGCCGCGTCGATGCTGAGGATCGCGACGCGCTGGACGGCGTCGACCCCGCCGTACGCGCGCGGATGCTGCTCTCCGAACCGGCGCCGCCCGAGTTCGTCACGCGCTTTCAGCAGACGACGCCGGCGGTGATGGCCAAGGGCGTCGAGGACACCGCGTTCTATCGCTACGCCCGGTTGCTGGCGCTGAACGACGTCGGCGGCGATCCGTCGCGCTTCGGCATCTCGGTGGAGCAGTTCCACGCGGCGAACCTGCAGCGCGCGGAACGCTTCCCGCTCGGGATGCTGACGACGCAGACGCACGATGCGAAGCGCTCCGACGAAGTACGCGCACGGATCGCGGCGCTCTCGACGATGCCGGACGAGTGGGCGGCCGCGGTGGCGCGTTGGCTCGAGCTGACGCGTTCGCTCGTGTCCGCGGATCTCGGCGCGCCCGACGACGTCGAACGCTACTTCATCTTCCAGACCCTTGCCGGCGCCTGGCCAATCGAGAGCGAGCGGATCGAGGCCTACATGGAGAAGGCGCTGCGCGAGGCCAAGCGCAACACGAACTGGGTCGATCAGAACCGCGAGTGGGAGGAGGCGGTGGCGCGCTTCTGCCGCGAGCTCTACGGGTGTCGGCCGTTCCTCGATGACTTCGAGCCGTTCGTGGCCGGGTTGGCGGAGATCGGCTCTCAGTTCGCACTGCGCCAGCACGTGCTCAAGCTGACCGTCCCCGGCGTCCCCGACATCTTCCAGGGTCAGGAGCTGCCGGTGCGCTCGCTCGTCGACCCGGACAACCGCCGGCCGGTCGACTGGGACTTCTACCAGGCTTCGCTGCGCCGGCTGATGGGTGGCGGCACGCCGAACGCCGAAGGCGTGAAGCTGTTCGTCACGCTGCGGCTGCTCGGACTGCGGGCGCGGCGCCCGGAGCCATTCGCGGGGTCCTATCAGCCGCTCGACGCCGGTCCGGGCGTGTGCGCGTTCGTGCGCGGGGATGAGATCTTTGTCGCCGTCGCCGTGCGGAGCGATGTTGACGGCGCGCGCTGCGACGCTCTGGGCGGGCGGTGGCGGGATGTGCTGCGTGGCGAGGAGCGCTTCTTTGACCGGCGGGAGCCGGTTTCCGAGCTGCTCGACGAGCGCGGCGTCGGCGTGTACGAGCGCGTCGGCTGAGCGTCCCTGACGCGCGCGCGCCGGACGCGACCATGAGCGCGGCCACCACGCGACCACAAGCGCCGCCACCACGCGACCAAAATGTCGACCACTTGCCGTTCGCCGGCGTAGCGGTCGCAAAAAGTGCCCGTGGAGGGCAGAAAATGCGACCACTGCGTCCGGGCGCGCCAAGTGTGGGCAATCGCAGCGTTGTGAAAGGATCAGTTCTCGATGAACGACTCAGACCATGCTGAGCGGCCGGCGCGCGTCGCGGTCATCTACTACAGCGCCACCGGTCACGTCCATGCTCTCGCCAAGGCCGTCGGGGACGGTGCGCGCGACGCCGGGGCCGAAGTGAGGCTGCGGCCGGTCGAGGAGCTCGCTTCGGAGATGCTGATCTCGCAGAACCAGGCCTGGGGACGGCACCGTTCCGAGGTCATCGACGAGCCGACGGCGAGGGTTGAGGATCTTGACTGGGCCGACGGCATCGCCTTCGGAACGCCGACCCGGTTCGGCAACGTCGCGGCGCAGCTGAAGATGTTCATGGACCAAGCCGGCGTGCTCTGGCAGCAGGGCAAGCTGATCAACAAGGTCGCCACCGCGTTCACCTCGTCGCAGACGGTCCACGGCGGGCAGGAGTCGACGATCCTCGCCCTCAACAACACCCTGTATCACTGGGGCGCGATCGTCCTGCCGCTGGGCTACACCGTGAGCGAGGTGTTCGGCGGCGGCGGCAACCCGTACGGCGCCTCCTACACCAGCGGCACCCGGGTCGGCGCGCTGGATGAGGAAACGATCGCCGTGGCGATGGCGCAGGGACGCCGGCTAGCGCGCGTGTCACAGGTGATCGGGGTCGCGCAGGAGCAGGGCCTGCTCGACGTTCGCCAGGCGCTCTCGACCCGCGCCGAGGCCGGATCGCGCTAGCTGCGGTCGGTCGCCCGCACGACCGGCAGTGATGCGCTGCAGTAGGGTGCCCCGCGCGTCATGCGCGTCCTGACCATCTCCTGGGAGTACCCGCCCGTCATCGAGGGCGGGCTCGGGCGTCATGTCCGCAAGCTCTCCGAGCATCTCGTGCGCGACGGGGTCGAGGTGCACGTGCTCACGCGCGGGGGCGGCAGCCTGCCCCGCGAGGATGAGCGCCATGGCGTATTCGTACACCGCGTCCCCGAGCCGCCGTTTCCCAAGGACCTCGGCGCGTTCGTGCGCTGGGTCGACGCGATGAACGCCGACATGCGCGCGCTCGGACGCGAGCTGTGCGACCGCTTTGAGTTCGATCTGGTCCACTCGCACGACTGGCTCGTCGCCGGGGCCGCCGAGGCGGTGGCGAAGCAGGTCGCACGCCCGTGGCTGGTGACGGTGCACGCCACCGAGTTCGGCCGCCACCAGGGTTGGGTGCAAGAGCACCCGCAGTCACACATTCACGCCGTCGAGCGCGCGATGGTGCGCCGCGCCGATCGCGTGATCACGTGCTCGCGGTACATGCGAAGCCACGTCGCGCGCGTGTTCGGCGTGCGAAGCAACCGGATCGACGTGATCCAGAACGGGCTCGATCCTCGGGACCTCGAACCCGTCGCCGAGGACCTCGGCGAGCTGCGCGCACGCTACGCCGCGCGCGATCAGCTGCTCGTGCTGCTGGTCGGGCGGCTCGTCTACGAGAAGGGCTTCCATCTCGCGCTCGATGCGCTGGCGCCCCTGGTGCGTCGGCGTCGCGACGTGCGCTACGTCGTCGCCGGCACCGGCACCGCCGAGGCCGAGCTCAAGCGCCAAGCCCTGCGGCTCGGGCTCACCCGGCACGGCACGTTCCTCGGCTGGGTCGGCGACGACATGCTCCATTCGCTCTATCGCGTCGCCGACCTGTGCATCGTCCCGTCGATCTACGAGCCGTTCGGACTCGTGGCGCTCGAGGCGATGGCTTCCGGCTGCCTGTGCGTCGTCGCCGACACCGGTGGTCTACGGGAGGTCGTGCCGGGCGACGGCACGGTCGGCCTCCGTTTTCCCTCGCGCGATTCTGACGCGCTGGGCAAGGTCCTGGAAGACGTCCTGACCGACGACGCGACTCGTGCCCAGCTCGTCGCCGAGGCGCGCGATCACGTGCTGCGCTTCGACTGGGGCGAGGTCGCGCGGCAGACACGCTCTGTCTACGCCGCGCTCGCCGGCGGCGGCGCCGACACCGGCGTCAGCCTCGCCGGTCGCGCGTCCCGCTGAACAGCAGCGCCTCGAGGTCGTCGATCACGTCGGAGAGCCGCTTGGCCGCCGGGTGCTCGCGCGCTTCGGACGCGCGCTGCGCCACCTCCTCACGGGCGCCGCCCAGCCGCCCCGCCAGCCCCTCGCGCGCATCGGAGAGCGGGCCGGCCAGCTCCTCGCGCGCTTCGCCGAGCCGGCCCGCCAGCTCCTCGCGCGCGTCGGCGAAGATCTTCCCGAAGCTGTCGTCCGTGCGCACGTAGCCGAGCTCCTCGTCAGACGGGCGCTTGAAGCGCTCGCGGACGTCCTTGAGCGCGTCGCCCGCGGCGGCAGCCGCGGCTTCCCGGGCCGCGCG
>JAFAZV010000338.1 GCA_019239445.1 Solirubrobacterales bacterium
CCATCTCCTCCACGCTCGCCCTGCCATCCGACCAGGTCGTATGGGTGTGCAGGTCGCCACGCACCTGTCGCTCCTCGAGCAGAGCGGGTGGCTTTCCCTTGTAGGGCGCCTCGCGCAGCTCGGGAGGGCAAAACGGAATCCCAAGCTGGTCGAACACGCGCCCCTCGTCGGCGCCGTCCGGGAGCGGCTCGAGCGCGGCGACGTAGTCCGCCGAGCCCGTCGCGCGAACAAGCGCTGTGCCGAAGCGTGCCGGGTCGGCGACGATCGCTTCGACCGGAACTCCCTCCACCGTGACGCCCACCGCGCGCCGCTCCGCGCGCTCCACGACCGCGACGATCTCCGGCAGCGCGGCAAACCGCGACAGCGTCGGGCCCGGATCGGAGGCGACGCACACCACCGCGAGCTGCTCGCAGGAATCGCGCCACCGCCGCGCGTCGCCGGCGGGCACCCCCTGAAGACCCGTCGCGATCGTCGCCACCAGGTCGCGAGCCCGGTTCAGCAGCAGCCCTGGCCGCGCGCGGGGCTGGTCCTCGCGTGTGAGCGCCTCCAGCAGCCGTGCCTCGGTTTTCGGCCCGATGCCGGCCACGCCCTGGAGCCTGCCCTCCGCCGCCGCCTGACGGAACTCGTCCGCGCTGCGCACTCCCAGCCCCCGGGCGATCTCGAGCGAGCGCCTCGCCCCGAGGCCCAGGTACCGGCACAGCCCGACGAGGTCGAGCGAGACCTCGCGCTCGAGCACGGCCAGCTCCGCGATCTCGCCCGTTTCGACCAGCTCCCGCAAGCGTGCCGCGATGCCGGCGCCGATCCCGCGGAGCTCGCGTACCCGCCCGGATCGCACCAGGTCCTCGATCGGCATCGCCGCCCCGCGCACCGCCTCGGCCGCGCGCCGGTAGGCGCGAACCGTGAACGGGTTCGCTTCGTCGAGCTCGAGCAGGAGCGCGAATGCCTCCAGGCGCTCCGCGATTTCGGCGTTGTCCACCCGCTTAGTGTGCCGTCGGGTAGTCAGGGTGGATGGAGCGCGCGGCCCGGAGACGTTCGGCTTGGGTGTAGAAGCCAGCCTGCAGATCCTCGAGCCCCAGGAAGATCCTCGAGCCCCAGGATGTAGTTGAGGATCGCGTCATCCTGAGCGTCGGTGTCGCGGGCGCTCGCGCTGCCGGCGCTCGTCCGGCGGTTGCGCTCGGCGTTCGCCGGGCGCGCAGCGGGTAGACAGCCGCGGTGGTCGAACAGCGGCTCTTGATCGTCGAGATCCCGAAAGGCTCGCGGAACCAGTACGCGTCGGATCCCGAGCGCGGGACGGAGCGAAGCTGAGGATGATCTCCCAGGCAGTTCTCGGACGATCGGGCGCGGCGTTTACCCGGCTTGGCCTGGGCACGTGGGCGATCGGCGGACCGTGGCGCTTCGGCTGGGGACCGGTTGACGACGCCGAGTCGATCGCCGCCATCCACCGGGCGCTCGAGCGCGGCATCAACTGGGTCGACACGGCCCCGATCTACGGGCTCGGGCACTCCGAGGAGATCGTCGGCCGGGCGCTCGAGGGTCGGGCCACGGGCGTGGAGGTACTGGTTTGCACCAAGTGCGGGCGACACACGCTCCCCGACGGCAGCCCGTATGGCGACCTCCGCCCGGGTTCGATACGCGCCGAGTGCGAGGCGAGCCTGCGCCGCCTCGGCGTTGAGCGGATCGACCTCTATCAGATTCACTGGCCGGACCTCGACAGCGGATCGCAGCTCGAGGAGTCCTGGTCGACGATGGCCGAGCTCGTCGACGAGGGCAAGGCGCGATGGATCGGGGTGTCGAATTTCGACGTCGACCAGCTCGAGCGGTGCGAGGTGATCCGCCACGTCGACTCGCTGCAACCACCGCTGTCGATGCTCGCGCGAGGCGCGCTTCGAAGCGTGATTCCTTGGGCCGCCGAGCACGAGACTGGGGTGATCGTGTACTCGCCGATGGCCTCGGGACTGCTAAGCGGGAGCTTCGACCGAGCACGTTTGGACGCACTTGCCAGCGATGACATGCGCCGCGGCCGGGCCGAATTCAGCGAGCCGCAGGTGTCGAAGAACCTCGAGCTGGTCGAGCGCTTGCGGACGATTGCGGCCGATGTCGGCGGCACGGTCGCCGAGGTGGCGATCGGCTGGGCTCTCGCCCAACCCGGCGTGACTGGCGCGATCGTGGGGGCACGGCGCCCCGAGCAGGTCGAGCAATGGGCCGAGGCGGCTGAGCTCGAGCTCTCCGCCTCCGCGCTCGACGCCATCGATACGACAATCGCCGCCACCGGCGCGGGGACGGAAGAGCTGCCGACGCCGCCGCGCCCGTCCGCCGACGCGAAGGTGCGCTCCGCGCTGGCCGGCGAGCGCGGCTGATCAGCCGTGTCGCCCGTTAAACGGGGCGCGTGGCACGGACTGCCGACACTGTCACGAGGGCCGGCGCCGGACCGCAGATGTCGAAGCGACCCTGGTACCAGACCAGGCGTTGAGAGTTTCCTGGCGGCCTGATGCGCACACCGTAAGCGAACAGCGCCCGCGTGCGAGCAACGCGAGCGCGGCGACGGCGCGAGCTTGAGCCACCGCCACTTCCGAGAGACAACCGTCCTCAGCAACGATTACCTACTTGAACGAGGCGCCGGCGGCACGGAGCAGGCAGGAGGCGGGCGCCCCGGCACGAACAGGCATGGGTGCGAAGTCACCGGCGTACATCCCCGCCGCGCACACGCTCGTCGGGCTCACCCACGCCCCAGCGCGGCTCCCGGCGTCGGCGCCGGGCAACCCGGCGACCGAGCCGACGCATCGTGGTGCGGCGACGCGTAGTCGCGCTCGGCACGCTGTTCGTGGTACTGGCCATGGCAATCAGCGCCTCGGGCTCAAGCTGGCCACCGCCGCGCCTGGCCTCGGCTAGCCGGCCGGACCGCGCGCACGCGCGCGCCAACAGATCCCGAGACGTTCCCGGGTCTTCCTGGCGGCCCGCTTTCCTGCGCAACCCGTCGGACGAGCGCCAGCTGACTTTGACCAAGTCGATCAGCGGCCACATATCGCCGAAGTCGGTCGCCGCCTCGGGCAGCGGGCTGGTGTTCGCGCAGAACATGATGTACACGCACACAGTGACGGTCTACAACCGAGCTGGGTCGCTGCTCCGAACCATTCCTGACACGGTCTCGCTTGGCCAGTTCGGGATCGCCGGACATCCGGGCGTGAGTCACGGAGCGCCGGTCGAGGCGTCGTTCAGCCCGGACGGCAGGTATGCCTACGTCTCCAACTACTCGATGTATGGCAGCGGCTTCGGGCCGGAGGGCAACGATGCGTGCACCCCGGCGAGCGCGCGAGCCGCCGGCGACACGAACAGCTACGTGTACCGCATCAACACCTCGACTCTCAGCATCGATCGGGTGATTGGGGTCGGGCTGGTGCCGAAATACCTGACTGTCACCCCAGATGGCCGGTACCTGCTGGTCGCGAACTGGTGCTCGTATGACGTCAGTGTCGTCAGCCTCAGCACGGGCCGGGAAGTCGCCCGAGTACCGGTGGGCCCCTACCCGCGCGGCTTGGCAGTGGCGCCGGACTCGAGGACCGCCTACATCGCCATTATGGGCGGCGACAACGTGGTGAGGCTGAACCTCAGGACGCTGCAGACATTCGGCAGCTTCTCCGTCGGGGCGCACCCTCGTCACTTGGTGATCGACCCGTCAGGGCGCTTTCTCTACGCCTCTTTGAACGGCCCCGGCGATGTGGTCAAGGTCGACCTCACGAGCGGCGCCGTGGTCAAGACCGTCCACACGGGCGATGAGTGTCGCTCGCTCGCGATCGCGCCCGATGGACGCGCGCTGTACGTCGTGAATTACTCGTCGAACACCGTGACCAAACTGCGAGCCTCGGATCTCGGCGTGATCCAGACCGTCGACACCGGCGTGCACCCGGTCGGGATCGCGTACGACGCGGCGTCGGCGAACGTCTGGGTCGCGGTGTACAGCGGCCAGATCCTGGTCTTCGCCGATCGTCCGCGCTGACGCCATGGCGCCGCCCCACGCGGAAAGCCGCGTGGCGTCGCGCCTCGCGAATCGCCGGCGATCACCGGATCGAGAAGAACTGCTTGAACGACTCGCCCCAGTTGGTGCGCGAGCCCGACGGCGGGTTCGCTGCGCCCGGGTCGGTCTCGCCGGCGAGCGTACGCGACCACGACGTAGCCGACCCCCAGCCGATCTCGATCCCGGTGCCGGAGGCGGCATACGAGGCGACCTTCTGCCCGGTCTGGAAGACGGTGCCTGTGCGCGTGGTCACCGGGTTGATCTGCTCGGCGAGGTACCAGTAAGGCGACGGCGCACCGGCCGGCGGGTTGGAGAACCGGAAGAGCAGCAGCGGCTGGCCGGCATACCAGTCGCCAAGCACCTGCACGAGCTTCGAGGCCAGCGGCGCGTAGATGGGAGCACCGGTCCGAGCGCTTGCGTCGACGCCCATATCGTCGCGCCCGATCCTGAAGCCGGGAATCGGGTTCACGCCGCGAGAGCTGCTGCTTGGCGTAAAGCTCGGCTGCTGGGCGCCGGTCACTTTCAGTGCGGCGGAGAGCAAGCTGGCGGCGGTGCGCTTGCCGACCGAGCCGCTCGCGGGGTACAGACGGTGCGCGAGCTGAAACCGCCGCACCGCCCCCTTCGTCGCGCTGCCGAAGTAGCCGGTGGCGGCGACCTTGTAGCCGACCTGGGTGAGAGAGGTCTGAAGCTCCTCGACGTCGGTACCCGACTCGCCTTTGCGCAACGTACGGGTGAAGATCAGCTCCGGTGCCTTGCCCAGCTTGGTCCGAACGGGAGTGGCGGCGCCGGTTAGCTTCGCGCCGCCCGAGCTGGCGAGCGCGCCCGGGCAGGAAAGCACGAGCGCGACCAGCGACAGCGTGAGTACGCGGCAGGACTGCGTCATCGCACGCGGACGTTTCACGACGTGCCCCTGAGGTCGTGGCGGCGGCCGGTGCTTGCACACCGCCACGGCGAGAAAGTTCCAACAAGCGAACGCACGCGAACCTCCGCGGGCTCGGGGTTGCAATTGACGCCTCGGCCTGCGGAGTTAGCTGACGGGCTAGCGCTGTTTCTACGAGCGCCTCTCGCGGAGCACCACGAGACTCGCCCCAAAAAAATTGGGTTCCCCGCTCCCCAGGGCGGCAGTCCGGGGATTCGGCGCGCGGCAACGTATCAGAAAACGCGGATATGCGCGCGTAACTCGAGATGTCGCGAGACGCCGCCGCGTCGCAGGAGCCTGCCCCGGCTGCCAGAATCCGCCGCCGCTGGCTCCGGGCGACTTTGCCCTCGCATACCACCAACTCACGTCAAATCGCTCGCGGGCGGACTGGCACGCTCCGACGACAGATCCGCGGGTGGTGGAGACCTTCGAGACCGACGTCCTCGCGACGTTCCCAGCGCCATGCAAGAGCTACCCGGCCGGACCTCTCCGTGGTGAGGCTACCCCGCCGCTGGCCGCGCAGGGCCGCTATGGCCACCATAGTGCCGGCAGGACGAGCCACGGCGGGGCGGGCCGCGGCCGCCCCGGCGTCGCCGGATGTCGCGCAGCTGGCGCGGCTGCTGCACCTGTCCGCCGGAGTCGTGCGCCCTGCAACGCCGCGCCGCCCGCCTCCGCCGGACTGGACGAGGTCATTCTGCGTCGCATCTCGACTCGCCCTATGGACGGATCGGCTTCGGTCGCGCGCTCCGCGGTCGAGTGGTCGCTGGTGGCCTGCCCGCGGGGTAGCGCAATCCCTCATTTCGTCGCTGTGCACTCCGTCGACGGCCTCGAGCCCGGATGTACCGGTGGCCCCTGCTGGCGCTTGGCGGCTTTCGCCCTCGGCCTCGGCGCTTCGGGCATGACGTTTCTCGACTCGGAGATCCCGGCTCTGCTCGGGTTACCGCTGGCGGGGCTGCTGTTCACCTGTCTCGGCCATCCTCCTACCGCCATCGGTCCGGCGGACTCCCGGGGCGCCGGTGAAGATGCGGCCGCTCGCGCGGGCGCCTTCCTGATCGACCGCAGCCGGGGCGGGCAGGCTGCACCGGGTGCCGGCGACGCTTGCTGCGCCTACGCTGACGGCGCCGGAGCGGTGCCCGTGCGCTGATCGAGCTCGTCGACCAGGTCGGCCACCGATGCCACGACCCTCGACGCCCGATAGGGATAGCGCTCGGCTTGCTCACGCGTCGTGACGCCCGTGAGGACGAGGATCGTCTCCATCCCGGCCTCGAGTCCCGAGACCACATCGGTGTCCATCCGGTCGCCAATCATGGCCGAAGTCTCGGAATGGGCGTCGATCGCGTTGAGCGCCGAGCGCATCATCAACGGGTTCGGTTTGCCGACGTAGTACGGCTCGACTCCGGTCGCTCGACTGATCAGCGCGGCGACCGAGCCCGTGGCGGGGAGCGGTCCGTCGAGCGTCGGTCCCGTCGGATCGGGATTGGTCGCGATGAACCGGGCGCCGTCCGCGATCAGGCGGATCGCGCGGGTGATCCGCTCGAAGCTGTAGGTCCGCGTCTCCCCCAGGACGACGTAGTCGGGATCGCGATCGGTCAGCGTGTACCCGGCTGCGTGCAGCGCCGTGGTCAGGCCGGCCTCGCCGATCGCGAATGCCGCGCCGCCCGGACGCTGGTCCTCGAGGAAGCGGGCCGTCGCCAGGGCGGAGGTCCAAATCGCTTCTTCGGGCACGTCGACGCCGCTGGTGCGCAGCCGCGCCGCGAGGTCGCGCCGGGTGTAGATCGAGTTGTTCGTCAGGACGAGAAACCGAAGTCCAAGCTCGCGCAGCCGGCTGATGAAGCGCTCCGCCCCAGGAATCGCTTGCTCCTCGCGCACGAGCACGCCATCCATGTCCATCAGCCACGAGCGAATCTCTCGGTTGGTCATCGAGCTTGCCAGACGGTAACGCCTCGCTGCCAGCGCCGAGCGAGGCCACGAGGGGGAGGGGATTGTGATGGACTGGCACGCAATGCAGCTGCTCGTGTCTCCGTCGGCTCCCGCTCGTCCGCCAGGAGTCCTCGAGGGCTTTCATCCGGCTGTGCGGACGTGGTTCGCACGGCGCTTTCCCGAAGGCGCGACCGCGGCCCAGGCCGACGGCTGGCCCGCCATCGCCGGCGGGCACGACACCCTGATCTGCGCCCCCACGGGGTCGGGCAAGACGCTTGCCGGATTCCTCGCCGCAATCGACGCGCTTTACCGCCGCCACGACAGCGGCGGCACGATCGGCGGGAGCACACAGGTTGTCTATCTGAGCCCGCTCAAGGCCCTCGCGGTCGACATCCACGCCAATCTGGAGGAGCCGCTGGCCGAGATCGCCGAGGTGGCTCGCGAGCTCGGCTACGAGCCGCCGCCGATCGCGGTCGGCGTACGAACCGGCGACTGCACCTCCGCTGAGCGCCAGTCGCTGCTGCGCCGGCCGCCGAGCTTTCTGGTCACGACGCCTGAGTCTCTGTACTTGTATCTGACCGCCGAGCGCTCGCGCGAGACGCTGGCCGAGGTCCAGACGGTGATCGTCGACGAGATCCATGCCCTGGCTCGGGACAAGCGCGGCGCGCACCTCGCCCTGACCCTCGAGCGCCTCGAGGCGGTGACCGATCGTGCCCCGGTGCGGGTTGGCCTGTCGGCGACGGTCAAGCCGGTGCTAACCGCCGCCCGGCTGCTCGTCGGCGCCGCCCGGCCGCTGCCGAAGATCGTCGATGCCGGGCACCGGCGCCGCCTCGACCTCTCGCTCGAGCTGCCCGACGGCGAGCTCGAGGCGGCGATCTCGGGCGATCAGCTCGCGGAGGTCCTCGACCGCATCGCCGGCCACGTGGCCGAGCACCGGACGACCCTGGTGTTCGTCAATACGCGAAACCTCTCTGAGCGGGTCACGCATGAGCTGGGGTCGCGGCTCGGCGAGGACCAGGTGGCTGCTCACCATGGTTCGCTCTCGCGCGAGCGCCGCCAGCGCGTCGAGCGGCGTCTTCGCGCCGGAGAGCTGCGCGCCTTGGTCGCCACGGCTTCGCTCGAGCTCGGAATCGACGTCGGGCCGGTCGAGCTCGTCTGTCAGCTCGGTTCGCCGCACAGCATCGGGACGTTCCTACAGCGCGTCGGCCGTGCCAACCATCAGCACGCCGGAGTGCCACGCGGAATCATCTATCCGACGACGCGCGACGACCTGGTCGAGAGCGTTGCGCTGCTGGCCGCGGTGCGGCGCGGGCGCCTCGACGCGCTGCACCCGCCCGAGGGCCCGCTCGACATCCTCGCGCAACAAATCGTCGCCGAGACCTCAGCCCGCGGCGAGGAAGGCGTGGGCGAAACCGAGCTGTTCGAACTGCTCAGGTGCGCGTGGCCGTACCGATCGCTCTCACGCCAGGAATTCGAGGACGTCCTCGAGCTGGTCTGCGGTGGGATCGAAACCGGGCGCGGCCGGCGCATGGCCTACATACACCGCGATCGTTTGCGGTCTCGCCTGCGCGCCCGCCGCGGTGCGCGGCTGGCCAGCCTGACCTCGGGAGGTGCGATCCCCGAGACCGGCGACTACAGGGTCGTGATGGAGCCCGGAGACGTGCTCGTCGGCTCCGTCAATGAGGACTTTGCGATCGAATCGATGGCCGGCGATGTGTTCCTCCTCGGCAGTCATCCGTGGCAGGTCGTGCAGGTGACGGGTGGCGTCATGCGAGTGCGCGACGCGACTGGTCGACATCCGACGGTTCCGTTCTGGCTCGGCGAAGCTCCTGGCCGCACCGACGAGCTCTCCGAAGAGGTCTCGCAACTGCGTGAGGCGGTGGCGGGGCGGCTCGATGCCGGCGGGCGCGAAGCGGCAATCGAGTTTGTTCAGAGGATGTCCGCGACCGACTTCGTGGCGGCGGCCCTGGTCGTCGACTACTTGCAGGCCGGGCGCGTCGCCCTCGGCGGTGTTCTGCCGACCCGGGACGACATCGTGTTCGAGCGCTGCTTCGACGAGTCGGGCGGGATGCAGCTGATCGTCCACGCGCCGCTCGGGGCCCGAATCAACCGGGCCTTCGGTCTCGGACTGCGCAAGAAGTTCTGCCTGACCTTCGACTTCGAGCTTCAGGCGGCCGCGACCAACGATGCGGTCCTGCTCTCACTCGGTCCGCAGCACTCGTTTCCGCTCGAGCAGGTGCCCGCGTTCCTGCGCCCGCACAACGTGCAGGCCGCCGTCTCGCAAGCTGTCCTGCGCAGCCCGATGTTCACCGCGCGCTGGCGCTGGAACCTCAACCGCTCGCTCGCCGTACTGCGGCGCAAGGGCGGGCGCGTGAACCCGTTCAACATCCAGCGCATGGAGGCGGATGACCTGATGGCGGCCGTCTTCCCCTCCCTCGCCGCCTGCCAGGACAACGCGCCGGCCGGTCCGGTCGAGATACCGGATCACCTGCTCGTCCGCGAGACGCTGCGTGACTGCCTGACCGAGGCGATGGACATCGAGGGGCTGCGCGCGCTCGTCGAGCGCTTCGAGCAGGGCTCGGTTCGGCTGCACTTCAAGGACACCGTGGAGCCGAGCGTGCTGGCCCACGAGATCCTGGGCGGCGCGCCGTTCACCTACCTCGATGAGGACACCGAGATCGGCGAGCGCCGGTCGCGCGCAGTGCCGCTGCGGCGCGGGCTACCGGTCGAGCCGCGAGAGCTCGCCGTGCTCGACCCAGCGGCGGTGGAACGGGTACGGCAGGAGGCGGCGCCCGAGCCGCGAGATCCAGATGAGCTCCACGACTTGCTCCTCTCGCTCGTCGTCATGCCCCCGCGCCCTGAGTGGCGAACGTACTTCTCCGCCCTGACCGCAGCCGGCCGGGGCTTCTCGGTCGACGTTCCCACAGCCGGCGACGCCCGCTGGGCGGCGACCGAGCGGCGCCCGGAGATCGAAGCGTTGTTTCCGGGGGTCTCGTTCTCCCCTGATCACGCGCTGCCGCCGGCGCTGGTTCACGTTCCAGACGCCGACGACGGCGATGAGGCAGCGGTCAAGCTCGTCCGCGGCCACCTCGACGTAACGGGCCCGGCCACCGCGGATGACCTCGCGGAAGCGACTGGCCTGACGCCGTCATCGTTAACGATCGCGCTCGAGACGCTCCGTGGTCGCGGTTTTGCCATCAGCGGCGAGTTCGTCTCCGGCCACGGCGAGCAATGGTGTGCTCGGCGCCTGCTCGCGCGCATCCACGCCTACAGTCGCAGACGGCGGCGCGCGAACGTTCGGGCCGTCAGCCAGGAGGAGTGGCAGGCGTTCCTACAGCGCTGGTGGCACCTTGCAGCTGGGACGCAGCGCCACGGCCGGGCCGGGTTAGCCCAGGTGATCGAGCAGTTGCAAGGGTCCGAATCGGCGGCCGGCGAATGGGAGCGGATCTTCGCCGCGCGGGTCGCCTCCTACCGTCCCGAATGGCTCGACGATTTGTGCCTGTCCGGCGAGGTCGTGTGGGGCCGGCTGTCGGTGCTCGAACCGGCGCCCGGTCCCGAACGCGAGCCGGCGGCCGAACCCGGCGCAACGAGCAAGAGCCCATCGCGAAGAACCCCGATCACATTTGCGCTTCGACAGGACCTGCCGTGGCTGCTGCAGGCGCATCGCGGCAGCACCTGCCCAGCGGAACCAGCCCGCGGGAGCGGGCGCGAGGTACTGCTCGCGCTGCGCAGGCGCGGCGCCCTGTTCCACGCCGAGCTCCAAGCGAGCGCGGATCTGCCGGCTGCCGAGATCGAGGAAGGGCTCTGGGATGGCGTTGCTCGCGGTCTGGTCACGGCCGACGGGTTCAGCGCGCTGCGCGGCTTGCTGAACGCTCGCCCGCGCTCGTCGCGCCGCCGGCGGGAGTACGCCGGACCGGGCTCGCGCCGGCGAGGAGCGCAGTGGCGCCATCGGGCCGAGGGACGCTGGACGCTGCTGCCGGTCGCGGAGGCCACTGAGGAGATCGAGGAGCTTGCTGAGCTGGTCGCGGGGCAGCTCCTGCTTCGCTGGGGCGTGGTGTTCCGCGACGTCTACCTGCAGGAGCGACTCGCTGTGCCGTGGCGCGAGGTCCTGTGGGCGTTGCGGCGCCTCGAGGCGCGGGGGGTTATCCGCGGCGGGCACTTCGTCACGGGAATCAGCGGCGAGCAATTTGCCGAGCCCAGGGCGGTCGACGCCCTGCGCGCGCGGCGGGCACGCGCCTCGTGACGGTCGAAGTTTTTCGCGTCTTGCCGGGCGTCGCTATGGTCGGCACCGCGACGGATCGGGAATGAGCACTCACAGCAACTCAGGCGTCGGCTTCCTCGGCACGGGCCTCATGGGGTCAGCCATGGGTCGCCGGCTCCTGAGTCAGGGGATCGAGGTCCTGGCTTGGGACCAAGATGCGTCGCACCTCCAGGGGCTGCATGACCACAGTGCCGTTCTCGCTGGCTCTCCGGGCGAGGTGCCAAGCCGTGCCGCCGTGGTGATCACGATGCTCCCCACGGCGGAGATCGTGAGGTCGGTCGTCGAGCCGCTGCTGTCGAGCTGGCCGCCGGAAACCGTGTGGCTGCAGATGAGCAGCGTCGGCGCAGGCGAGGCGGACGAGCTGGCTCGCCTCGCGGCGGCGCACGACGTCGTCCACTTCGACGCGCCGGTATCTGGCAGCACGAAGCCCGCCGAGGAGGGCAAGCTGACGATACTGGCCTCCGGTCCGGAGGACGAGCGCCGTCGGGTCGAGCCGGTGCTCGAGGTGCTGGGCTCGAGGGTTCAGTGGGTCGGCGAGGCGGGGGCAGGCTCGCGCCTGAAGCTGGCGGCCAATCACTGGATGATCGCGATGGTGGCCGCCCTGGCCGAGACGATGCACCTGTGTGAGCTCATGGAGGTCGATCAGAACGAGTTCCTGGCGCTTCTCGACGGCGGTCCGCTAGGCCCGCCCTACGGGCTCGAGAAGCTGCGCGAGATGACCCGGCACGACTACCCGGCCGGGTTCCCCGCGCGCCTGGCGGTCAAAGATCTCGAGCTCGTGCGCGAGGTGGCGGACGCCTCCGGGGTCACGCTCCCCGTGCTCGACACGATGCTCGCGCAGATGGGCGCGATTGCCGAGGTGCGCGGCGACGATGATCTCGCGGTGGTGTACGAGCTGCCGCCCTACCAACAGCGGGAGACCTAGTCCGAGCTCTCGGCGTCGGCTGCGCTGAGCCCTTTGCACCCTCGGCCATAATCAGCCGATGGTGGTGCGCCGGCGAGCAATCGCGCGGGTGAGCTGGGGGAATGGTCGTATCACGACGTGCTGGCGCGGGACAGCGCAGCGCCTCCGGAGTGCCGGCGTCCTCGCGCTCGCCGCCGTGCTCGTGGCGGCCTGCGGAACTCACAACTCATCGCCGGCGGCGGGGACGTTCACCCCCCGCGCGCGGGGGGTGTTGACCGTGGCGACTACGCTCGTGCCCAGCCCCGGCTTCTGGGAGGGATCAGCCGAACGTCCCACGGGCGGTCTCGAGTACGAGCTCGCAAAGGACCTGGCTGCGCGCTTCGGCTTGAAATCGGTACGCGTGGTGCTCGTCCATTTCCACCGCATCGTCTCCGGTCAGCTGGGAGGCGCGGACCTGGCGCTCGATCTGATCACGCCGACCGATGTGCGCGCGCAACGGCTCGATTTCTCGGCCCCTTATCTCAACGCGGCTCCGACCGTGGTCGTGCGCGCAGGCACGTCGGTGCCCGATCTCGCCTCCGCGCAGCGGCTCCGCTGGGGCGCCGTGCGCGCGACGACGTTCGTGGGCGTGATCGGCGGCTCGATCGCTCCCGCCGCGTCGGTGAAGATCTACGACAACACGAACCAGATGCTGGCTGCGCTCGAGCGACGCCGGATCGACGCGCTGCTGCTCGACATGCCGCTCGCGGTCCTGACGGCGGAACGTTCGGGAGGGCAGCTGCGAGCCGTGGCGCAGCTCCCGCGCAGCGAGACGATCGCCGCCGCGCTGCCGAAGGGGTCCGACAACGTCGACGCCGTCGACTCGGCGATGCGCGCATTCGCCGCCGACGGCACGATGCGCCGGCTCGTGCGCCAATGGGTGGGTCCCGCCGCGGCAGACGCGGAGTCTTCCTTGCCGCTGCTGCACACCGCGCGCTGAAGCTCGCCATGCCGTTCGCCGCCATCTCCGTCAAATCGCCGTCGGGCGCGGCGTGGCAGTTCCTCGTCCTGTTCATCGTCGTGATCATCGGGCCGCCGTTGCTCACGCGGGCGAGGATTCCCGGAATCATCGGGCTGCTGCTTGGCGGCTACGCAATCGGACCGCACGGGCTGAACCTGATTGGCGCCGGGAACACGACGATCCCCGAGCTCGGCCAGATCGGCCTGCTCTACCTGATGTTCGTCGCCGGCGTCGAGCTCGACCTCGCCTTGCTTCGTGTGCATCGCCGCGCGGTGATCGCGTTCGCGCTGATCACATTCGCCTGTCCGATGCTGCTCGGCGTGAGCATCGGGTTCTCGTTGAGCTGGAGCACGCCGGCGGCGGCGCTGCTCGGAGCGCTGTTCGCGTCGCACACGCTGCTGCTGTATCCGACCGTGCGCGAAGCCGGCCTGACCACACATGCCGCAGTGGCCACCGCAGTCGGAGCAACCGTGATCACCGACACGCTCTCGCTGGTCGTCCTGGCCGTGGTCTCGGGCTCGCAGCTGGTTGGCGGCTCGACGGCCTCGATCGCCCTACAGGTCGGGTTGGGGCTCTCGGCGCTCGCCGTCTTCGCCCTCGTGCTGCTGCCGCGGATCGCGCGGCTCGCCTTCCGCCGGCTCGGGTCTGATCGCGTCGTGCGTTACCTGCTCGCTATCGCCTCGTTCCTCGCCGCCGCTACGTTGGCGGACAGCTTCGGAATCGAGGGGATCGTCGGGGCGTTCTTCGCCGGGCTGGGACTCAACCGGCTCGTCCCGAACGAGGGCCCGCTGATGGACCGGATCGACTTCTTCGGCGCGGCGGTGTTCGTGCCGGTGTTCCTCGTCTCGGTCGGCATGCTCCTCGATCCGCGCGTCATGGTCCGCCCCGAGACGTTGAAGTTCGCCGGCCTGTTCATCGCGGCCTCGGTCGGCGGGAAGACGATCGCCTCGGCGATCGCGCGCTTCACGCTCGGCTACACGACGCCGGAGGCCGGCTTGATGCTCGGCCTGACGATCCCGCAGGCCGCCGCGACTCTGGCGGCGACCGTGGTCGGGTTCAACATCGGTCTGTTCTCGCAATCCGTCGTGAACGCGATCCTCGTCCTCATTCTCGTCTCGATCATCGTCGGGACACTGATCGTCGAGCGGTCGAAAGAGCTGGTGCCGGCGCCGAGCATCGCGGTCGAACGACTCGGCAAGAGGATCCTCGTAGCGCTCGAGGATGCGACTCAGGCCCGCTTCGGCTTCGCGGTTGGCTCGCGCGTCGCCGCTGCCGACAGCGGCCTCGTGCGGGGCGTCCTGTCGGCGTCGCCGGCCGACGCACCGGAGCGGGAGCGTGAACTGGCGCAGCTTCGCGCGGCCGGGTTCGCGCTCGGACTCGACGCTGACCCGTCTCTGCTCGTCGACAGCTCGCTGGCGGAGGGCGTGATCAACGCCGTGGCGACGCAACATCCGTCGCTCGTGCTCATGGCCCAGACCCATGCCTCGCTGGCGCCCGCCCTGGGAACCGCGGCTGAGGCGGTGGCCGCAGCGATTACTGCCCCGGTCGCGATCCTCGTCGGCGAGACGCGGACGTTCACCGACGTGCGGCTCATCGAGGCCAATCGCAGTGAGGGCCACCACGACGAGACCGCGCTGCGCCTGGCGCAGGAGCTAGCGTCACGGCTCGGGGGCAAGAAGACCAAGCAAGTCCGGGCGAGCGACGGGACCGTGGCCGACGGCCTCACGCCCGGTCAGCTAGGCGTCGCGGCGGCCACGTCTTGGGAGGTGCTGGCGGCATCTGACCCGCCTGAGGGAGCCGCGATCATGCTCGTGCTCGAGCCGCGGGCACCGGTCCCAGCCGCTTCCGGGGCGAATGCCGAGCTGCGCCTGGAGCGCTAGCGCGGCGGTCTTCCCTTCGTGAGCGCGGCGCGCGGCGGGTTAAAAAGGTCGTACTCGAGGTCCCGCGTCGGGTCGATGTAACCCATTTGACGACATAGATCAAAAACATCGTGTTCGCCGTCCCGCTTGGCATGAGAGTGACTTTTTTGACCTGATCGGAGCATTGCGAGCGCCAGCCGGCGCCGCGTGGATGCCTACGATTCCGCCTTTCGAAGAAAGAACGCGTGTTGTCTCCAAATCACATCGCCGGCGAGTACGCGTGGGTTGTTGATGTCGCGAAGTTAGAGCGGCTGGCGTCCGCACCCGGCCCGCTCGCGCCAGAGGAATGCATGGAGCGTGCTCAGCAGGCCGCTCAGGCACTGGACGTCTCAGACCTCAACCGAGCCAGCGCCGGCGATGCGCTGCTCCTGTGGCGCAGCACGAGCTCCGAGGCGTGGCTGAACCTGTGGTGGCAATCGCGTGACACTGGCTATCACGACCACGGCGGGTCCTGCGTCGGGGTATACGTCATCGAGGGTGTGGCTCGCAACGAGCCGCTGGTCATCGGGCGAACGCGCGGCGTGCGCGAGTACAGGACGGGCGAGCGGTTTGCTCTCCCGTCGAGCGGGATCCACCGGATGGAGCACGAAGCCGGTGCGGTGACGATCCACGTCTACTCGCCGCCGCTGCGCGAGATCGGTCACTACGACGTCGAAAACGGCGAGCTCAGGCGTCGCTCTGGCCCGCCCGACCAACCGTCGGCCGCCAGCCCTCGCCTCCTCAGCGCTCTGGGACCGAATCGTGTCAGGAGCACCTGAGGGTCCGCGCGCACGAGCAGCGACCATCGCTTCCCGCGAAGCGATGAAGTCGACCGACGCGGGTACCACTAGAACATGAGTGAGTCTGATCCACCGGCCCGACCGCCCATTGCGGCAACGCCGACGCTGCCCGACGTCGACAGCCCGCCGCCGGAAGACGTGCTCGACGGCGTTCCCTCGACAGAGCAGATCATCGAAGCCGCGGAGCCGGCCGATGCGATCGTCGAGCAGCAGCCGAGTCCGGAAGAGCTGCTGCCGGATCGCCACTAGCCACCTACCTTGGTCGCACCGCGCCGGGCACCTCGCGCGATGAGCTGAACAAGGTTTCGAGGCCGCACGTCTCCTCCAGGCTCGCCGGCATGGCGGCGCCAACGGGTCCGCGGGAGCGGATACTGTGCGCGAGCGTGATGTTAGTCAGACGACTCGGTCTCACGGTGGCGGCGACGACAGCGCTGGCGCTCGTGGGCGTCGCGGTCGCAATCGCCGACGGCCGCGCGGGCGCCGTAGCACCAGACGGAACCTTTGGCGGCGGGCACGGTTGGGTCACGACGCGCTTGCGCGGAAACAGCGGTCTGGGGTACAAGGTCACACTGGTCAAGGGCGGGCGAATCGTCGTGGTCGGCCAGGCGCTCGGGCCGCTGGTGAATGGCCAGCCGCGCAATCAAATCGTCGTCCTGCGCTATCTGTCCAATGGCCGGCTCGACCGCCGCTTTGGCTCCGGCGGGATCTTCAAGACGGCGCTACCGGCTGCGAGCGGGCCCTACAACGCTACGTCTGTCGCGGTGGATCAGGCGGGCAGGCTGATCGTCGCCGGTGGGGACGGGCGAGGTGACATGCTCGCGCTCCGGCTGAGCGCGAACGGCCGTCCAGACCGAAGCTTCGGGCCGAACCGGAATGGCGTTGTCGCCGTACCCGACGGGGACTTCGCCCTGTCGGTCGCGGTGGGGCCCGGTGGCCGGATCCTGCTCGGCGGCGCCAACGGCAGTGCTAACGGCCGCCCGATGGTCGTCGCGCGCCTCACGTCGAGCGGCCGCCTCGACCGCGGGTTCGGCCGCGGCGGCGTGACCCAGGTGCGGTTCTGGAACGTGGTGCAGGCGGCAGGTTCCCCCGTCAACCGTCTGGTCGTGGCGCGCGATGGCAGCGTCACCGGCTCGGGCCATGTCGACTACATCGGCGGCGATGGCCACGGCAGCGTCGGCGTTTTCCGGCTCACCTCGAAGGGGCGCCTGGCGCGCAGCTTCGGCCAAGGCGGTCATGTCGAGGTCGCGTTCAGGAATCGCAACCGCTCGTTCGCGTTCTGGTTCCCGTGCGCTATGGACGTGGACGCCCGCGGGCGCGTGCTGGCCACTGGCGACGCGGTCCTCAACGGCCGGGGCGCGCTCTTGACCGCGCGCCTGACGCCGCGCGGGACGCTCGACCGCTCCTACGGAGTCACGCGTGACGGGCGAAGCGTGGTCTACGGGTTGTCCGGCGACAACTTCCCGAACTGCGGCGCCGCAGTCACCGGCGCCGGCGTGCTGACAGCGGGCGTCGCCACGTCGCTTGTCCAGGTCGATCCGACGGGTCGCCCCAATCGCCGCTTCGCGCGCGGGGGCGTGTTCGAGATCCGCCGACCGCGCGGTGTCTCGATCAACGCGCTCGCGCCGGCAGGTCCGGGCGCGTTTCTGGTCACTGGATCAGCCGGAAACGACGTCTATGTCGCGCGCTACCGCGCGGCGCTCCGCTGACCCTCGCGCGCTCCGGCTTGCCGCTCTACACCCGCGGCAAGACTGGATCGGCACCTCGGAGGAGGCCGTTCCTCCGAAGCCCAGACTACGGCCGTTAGCTGGGATTCTGAGGGTGAGCGATGGGACTCGAACCCACGACCGCCTGGACCACAACCAGGAGCTCTACCAGCTGAGCTACGCCCACCGTGGAGGCGAGGGAATCTAGCAGTGGTTTCGCGGCCGGACGAGTTCCCTCGGGTGCGGATAATGCGAGCTTCGGTTCCTTCGCTCGTACTCGCCGAGCGTCCCACTTGTGTCTCAGATGGGACAATGCGCGCCTCATGTGGGTGGGCGGGCGGGAGCCATTGGAGGTTGAACAGAGCGTCGACGTCGACGGCGCGACTCGCTTGCGTCTGCTCGGAGAGCTCGATCTGTCGGTGAGCGAGGAGCTCGCCGAGCGTCTGCGCGAGCTGAGACGCGCGGGCGAAGACGTGCGGCTCGATCTCTCAAAGCTCGAGTTCATCGACAGCTCCGGAATCCGAACCCTGGTGATGGAACTCCGCGAGGCGCGCCAGCAGGGCTCACGCCTCGAGGTCGCCCGTGACGTCGCGCCGGGCGTGCAGAAGCTGGTCCGCATCCTGGGCGTGGGGCCCGTGCTGTGGCCGGAGCGCGCAGGCGAGGACTAGGTCCGAGCGGCGGGAGCCAGCGCCAGCATCGCGATGTCATCGCGCGGTTCGCCCTGCTGCGCGGTGATGACCGCTTGTTCAACGGCGTCGACCACGCGCTGGGGCGGCTGGCATGCGAGCGTACCGAGCAGCCGCGCCAGGCCAGCGTCGCCGAGCATGTGGTCGCGTGGGCCGGCTTCGGTCACGCCGTCGGTGTAGAGCAGCAGCAAGTCGCCCGGTTCGAGCAGGTGCTCGGTCGGGACGAAAACGGGCTCGGGCAGTACGGCCAGCATCGTCCCGAACTCGCCGGCGGTCTCGACGCCGCCGTCGCAGCGGACGATCATCGCCGGAGGGTGGCCAGCCAGAGCGAGTCGGACCCGGAAACGCTGATCATCGGCACGCTCGAAGTACGCAAGTACGGCCGTGGCGAACTGATCCATCTGGTCGTCGCTGCGCATGGCCATGTTCACACGCTGGAGCGCGTGGGCGGGATCTTCGTCTTCCCGAGCCCCAGCGCGCAGCGTATACCGCACGAGTGCGGTGACGGCGGCCGCTTCCGGACCTTTCCCCGACACATCCCCGACCACGACCACCCACTGGTTCGCGCGACGCGCGAAGACGTCGTAGAAGTCTCCTCCTACCTCATTCAGCTCACCGGCAGCGCGGTAACGAGCGGCGAGCCGCACACCTGGGATCTCGACCAGTCGTTCCGGGAGCAGCTTGGCCTGGAGCGTGTGCGCGATCCGCGTGCGCTCGGTGTAGAGGCGGGCGTTGTCAATCGCCGTGCCGGCGCGGCGCGCCAGCTCCTCCGCCAGCTGCACGTCGGCTGCCTCGAAGCAGCGGCTGTCCTGGGTGTTCGCGAGCGTTAGCGCCCCGAAGGTACGACCGTGGGCGCGCAGTGAGGCGACGATGATCGACCGGAGGCGCAGACCGCGGACGAGCGCGAGCCGCTCGGCATCGTCGGTGCTCGAGCGCAGCATCTCATCGGTGAGCTCGCGGACGAACTCGGTGCGGCCGGTGTGAGCAACGCGGGAGGTGATCGACGTCTCGTCGGCCGGATAGCGGCGATTGAACTCCGCACCGAGCTCGCGCTGCGCCGGATCAACGTGCGCAGCTGCCACCTGATGCAGAACGTCGTGGGCGTCGAGGATGCTGACCGCGCACCAATCGGCCACCTCCGATACCGCAATCTCGGCCACGGAACGCAGCGTGTGCGCATATTCGAGCGTCTCATCGAGGAGTGCTCCGGCACGGGCCAAGAAGTCGGCGCGGGTTCGTCCCGCGCGCTCGGCCTCGAGCAGGCGCTCTCGCTCGGACACGTCGAGAACGACGGCGCTAACGCCGAGCAGATCGCCGCCCGGTCCTTGAACAGGGGTCGCGAACAGATTGAAGTGCCTAACACCGCCGGATTCCGCGTTACTGCGATCGCTGATGAGCAGGTCGTGGATCGGCTCGCGCGTGGTCAGCACTCGCTCGTAGAGCTCGGCCAGCTCAGCCCCGGGCTTACCCAGGACCTCGACCAGGGTTCGCCCGATGTGCCGCTCGACCGATTGGCGATTGAAGGCGGCCATCGTCTCGTTCAGACGCACGAACCGCAGCTCGGGATCGAAGAACGCCAGCCCGACTGGAGCGGTTGCGAATACGGTGTCGAGCAAGCTGAGCGAACGCTCAGCCGCATCGTGAAGTCGCGCGTTGTCGATCGCGACGGCGCAGCGCCCGGCCAGCGTCTCGGCCAACGCCACGTCGTCTTCGCTGTAGTGCCGGCCCTGGCGAGTCGAGAGCAGCGTGAGCGAGCCCAGGCTGCGGCCCCGCGCGAGCAGCGGGACAACCATGTATGACCTGGGGGCAAGCCGCTCGAGCAAACGCCGCCGCCGCTCGTCCGGCTCAGCAGCCGCATCCTCGCGCACATCAGACGCCAGGACCGGAGCGATGCGCTGCGCGACCAGCTGCGATTCGGACTCGCCGACGTCGCGGCGCCCGCGCCGGATCTCGAGCATCATCGCCTCGATCTCGGGGTCATCGTGGCCGCTGGTGATTTCCTGCTCGAACCCGACCGGACCGGCGACATAAACCGCGCACCAGTCCGCGAGCTCAGGAACCGCGAGGCGCGCCACCCGGCGCAGTGTCTGATCCAGGTCGAGCGAGCTGGAGAGGACAGCTCCAGCGTCCGCGATGAACTGGAGCGCCTGGGTCGGTGAAAGTATCGCGTGATCGGAGTGCCGCAGCTCGGACATGTCAACCCCCGGCGCATCGTATTCGCTCGCGGCCACGACGGTGAACAACACAAACCACTAGACGCCGCGGCGCCGAAGCCACTCGTACACCGAGACCGTCGTCGACGCGTAGACGCCGTGATGAACCGCGCTCGTGACCAGCTCTACCAGCCGCCAGCGCCACGGCGGCGGCGCGCCGCCGGTGGCGGGAATGACGACGAAGTCGGGCGAGAAGGCGGCGGCCGCGAACGCCGCGTTGGCGAACGCCGCCGATGCACTGGTTGCTTCGAGCAGGCCGCGCAGCAGACCGAAGCCGGCCGAGCTGATGACGTGCCCGACGGTCGCAAGGCGCTCTTCCTGCCGGCGGCTCAGGTCGAGCGGAAGGAAGCGCTCAATGGTTTGCACCGGCACGCGACTGGGTTCACGACCGCGTATCCGCATCTCGAGATTCGTCGCGACGCTCATCGCCGTCCCGCCGATCGCGCCCGCCGCCAGACCGCGTCGCAAATGAGGGGTCACACCGGCCATGTATCGCCGCTGCCCTACGCGCGTGGGCGTAAACCTGGGGACTTGGCGCGCGCCGCTAAGCGCAAGCGCGCGGCCCAGGCCGGCCGCCTCAGCTCAGCTCAGCTCAGCTCAGCTCAGCCTGCGGTCGCGTAGCCCTTCAGCCCACCGAAGTCGAGCAACACGCACTTCTCCTCGCCGACGATCCAAGCATCATGCCCGGGCGGCATGTGGAACGTGTCCCCGGGACCGAACTCGCGCTCCGTTCCATCATCCATGCGCAGCGCCATACGGCCCTGAAGGACATAGCCGATGTGCTCGACCTCGCACGACTGGGTGCCCGTGATCGGCTTGACGTTCTCCGACCAGCGCCAACCTGGCTCAAACGTTCCCAGGCCGATTGCATGTCCGTTCAGATCGACGAGGTCGACTTGACCCTTGCCATCGGTGAATTTCCGGACCTCATCCGGACTATCGAAACGCTTGCCGGCGAGCTCTGCCATGGTGCCCCCTTCTTTGAGTCGACTGCCTGTCAGCCAGCTTAACGAGTTGCCATGTTCAGAGCAACGGCCATGTGCCCGGGCACATTGCTCACGTTCTTGCATTGGTGTCACTCCTCGTCCGCCCTCGACACGGGACGGGAGCTGGCAAGCGTGCCAAGCGCATTGAACGTGGCCGTAGACTCGGCGTCGATGAGAGGGGCTGTGACGGCTGTGCGGCCACTGGTCGTCGAAACGAAGCTCGGCCGGCCCGCACTCCGCCCCGAGTTGGTGATGCGTGGCGAGCTGATCGCCCGGATGGTCGGTTCGAGCTCTCCGCTCGTCGCGGTGTCGGCGCCGGTCGGGTACGGCAAGACGACGCTGGTCGCCCAGTATGCGGAGGTGTCGGAGCGCCCGGTTGCGTGGGTCTCGCTCGATGCGGCGGACGATGATCCGGGCCTGCTGCTGGTCGAGATCGCGATGGCCCTCGATCGGATCGCTCCGGTTGAGCCGCAGGTCCTGCGGCGGCTGGCGGGCGCAGGCGAGAGGCTGGAGGCGATGCTGCCGGAGCTCGTCACGCTTCTTGGCGCGTACGCAGATCTGGTGCTGGTGCTGGACGACGTCCATCTCGTGCGTTCGCCCGCGAGCGTTGCATTGATCTCGTCGTTGTCTGAGCACCTACCGCGGGGGGCGCAGGTTCATCCTGATCTCGCGCGAGGCGCCGCCGGTTCCGTTGGCACGTCTGCGCGCGCGCGGGTTGCTGGTCGAGCTGGGTCGCGCCGAGCTCGCACTAGGCCGTTCTGAGGCAGATGCCCTGCTCGAGAAAGCCTCCATGGAGCTGGACGCTGAGGTTTCCAACGTCCTGTACGACAGGGTCGAGGGCTGGGCGGCCGGCTTGTACCTCGCCGCGCTGTCGCTCCATGACACGACAGACGCGGGCGGCGCGGTGCGCGACTTTGCCGGCGACGACCGGGATGTCGTCGACTACCTCTCAGGGGAGGTGCTCGCACGTCAGTCGGATGAGCGGGTGTCGTTCCTGCTTGGTACCGCGGTTCTCGGTCGGTTTACCGCGGCGCTCTGTGACGCGGTGCTGCAACGATCGGATTCGGCACGGGTGATCGACGACCTTGAGCGACTAAACCTGTTCCTCGTCCCGCTTGATCGCAGGCGCGAGTGGTATCGGTATCACCATCTCTTCGCTGAGATGTTGCGGGCCGAGCTTGCGCGTCGGCAGCCGGGGTCCGAATGTAAGCTTCACCGGCGTGCTGCTGCCTGGCACGAACGGCACGGGACGTTGCCGGAGGCGGTTGAGCACGCATTCGCTGGCGGCGATCGGCGGCGGGCCGCTGAACTCGTCGCGCAGAACGCGCGGCTGCTGTACAACAGCGGTCTGCAGGCAACAATCGAGCGGTGGCTCGGATCCTTTTCCGAGGAGGAGGCTGCCGAGTATGCGCCGCTGGCGATCATCATGGCGTGGGCGGGCGGCTTGCTCGGGAACAAGCATCGATCGCTTCGCTACATCAAGCTCGTCGAAGGGACGAGGTTCGACGGAGCCCTGCCGCTCGGTGAGCGCAGTTTGGAGTCCGCGATCGCGATCCTACGGGCGGCGCACGGATGGGATGGCGTGAGCAAGATGCGTTCAGACGGTGAGACCGGCTACCGGCTCGAGCGGCCCGGCGGGCTACCGGACACCCGCGCCGCCATCTTCTTTGCTGCCAGTCTTGTTCTCAGCGGACGCGCGGCGGACGCGATCGGCCCGCTGGAAGAGGCGGCTGCGTTTGGCGGCGCCGACGCGAACGGCGCGATGTTCGCGCTCGGACTGCTCGGGCTCATCGCTTTGGACGAGGGGCGACTCGAGGACGCTGAGGCGCGGCTCAGTGAGAGCCGCGCGCTGATCGACGAGTGCGGCCTCGATGCCTATGTGCTCGCCGGCCCCACGCACGCCGGACTCGGGTGGCTGAGTGTCGTGCTTGGCGACCTCGGCGAGGCACGGGCGTCCCTCGAACGGGTGGTGGCCGTTATGCCCCGGGCGGCCTCGTGGCCTTGGCTTGGCATCTACCTACGTGTCCTCGCGGGTCGAGTGGCCGTCGCCACCGGCGAACTCGCGCTCGGCGGATCGCTACTCGGGGAGGCCCGTCGCGAGCTCTCGCGTTATCCCGATGCTGGGATCCTCCCGCGCCTACTCGCGAACGAGGAGCGGGCGTACGAGGAAGCGCGCGGAGGGCGAGGTGTTCTGCTCGAACCGCTGACGGCTGCGGAGCAGCGCGTGCTCGAACTGCTACCAACTCATTTGACCCTCGAGGAGATTGGGCGCAGCCTGTACGTCTCGAGAAACACGGTGAAAGGTCATCTGAGGGCGATCTACCGAAAGCTCGACGTCGGCTCCCGTGCCGCGGCTGTCGAACGAGCGCGAACACTCGGCCTGGGCCGGCCTCAAAGCCGTCGCGCATAGCGCAGCCTGTCCGCAGGCGTCTGACATCTACGCGGAGTTGAACAACCCCATGTGGGTGGTGCACGCCGAGAACAGAGCCTGCATTGTTGGCGCGAGACGAGAACGGAATCGATCCCCGAGGGCGAATGTCAGGCACACGACTCTTCGAACACGTGGCGGAGTCCCGCTGCGGCCAGCCGCCGGAACCTAGCGGCCGCTGGCTCAGCGGGTTCTCTCTCCCGACACTGCTGCGCGAGGTTCGCGAATCTCGCGCCCGTATCATCGCCCTCGCCGATGGCGAGCGCAGGCGCATCGAGCGCGATCTGCACGACGGCGCGCAGCAGCGGCTGATTGCGCTGAGGATCAAACTCGACGCCGCGGCCGAGAGCCTCGAGGACCGTGACTGCGAGACGGCCGGGCTTCTCCGCAACCTCGGCGACCAGGCGCAAGCCGCGCTCGAGGAGTTGCGATCGCTTGCCCGCGGCGTGTACCCGGCCGCTCTCGCCGACCACGGCCTGATTGCTGCTGTGCACTCCGCCGCTCTGCATGGGCCGATCCCAACCACGATCGTCGCCCAGCCCGGGCGGCGCTACCGGCGCGAGGTAGAGACCACCGCCTACTTCTGCTGCCTAGAGGCGATACAAAACACCACGAAGCACGCGCCTCGAGCAACCGAGATCCGCATCGCGCTGACAGAGCGCGATACGGTCATCGAGATCGAGATACGCGACGATGGCCCAGGCTTCGACCCGGATCACACCGAACCGGGAGCCGGAATTACGAACATGCAAGACCGACTCGCCACGGTGGACGGCGAGCTGCACGTTCGCTCCAGGCCAGGAGCCGGAACGCGCCTCCTCGTGACCATCCCCCTCCACGCCGGTACGCATTCGGGCAAGGCCAGGCTCGGCGCCGGCCATAGCCCTTGGGGCTCAGACTGCTCTAAATCCACGCAAGAGCCGCGCGAGCGCTGTGATTTACACACCCGGGCGACGAGCGCGCGGCGGAACTCCCGAGATGCCCTCGCGACGGTGGAACTCGCATCTGCGCCGACCTAGCGGCGCGTTGCAACGGAGGCGAGCGCCGACCATGAAGGCTCGCGGGTGACCCAAACCGGATCAATCGCCGGCTGGACCCGGGGGTCCGGAATGCGCACGAACAAACCGCGGACACGATGAGCGCGTTTCTCCTGTTCGCGTACACGAACGAGGAAGCGGCCGGGCGGGTCCTCGCTCGACTCCGCGCCAGCGGGACCGATGGTGGCGACCTAGATTCCTCGTCAGTCGTCCGTGTCGCCGTCGACGGCAAATTCACCGTTACGACGACCGATCGGCCCGGTCGCGGGAGCCCGTTCTGGGGGATTCTGTGGGAGGCGCTGTTCGGGCTGGTCTTTCTCGTGCCCGCCGCAGGCACCTCATATGGCCCTAACCTCGGCGGACTCTTCGGCGCGATCGATCGCGCAGGTATTGACGAGGACGCCCGCGCCCGTATCCGCGAGGCGCTTGGCCCGGGTAGCTCGGCGCTCGGCTTGCTCCTACGTGAGACCAGACCGGAGCTCGTGACCCAGCTGATTCAGGCGCATGGCGGCACCAAGGTCGAGGCATCAATTTCACTCGAGGAGGATTCCGAGCTCGCGCAGGAGCTGGGAGCGATCGTGGCGTGAACCGAGCTGCGAGCTCCCGCATGGCCCCGCGCGTGGCCGGGAAATCGTCGAGCTTCTTAACCCGAAATGGGTGGTGCGCCAGCCGGCGAGCCCCGGGATATTGGCCTCACGGCAGGCTCGAGGCAGCCGTGACGCCACGGCGTCATCGGACACGAGGAAAGCAACGGCCTCACCGGTTGAGGAGAAGGAGTAGCGGATGTCAGAGATGGTGCAGCGCAGCGTGTTGCCGATCCCGGAGCGAAGGCATCTTGGGCTGACCACGTTTGACGCCAAGGACCCGGAGACGAGCTTCGCGCCGATCGAACCGCTGCGTCCGCCGACGGGCGCGCCGAATGTGCTCATCGTGCTCTTGGACGACGTCGGATTTGGATCCTCGAGCGCGTTTGGCGGCCCGGTGAACATGCCGACCGCCGAGCGCCTGGCGGCGGGCGGGTTGGAGTTCAACCGCTTTCACACCACCGCTATGTGCGCGCCCACGCGAGCGGCGCTGTTGACAGGGCGCAACCATCACAGCGTCGGCATGGGTGCCGTGCCGGACCTAGCCACCTCGGCGCCGGGCTACAGTTCGATGCGCCCCGACGACTGCGCTCCGCTCGCGCTGACGTTGAAGCTGAACGGGTACTCGACGGCCCAGTTCGGAAAGTGCCATGAGGTGCCGTTCTGGGAGACCAGCCCGATGGGACCGTTTGACCGATGGCCCACGGGATCGGGCTTCGAATACTTCTATGGATTCATCGGCGGCGAGACGAACCAGTACTACCCGGCGCTGTATGAGGGCACGACGGCGATCGAGCCGCCGAGCACGCCCGAACAGGGCTACCACCTGACCGAGGATCTGGCCGATCGGGCGATCGCACGGGTGCGCCAGCAGAAGGCTTTGATGCCGGACAAGCCGTTCTTCATGTACTTCGCCGCCGGTGCAGCGCACGCTCCACATCAAGTGCCCAAGGACTGGATCGAGCGCTATCGCGGAAGCTTCGACGCCGGCTGGGACGCCCTGCGCGAGCGGATTCTCGCCAGGCAGAAGGAGCTTGGAGTGGTCCCGCCAGAGACCGAGCTCAGCGCCCGGCCTGAGGAGATCCCGTCCTGGGCGGAGATGCCCGAGGCGCTGAAGCCGATCCTCGCGCGGCAGATGGAGGTCTTTGCCGGCTTCCTCGAGCACACCGACCATCACGTGGGCCGGATGATCGACGCGCTCGAGGAGCTCGAGGTGCTCGACGACACCCTGATCTACTACATCATCGGCGATAACGGCTCGAGCGCCGAGGGCACACCGACGGGGACCTTCAACGAGCTGTTCGTGTTCAACGGTGCCGCGCATCTGGAGACACCCGAGTTCCTCGCCTCGAAGATCGACGAGTTCGGGAGTCCCGGCGCGTTCAATCACTTCGCCGTCGGGTGGGCGCACGCCACCGACACGCCGTACCAGTGGACCAAGCAGATCGCCTCGCACTGGGGCGGAACACGGAACGGCACGATCGTTCACTGGCCGCGCGGGTTCACGGCCCGCGGCGAAATCCGCTCTCAGTTCCACCACGTGATCGACGTCGCTCCAACGATCCTGGAAGCCGCTGGCATTCCGGCTCCTGCGTTCGTCAACGGGATTGAACAGCAGGCGCTCCACGGCACCAGCATGCGCTACTGCTTCGACGAGCCCACAGCAACCGAGCGGCACGACACGCAGTACTTCGAGTGCCTGTGCAACCGCGGCATCTACCACAAAGGTTGGACCGCAGTGACCCGACACAACACTCCCTGGATCCCCGAGCCGCTGAACCCTCTGGAAGAAGACGTTTGGGAGCTGTACGACACCGAGTCCGACTGGAGCCAAGCCCACGACCTTGCGGCGGCCATGCCGGAAAAGCTCGCGGAGCTCAAGCGGCTGTTCCTCTTCGAGGCGGTCAAGTACGGGGTGTTGCCGCTCGATGACCGTCGGGTCGAGCGCTTCAATCCCGAGCTGGCGGGTCGGCCCACGTTGATCCGCGGTAACCGCCAGCTGCTGTTCGAGGGCATGGGGCGGCTCACCGAGAGTTCGCTGCTGAACGTCAAGAACAAGACGCACGCGGTCACAGCACGGTTCGTCGTGCCCGCGGGTGGCGCCACGGGCGTGCTGGTCGCGCAGGGCGGAGCGTTCGGCGGCTGGTCGCTGTACCTGCGCGAGGGCAGGCCAGCCTACTGTTACAACCTGTTCGGGATGACGCGCTTTCACGTCGAGGGCGCGGACGCGGTCCCCCGCGGGGCCCATCAGCTCCGGATGGAGTTCGCCTACGACGGCGGCGGCTTCGGCAAAGGCGGCACGGTCACGCTGTACCTAGACGGCCACGCCGTCGCCACCGGCCGCGTCGACGCGACTGTCCCAATGGTCTTCTCGCTCGACGAAACCGCCGACGTCGGTCAGGACACGGGAACCACCGTCAGCGACCGCTACACCGCCCACGAAAGCCGGTTCTCGGGCAAGATCGACTGGGTTGAGATCGATGTCGACGCCGCGGCCGCCGACGAGGACCATCTGATCAGTCCCGAGGAACGGCTGCACCTCGCAATGGCAAGGCAGTAGCGGCGCAAAGGTGGGTCATCCGGAGCGTGTGCGATGAGCACCAGCCGAGCGCGGGCGGTCGGGCGGCCGCTGGCGTTCGGGGCCCAGCGCCCGCGGCAGGAAATCGCCCGCGTGCTCCGCCGTAGGCGGCGGCTGCGAACAGGAATTGTGCAGCTGCTCGCGATCGCGATCGCAGTCGGGCTGGCGTTCCTGGCGCCGCACGTCGGCATCGGCTTCGAGATCGCGACCAACCGGGCGATCGAGATGCTGATCGCCGTTGGCGCCGGGACCGTGACGTTCATCGGCATCGTCTTCTCGCTCCTGTTTCTGGTCGTCCAGTTCGGTTCGACGACCTTTACTCCACGGCTGAACCTGTTCCGCGATGCGTCAATCGTGCGGCGTGCGTTCGCGCTGTACGCCGGAGTGGTCATCTATTCGTTCACAGGCTCACTCGTGATCGGCCGGGAAGAGAAGACTTCGGGCGTCGTGCCGATAGTCGCCTTCGTCGGCGTGCTCGCCTCGTTGATCGTGTACCGCGAGCTGCAGATGAAGGCGTTCAAGTCAATCCAGCTCGCATCCACCCTCGCCCAAGTTGCGCGCCGCGGCCGAGAGGTGATCGACGCCCTGTACACAGCCGACCAGCCAGCCGTTGATCCCGATGGTCGCGCCGAGAGCCCATCCGTCCCGTTCGCTGCCGAAGCGACCACGGAGGAGATTCGCTGGCCGGGAAGTGCCGGGATCCTGCAGGTAGTCGACGTCCCTCGCCTCCTCCGCGCGGCCGAGCGGCACCGGACGGTGATCGAGCTCAAGGTCGGAGCCGGCGAGCTGATCGCCGAATCCGGCCTGGTGGCGATTGCGAACGGGAGGGCCGAACCGCAGCTGGCGGAAGCGATCGTTGGCGCGCTGACGCTCGGTGAAGAGCGGACGTTCGAGCAGGACCCCGCGCTCGCCCTGCGGGTGCTAGCGGACATCGCACTGCGAGCGCTCTCGCCGGCGGTCAACGACCCGACCACCGCAGTCCAGGCGCTCGATGCAATTGATGGGCTGTTGCGCGTGCTGGCGGGTCGTGACCTGGACGTTGGGCACATCGCCGGCAGCGACGGTGCCATCCGCGTTGCGCTCGTGCTGCCGACCTGGGACGTCTACCTTTCACTCGCGCTCGACGAAATCATCGCGCTCCCAGCCGCGTCACCCAACGTCGCGCGGCGGATACTACGGCTGATCGACGATCTGCAGGCGATCGCACCTTCCAGCCTGCGGCCCGGCCTCGAGGCGCGCCGCCGCCAAGTTTGTCTCCGAGAGGGCCAACTTGCCGCGGATCGCCCACGCCCCCGGCAGGATTCGAACCTGCGACCATCGGATTAGAAGTCCGGTGCTCTGTCCACTGAGCTACGGGGGCTTCGCCGAGGAGACTGTAGTGGGGTTGAGGGGTCGAGCCCGCCGGGCGGCCGCGATCGCGCTGGCGGCGAGCGTGACGTGCGCAGCCGCCCCCGGCGGAGTCACGAACGGCGCAGTGATCTCGCGTGCGCGCGCGCCCAAGCGGAGCGCAAAGCGGCACGGGTGCACGGTCCCCAGCTATGGAGCTGCGCTCAGCCACCTGTGGCGGCCAGACGTGCCCGGAGCGATCAGATACGCACGCGGGCGCGCGGGAGACATCGCGTTCGCGGTGCGGGTCGAGCACCGCTTCTACGGCTATCGCCCGTTTCACGTCGAGTGGTCGGCCAGCGTACTGAAGCCGATGTTGATGGTCGCCTACCTCGAGCGGCCGGGCGTGGCGCATCGACCGTTGAACGGCTACGACCGCTCGCTGCTGGCGCCGATGATCACGGCCTCGGACAACAACGCCGCCACGACGGTGCGCTCGATCGTCGGCAACGCCGGCCTCCGGGCGCTAGCCGCACGCGTCGGGATGGAGCGTTTTGCGACTGA
>JAFAZV010000234.1 GCA_019239445.1 Solirubrobacterales bacterium
TTCCGCGGCCCGTACCGAGTAACGTCAATCCGGATGACCCTGTCGGATCAGTCCGCGCTGCCGCTTGATGCGGGGCTGGAGGTGCGGATCCTGCCCAGCGCTCCCGGCGTGGTGCGGGTGGTGGTTCGCGGCGAGCTCGATCTCGCCAACGCGCCTGAACTCGCTGAGCTGCTCCCGCACGCTTACGCCGAAGCGGACGAAGTAGTGCTCGATCTTTCGGGCATCGACTTCATCGACTCGAGCGGTCTCTGCGCGATCTTGGCCGCGCTACGTAAGACTCAGAGCAACGGCAAGCGGCTGGCGATCAGCTCTGCTTTGCCGCCGCAGGCGCGTCGGCTGTTCGAGCTCGCGGGGGTCGCCGGCAGGCTTCCGCTGGTCGACGGTTAGCCCGGCGGGCCGCTAGCCGGCTTGGCGGTAGCGCTCGATCGCGCCACGCCGCGCTTGCGCGTGGTCGACGATCGGGGCTGGGTAGTCGTGCCCGATCCGGCACCCGGCCTGCGTCTGGACGTGCTCGGGCATCGTCCATGGCTCGGCCAGATACGCGGCCGGCACCTGGGCGAGCTCGGGGACGTAGCGGCGCACGAACGTTCCGTCGGGATCGAAGCGGGCCTGCTGCCGGGTCGGGTTGTAGATCCGCCGAGGCACCGGCTGGGGATCGACGCCGACTGAGGCGATCCACTGCCAGTTGCCGTTGTTGTTCGCCTCGTCCCCGTCGATCAACATGCGCATGAACCACCGCTCGCCCCAGCGCCAGTCGATCCCGAGGTCCTTGGTCAAGAAGGAACCGACGATCAGCCGCGCGCGGTTGTGCATCCATCCCTCCTGCAGCAGCTGGCGCATCGCGGCGTCGACCACCGGATAGCCCGTGCGGCCTCGGCACCAGGCCTCGAAGTCTCCCTGAGCGCGACTCCAGCGGATCGCGCCCCGGTAGCGACGCTGATGCTCCGAGCGCGCATTGGCGGGAAAGGTCCGTAACAGCTGCGCGTAGAAGTCGCGCCAGCAGAGCTGGCGGCGGAACTGCTGCGCCCCGGTCGACAGGGGAAGACGGCTCTCGAGCTCCCGGGCGGACAGACAGCCGAGATGCAGATAAGGCGAGAGCCCGGAGCTCCCGCCGCTGCCGAGGATGTCGCGCTCGCTGCCGTAGGCGTTCACGCGCTCGCCCAGGAAAGCCTTCGCGCACCGCTCCGCCGCCGTTTGCCCGCCGCTGGCCGGACGCTCGACCTCTTGCTTCAACCCGAGGTCTTCCAGCCGTGGAACCTGCTCACGGCGTATTCCCGACGGCAACTCTGGAAGGCGCTCGGGCGGCGGCAGCGGGCTTCGGCGCGGAGCCCGCAGCCACGCCCGGTAAAACGGAGTGAAGACGGTGTAGGCGCTGCCGCTCTGGGTGAGGATTGCCGCCGGCTCATCGGCGACGAACAACCCAGGGTGCAGATGAAGCGCGATGCCCGCCCGATCGAGCGCGGCGTGAACGTCGCGATCGCGCCTGACCGCGAGCGGCGAGACATCTGCCGTGGCGTGCACCCGCGCGGCTCTCAGCTCCTGCGCGAGTCGCGGGAGCTCGCGCTCGGGTTCTCCGTGACGCACGACGAGACCGCTGCCGCGCTGCTCGAGCCCGCGCTCGAGGTCCTGTAGGGATTCGAGCAGGAACTGGGTTCGGGGCCCGGATCGGTGGCGCCCGTGCAGGAGTCGCGGGTCAAGGCAGAACACTGGCACGACGCTGTCGGCTCCCTCGAGCGCCGCTGCCAGCGCGGGATGGTCGCTCAGCCGCAGGTCGCGCCGCAGCCACAGGATCGCCGTGTCCATGCTCAGCCTCGCTGCTCGCCCGGAGCGAGCACGTCTCGCAGCGCCGGCTCGAGCTCGGCGTAGCTGAAGCCGTAGCCCCACTCCTCGAGGCGCGCGGGGATGACACGCTGGCCGGTGAGGACGATCGAGGCCATCTCCCCGTAGAGCAGGCGCAGCGCCGTCCCCGGCACCGGCAGCACCGCCGGCCGGTGCAGCACCCGCCCGAGCGAGCGCGAGAGTTCCGCGTTGGTCACTGGGTTCGGAGCGCTCAAGTTCACCGGGCCCGCGGCGCGCACGTCCTCCAGCAGGTGGACGATCGCGCCGACCACATCCGCCAAGTGGATCCACGGCACGTACTGCCGCCCGCCGGCCACCGGCCCCCCGACCCCGAGCCGGAACGGCGGGAGCATCTGGGCAAGGGCGCCGCCACTCGCCGCCAGCACGACGCCGGTGCGCGGGATCGCCACGCGCGCGACCGGAGCCTCCGCGGCCTCGCGCTCCCAGGCGACGGTGACCTCAGCCAGGAAGTCGGCGCCTGCCGGAGCCCGCTCGTCGAGCTGCTCGTCACCGCGCGGTCCGTAGTAGCCCGTCGCCGATTGTGACACCAGGCACGCCGGCCTCAGGTCCGCCGGAAGCGCCGCCAGTCCAGCCACGAGCGAGCGGGTGCCGAGCACGCGCGAGTCGCGAATCCGCCGCTTGGCGTCAGCCGTCCATCGCTGAGCGACCGGCTCGCCGAGCAGGTGCACGACCGCATCCGCACGCTCGAGGGCCGACGCCGGTGGCGGCTGGCGCTCGGGATCGCTCCATTCGTGGAGCTCCACGCCGTCGCCGAGGCTGCTGCGGGCGCGACCCGCGTCGCGCGTGAGCGCCACCACATCGTCGCCGCGCTCACGCAGCCGGCGAACGAGCGCGCTGCCGATCAGGCCGGTGGCGCCGGTGAGCGCTACCCGCACCGAGCTCCCCGGCGTGATGAGGCGGAATCGATCACGGCTAACGCAGGTAGGACAAGGTGCGGTTGGTGATTGCCGTGGCCAGACGCAGCTGATCATCGGCGGCGGCGGCGGGCAGCGCCTCCAAGCGCTCACGCACGGGGTCGATCAGCTCGGGATGGGCGTCGTCGACGACCGAGGCGCAGATTCGGGCTGCGTCTCTGACCACGTTCGGCTCGACGCTCCAGATGGTTTCGAACGTGCGCTCGTAGTCCGGGTCATCGATGTCGGAGAACGGTGGTTCCCACCCGGCCAGAGCGACGCCGTGTTGCTCGGCGTCGCAGACGATCGACCACTCACGAGCCAGCGGGTGCCGGCGGTCGACCGGGATCTCGGCCGGCGCGTCGACAGGGGTGCGCGCTCGCTTGAAGTCGGCGAACACGACGCTGAGCGCGGCCCCGCGGGAGAGCTGGTGCCAGCGGCCGCGCTCCTGGCGGTAGAAGCGCTCGCGCTGAAAGGACGCGAACAGCAGCGGTCGCTCCGCGCGGGAAAGGCTCTCGTCTTCGATCGCGTGCGTGAGTGCGCTCAGGACACCCTTGGAGATCGCTCGCGGCTCGAGCTCGGGCCGACGGCGACGCAACGTGGCGAACAGCGACGGAGCCTGA
>JAFAZV010000411.1 GCA_019239445.1 Solirubrobacterales bacterium
GGCGAACTTGCTGCCCGCCAAATCGAACGACAGGACCGGTGCCCACGTTGGAGTGCTCAATGCCACGACGTCTCCGCGCTCGACCTTCAGCGCCGTGTCGAGCGGGAACTGCACGACCTGCCCGAGGTACGGGATCAGGTGCACGGCAGGACTGCTCGTCGCAACCGTCTTCCAACGGCGCTGCGAGGAGCTCCCGACGCGGCGCAGGACCGTCACCGACACCTGAGGCACACCCCCCCACGCGGTGTCCAGGTCGTGGATGAACGTCTTGGTCTGGGTCCGGCTCGTGCTCAGACGCGACAGGCCGATCGTGAACGCGACTATCCGGCCCGACTGCTTGACCGTGGTCGGGTACGTGATGCCGTCGCGAATCGTCTCCAGCGCCGTGACCTGTGTGAGGATGATCGTGCACTTCGCGGCCGACACACCCGACGGGCACTTAGGCGCGACGAGCGGCGTCGCGGTTGCCCCGAGCTCGACTATCTTCGCCGATGCCGATGCGGTGGCAAACGTCCCGAGGACGCCCGCCGCGGCCGCGGCGGCGGCCATCACAGAACGTTTCATCTCGACCATTCAACACGAATACGAGCCCGAGGTTGCGCATGTCCGCACAAATCCATGCGGCCATGGCCGACGCTAAACGATCGCGTGCGGGCCGGCGCGCGTCAGAGTGAGGCTGCCGCGCCTCTGGCTCGAGGTCTGCGCTGAACGCGCCGGCGAACGCGCCTCTAGGCGCTCGAGATCGCCGAGGTGTTCGTGAGCGCCGCCGGCGCGGGCTCAGATCTTGGTGACGTTTACCGCCTTCGGACCTTTCGGCCCGGCCTCCTCTTCGTAGGAGACCTTCGAACCCTCGGCCAGCGAGCGATACCCGTCGCCGTTGATGCCGCTGAAATGGACGAATAGATCCCGGCCGCCGTCATCGGGCGTGATGAAGCCGAACCCCTTGTCGTCACTGAACCATTTGACGGTACCCGTAGCCATCTCTCCTGCTTCTCATCTGAACCCATGTCGCGGCACGCCGCAGACCCGACCGTACGCCGGGAAAAGTATCAAGCACGGCGAGATGTGGTCGTTCCGCCCACCCTCCCGCGTCAACGTCTCAGCGCAGCTGATCGGCGACCGCGGCGATCTCGTCCACGTCCCCCGGCGCCGGCGTCCACGGCAGCCGCAGCGGGTCATCCGCGTAGCGCGGGATCACGTGGATGTGGAAGTGGAAAACGGTCTGCCAGGCCGCGCGTCCACACGAGTTGAGCAGGTTCACCCCGTCCGGACGCAACCGCTCGCTGATCCGTCGCGCCACGCGCTGGGCGCCCTCGATCGTCGCCGCCAGGTCTCCGGCCTCGATCGCGAGCAGATCCCGAGCGTGGCGGCGCGGGACCACGAGAGCGTGCCCGCGCGTGGCCGGAGAGATGTCCATGAACGCGACCGTGCGCTCGTCCTGATCGATGATCTGGCCGGGGACCTCGCCGGCGATGATCTTGCAGAAGATGCAGTCCGCGTCGCTCACCGCCATGGCAGCCTATCGCTCTGCTCGCAGCCGCTCGTGCGCGCGCTCGATCGCCTGCTCGCGGTTTTGGATCTCGCCGGCGAAGCTAGCCTCCTCGAGCTCTGCCAGCAGCCGCCCGAGCTCCGGCCCGGGCCGCAGCCCGACCGCACGCGCCAGATCATCGCCCCGTACCGGCGGCCGCGGCCGCGCGCGGCGCCACGCGAGCGCTTCGCCCAGCAGCTGGCGCGCAAGCTCGAGATGCCGGGCGATCGCCTCATCCGAGCCACGGCCTCGCGTGGCCAGGCGGTCGGCGACGCTCAGCAACGTCACGTCGGCCTGCACCGGCTCGCAGGCCTGAAGATAGCGGTACACCTCGCGCCGGCTGAGCGGCATCGAGTGCACCAGGAAGCCGAGCCGCAGGTGGTTACGCACGAGCGCAGCCACATAGTCGACGAGACGCTCCGAGGCGCGCAGCCGTGTCAGCGCCGCGCGAGCCGTCTCGGCCCCCTGTCGGTCGTGACCCATGAAAGTGATCCGCCCGGCGGCGTTCACCTCGCGCGTCTGCGGTTTGGCGATATCGTGGAACAACGCGCCGAACCGCAGCGCCTGCGCGCGCGTCAGCCCATTCGCGAGCGGCTCGGCGAGTAGACGGCGCATCGCCTCTGCGTGCTGGCCGAGATGACGCGCCGGATCGCGCTCGAGCGCGATCGTCTCAGCCAGCACCGCCCGGGTGTGGTCGAGCACGTCGAGGTGGTGATACGGGCTCTGCTCGACGCCTCCGAGCCGCGCGAGCTCGGGTAGCACCGCCTCGGTCACCGCGAGACGGTCCATCAGCTCGAGCCCCTCG
>JAFAZV010000214.1 GCA_019239445.1 Solirubrobacterales bacterium
CGTAGATGGTGATCGTGCGGACTTCCTCTTCGCCCTCGTTGCGGAAGGTGTGCACGACGCCTTTGGGCACCTCGGCGTAGCCGCCCGGGCCGAGCGAGGTCCACTCGCCGCCGGCCATCACTCCGAGGCGTCCGGCGAGCACGTAGAGGGCCTCCGCGGCGTCCGCGTGGTAGTGCGGGGGCGGGCCGGGAGTGCCCACGGGAGTGGCGACCTGGAGCGCCGCGATGCGCTCGCCGGCCGGGATCGGTGTGACCTTGTGGCCGATCACCCAGAGAGTCCTGAGCTGCTCGGTGGCTTGGGGTGCTGTCACCTGCATGCCGTCTCCTTTCGTGAGACATTATCTTATCGTGAGATGTTGTATCATCTAGGTCAGCGTCATGTCAAGCGACTCGAAACCCCGTGAACGGCTGGATCAGAAGCTGCGCACACGCGCGCAGCTGCTGCGGGCGGCGCGCGAACTGCTCAGCGAAGGCAAGACCCCAACCGTTGCCGCGGTGGCTGACGCCGCCATGGTCTCCCGGGCCACCGCCTACCGCTACTTCCCAAACCCAGAAGCGCTGCTCGCCGAAGTACCGCTCGACCTGGCCGCCCCGACCGTCGAATCGCTCTTCGGCGCCGGCGCGCCGAGCGACCCCGAGGACCGCGTCGCGCTCGTGCACAACGCGTTCTATGACCTCTGCCGCGAGCACGACTCCGAATGGCGACTGTTCCTGCGCGCCTCCATCATGCGCTCACTCCAGGACCCAGACGGCACCGGCGATCCCTTCCGCGGCGCACGCCGGGTCGCACTCCTCGACGAGGCACTCGCGCCGCTCGCCAACGAACTCCCACCCGACCAACTCGAGCAGCTCAAGACAGCGCTCGCCATGCTCGTAGGCGGAGAGTCGGTGATCGTGCTCCGCGACGTGCTCCGCCTCGACCACGACCAAGCCCGCGCCCGCGGCGAGCGTGCCGTGCGAGAACTAATCCGTGCCGCGCGGCAGCGTCCGAGCATCCCACAACCGCTCCCGGACCAGGAATCCCAAGTTCCCGAGCCCGCCTGAGCGCCCCCGTACGAAGCTCTCGAGAACCGCCACCCCGGAAAGTCGTCTCAGACCACGGCAACCGGCAGACGGCCCCCAGGGCCCAAGCTGACCCGCCTTACCGCCCAGGGCCCCACGGCCAGCCCGCTTTGCTCGCTGGACACGTATCCCGCTCATCCGAACGCAGCACCTGCTCAGCGCGCGGATACGAAGGCCAAGGGAGCCAAGCGACAGTACCGACAATCGATTGTTGCGGCAGCCTAGGTGATGCTGCTGGGCGGCGGGGCGGCAACCGTGATGTGGAGCAGAATGCGCCTGTGCGGGTGACCTACGTGCTAATCGCTCACCTCCCGGCCAAAGGTGTTGACAGCTTCCCGCGCTACGAGATGGCTGTGCTGCCTTTGCTTGCGGATCATCAGGGGCGCCTCGAGCGGAGACTCCGAACCGCAGACGAACAGACCGAGGTTCATCTCCTGTCGTTCCCATCGGAGGAACACTTCCTGAGATATCGAGACGATCCCCGGCGAGCCAGTCACTCGAGCCTGCTCGATGAAGCGTGCGCCCGAATCGAGCTCTACAAGCTGAGCGACGTGTTGTGATCCGGAGGACCCGCGGCCCCGTTTCGAGTAGCGCGATCCTCCTCCGGGCTACTGGAGACAGTGACGCCGCCGTGTCCCGAGACGCCCTTTCGTGTTGGCCCGCCTCTTCGTCGGGGCGCACTGAACGCCCGCTGAGCGCGGGCTCGCGCTGATGCTGCTACAGCACGCCCGCCGCAACGCCCGCGTGGTTGATGGCGAGCTGGTGTTGCTCGAAGACCAGGACCGGTCGCGGCGGAACGCTGACGAGATCGAGCAGGGGCGGCCTCTGATCGACCGAGCGATCGCGTTGCGCGGCCGCGGCGCCTATCTCTTGCAGGCGGCGATCGCCTCGTTGCAATCCGAACCACAGATCGACTGGCGCTAAGTCGCGGCGCTCTACAAGCAAGTGACAGAGCCCACGGGCTCGCCGATCGTCGAACTCAATCGCGCGTCGCGCTTGCACAGGACGGCTCATCCGAGCTAGACAGGAGATCGTCGAGCGGCTCGACCTGCGCGATTACCAGTACAGGCATTCGACGCGCGCCGACCTGCTGCGCCGGTTCGGACGCCGCGACGAAGCTAGCGCCGCCTATCAGCGTGCGCCTGAACTTGCCGGCACCGAGGCCGAGCGACGGTTCCTCAGCCGCCGTCTCGCCGAGCTTCAGTAGCGCATCGAACACGACTACCTTCTCGAGCCTCCGCGGTCGACACCGCCAGGTTCCATGCGCCGGTTTGCGCCAGCCGGCTCGTCGGCCGTCCCCAACGACCCCTGCCGTTCGTCCTAGGGCCAACAACCCCGCTCTAGGAGGCATCCTGATGGAGTCCCACGCCGTATCGCCACCCGTTCCCCGCAAGACCTGGACGCTCGTGCTCGCCGGTTTGGCGGCGTTCATGACCGCGCTCGACACGCTGGTGGTCACCACCGCGCTGCCCGTCCTGCGCGCCGACCTGCACGCCAGCCTCGGCTCGCTGGAGTGGACCGTCAACGCCTACAACCTCGCCTTCGCGTGCCTGCTGCTCACCGGCGCGGCGCTGGGCGACCGGTTCGGCCGTCGACGGATGTTCTGCATCGGTCTATTTGTTTTCACCGCGGCCTCCGCCGCCTCCGCCCTGGCGCCCAGCGCGCAGGCGCTGATCGCCACCCGCGCGCTGCAAGGCGCTGGAGCGGCGATCGTCACCCCGCTCACGCTCACCCTGATCTCCGAAGCCTTCCCGGTCGCCAAGCGTGGCGCAGCGATCGGTCTGTGGGGCGGGATCGTCGGGCTCGCCGTAGCCGGCGGTCCGGTCGTCGGCGGCGCCGTTGTGTCGGGGATCGACTGGCACTGGATGTTCTGGCTCAACGTTCCCATCGGCCTGGCGCTAATCCCGACCGCCGCCCGGAAGCTGACCGAGAGCCGCGGCCCCCGGCCCCAGCTGGACCTGCCCGGGCTCGTGGTCGCCGCCGGCGGTGTGCTCGGGCTGACCTGGGGGATGATCCGTGCCAACACCAGCGGCTGGACCAGCCCCGAAGTCATCTCAGCGCTGGTCGCAGGGGTGGTGCTGGTCGCGACGTTCATCGCCTGGGAACGCCGCGCAAGGCAGCCGATGGTCTCACCCGCTCTGTTCGCAAGCCGCACGTTCACCGCCGCCAACGGCGTGAGCTTCTTTATGTACGCCGGCCTGTTTGGCGCGCTGTTCTTGATGAGCCAGCTCCTACAGACCGGCCTCGGCTATTCGCCCCTGCAGGCCGGCATCCGGCTTTTGCCGTGGACGCTGCCGCCGATGTTCATCGCCCCGCTCGTCGGAACGCTGGCCGAGCGCTACGGCAACCGGCTTTTCATGGTCACCGGAATGGCGCTCCAAGCCGCCGGGTTCGCGTGGGTGGCAAGCATCGCCACCCCCGGCGTCGACTACCTGCAGCTCGGCGCCGCTTGCACGGTCGCCGGGATCGGCACCTCATTCTGCTTCCCGACTGTTGCCGCGGCCATTATGACCTCAGTGCCCATCCAGGAGGCCGGAGTCGCGTCGGGCGCGAACTCGGCGATCCGCGAGCTCGGGGGCGTCATCGGCGTCGCCGTGCTGGCCAGCGTGTTCATCCACCACGGCGGCTATCACAGCCCGCAAGCATTCATCCACGGATTCACCCCAGCCGTCTGGGTCGCCGTCGCACTCTCGGCGATCGGCATCATCGCCGCCAGCCTGACCGCCGGTCGGCGCCACGCCCCCGCCGCAAACTCCCAAGTCGTGGTTGCCGAGCCCCAAGCCGTGACCGCGTAACGGTGACGATCACGCGCAACCTCGCGGACGTGCGCAACGGCGACTCACCGATCGCGCCGGTCGGCGGCGACGGACGAGCGCTCTGCGGCGGGGGCGATGCCAGCTGCCGATGGCCAGTGCGATGGCAAGCTGACTTGCGATGGTTCAGGATCCGCTGGTGTGTGCCGCCGCGGGGCCTCGGGTTCGTTCCGGCGTTCGCGACCTGGGAGTTGGGTGTGCGCGCGTTCGAGTACAAGGTCAAGAGACCCATCTTTGCGTGCATTGAGCCGGGTGCGCTACCGCGTTCGGGGCGGTGCAGCGGGCGCAGCGGTTCGGCTGCGGGTGTAGGGTCTGTGCTCAGCTCGAGGGAGGTGGCTCATGCCGCGCAGCAAGCTCGCGTTCGTAGCAGTCGTCGTGTTAGCGGTCGTCGGGGCGACCGCCTCTGTGGCCTGGGGTAAGCGTCCTGACCGCATGCAACTCAACCATGGCATGCGGATCGAGACGGTCTGCTTCTCGGTCACCAACCCGGCGAGGACCACGAGTGTCCTCTACGGGCAGCGCTTCATTGACGGGCCGGTCAGCTCGCGGACGCCAGCGGTCGTGCTTGTGCACGGGATCGCCTCCTCGACTCAGAATTGGGACTACACGCCGCGCTGGTCGGTCGCGCGGTCGCTGGCCAGAGCCGGGTATGTGGTCATTTCGTACGACCGCCTCGGCTACGCCAAGAGCAGCTACTTCGATCATCCCGGCGGCGGCCTGACGCTCACCACCGCGGTACAGCGCGAGCTGCTGCACCAGCTCATTGGCGAGGTCAAAAGTGGGGATTACACGACAAGCCGGGGCAGCAACTGCTCCGCGCCCCGGCGGCCGAGCAAGCTGCGCAGCCCCACTGTCGCGATCATCGGGCACAGCGCCGGCGGGTGGATCGTGGCGGGCTACCCGGGTAAGTACCACGATGTCTCGGCGATGGTCCAGGCCGACATCACGGGCGGCGCGCCGCTTGCCACCGGTCCCGACACCCACATCGCGCTCGACCCAAACCACCCTGACTACCTCGTGTTCTTCGGGACGAGCCAGGACTGCCGGACGTTTGACATCTACCCGCCAGGCGCGGTGCGCTCGGTCGCGAAAATCGCTTGCACCCCGCCGTTCGTCGACTCTCCGCTCGGAGAACTGTCGAATATCCCGGAGATCTACGCCGAGAACCTGGCGCTGATAAAGCAGATCGGGCCAAGCGTCCCGGTGCTGCTGACCTCGGGCGATCACGACGTGATCGTCCCGCCGGCGACCGCGAAGGCGGATCTCGCCTTCTATCGGGCAAACTGTGGCTGCGACGTCTCGCAGTTGATCCTCCCCAACACGGGGCACCTGTTTATGGCCCACAAGTCGCTGCCGATCTGGGTGCACCACGTGGTCCACTGGCTGCGCGAGCACGGAGTGAGCCCGCGACGGTAGGCCGCTGACGGGCGGGCGAGGGGCAGCACGATCGGAGGAGCGCCCGCTTGGCCGGCAGTGGCTTTGCGGACGCTGGCCGAGTCGCCCGTGAGGGCGCGGCGCTCGCGCACAGCGTCGACCCGCTAGCTGACCTACCGCGCGATCGCTTTCACCTCCCACCGCCGGCGATCGCGCCCGCCTGGTTTGGCGACCAAACGCACATTCGTGATGACCCGGTGCTAGCTACCACCGAGCGAGCGGACGCGCTCTTGGACGATCATTAGTTCTGCTTCCCCTTGGCGGCAGCGGGTTACCGCGACGGTCAGGCGGTCCGAAACGACGCTCGCCGCGACCTCCCCTGGACGATTGATCGCTTCTGCCTCGTCGCCGGGGAGGAGCCGGTGCTAGCTGAATTCGACCTGGCGGCGCCCGCTCCGTTGGACGACAACCAGACGTCTTGGTCTGGCCCGACGCCACTAAAAACGCCACTACGGCGGCAACTCGCGCGAGACCTGGATCCAGCCGCCATCAGCGACGGCGACGCGAAACCCCTGCAGTGGGCCCCATTTCGTCGCCTTCCGTCGTCCGTCGTCGTCCTCCGTAGCGGCCGGTCTCGCAGCCTGTCACGCCGGAGGTCGCGGGTTCGAGTCCCGTCGCTTTCGTTCTCGAGTGCGTGGGCGCGGTCGGCTCCCGGTCGAACGGCAGTGAGGCGTCGTCGTCGTCGGCTGCCCAGAGACCATTCGATCCTCGCGGTGTCCTTGGGAGAGAGGAGCCGGCCATACGGCAACGAGTCGGTTTCTCCAGCATCAGGACCTCTCCCAGCCGTCATCGCTCATCCTGGAACGGTGCTTCGTCCGGACGCTCAGCAGATCCGGCGACCAGTGCCGATCACTGCGCGCCCGCCGATCGGCTGTCGACCTAAGCGAATTCCCGGTCGGTCGTCGGCACGATCTCACGCCCCAGCGGTGTCAGCGAGACGGGAATGAGCTTGAAGTTCGCCAGCCCGAGCGGGATTCCGATGATCGTTACGCACAGGACGATGCCCGTGATCAGATGCGCGAGTGCGAGCTCCCAGCCGAGCAGGATGATCCACAAGATGTTGCCGATCATCGAGCCTGCGCCTGCATCCGGCCGATGGACGATTCTGCGGCCGAAAGGCCACAACGCGAAGGCCGCGATCCTAAAGGCAGCGAAACCGAACGGGATCGTGATGATCAAGACGAAAGCGATGATCCCGGCCAACACGTATGCGAGCGCCAACCAGAATCCAGCGAACACGAGCCAGATGACATTCAAGATGAAGCGCAAAACGGGACCTCCAAAAGCTCGTACATGTTCAATGGCTACGGTTCAACGGTCGGCATGGCTCGTACTGCGCTCTATCGGCTTGACAGTCGGAATTTGCGCGCAGCTGGAGTCACCTATCGAGGTGGCGCCGGGCGACTGCGTCTTGGCTAAAGCTGGCGTGTTCGTTTGCGACCGTAGGTTACGGCCAGGCTGTGCGGTGAGCATCACCCTCAACGGATGAAACTTTTGGGGGGCGTTCGATCGACCTTGACATGTGTGGCCGAACTCGCCAGCGGACTGGTGGTGCAGCAGCTTCGGTGGCGACGAGCGCAGGCCCATGAACGATGATTCTCCGCGGCCGTAAATGATCCCGGCCCCATCTTCCCGGAAGTCGAGCCTGAAAAGCTCAGCGCGAATCCTCCCGGCGTCATCAGGCGGAAGATGTCGGATTTGCAGCCGATTCGCAGCCCCAGGAGCCGAGCGTCACAGACACGGAGGCGGACGTTGAAGCACGCGGGCGTTCGCGAGTTAGCGCGACTGTCGCCCCACCGGACCAGTCCGATGAGCCTCTCCGCCAGTGTCTCGGCCAGAGCTCGAAAGCCCGGTTTCGGGGTCGACACGAATCGGGTTCTTCGAGATCGCCGGATCCGTTAGGTGGGTTCTTGGAAGGAACCGACCGTCGCGAGCGTCCCCCTTTCCGAATAACTGGACCGCGAGCCTGACGCGCTGGTGCGACGCACCAGGCGAGCGCGTAAGGCTCACGAGCAGGCGAATTACCGATGACACGCGGACGGTCTTAGCTCAGGCTGCACTCAACACCATGTTCGGCTCTCTACGTTCCCATAGCACCGGGCTCCCACGGCTCGACGCCGAATCCGACTTCACGCGCGCGCGGCGGGCCTATCGAATCGCCAATGTCAGAGCCTGGTTTCGTCGCCGGTGCCGCTGTCTGCGCTCGCTCTCGCCCTCTACCCTGCTCGCCGTTGGGCCGCAACGACTCGAGGTGGTAGCGCTCCCCGCAGTCGTCGGGACGATTGAGCCAACATGCAACTTCGATTCGGAGTTCCGGCCGGCGTCGAATGTCCTGCGCCGGCGCTGGGAACGCATAGCGCTGGCCCATCGCAAGGGCGACGCGCTGCCGCCGGTCGTGCTGCGCCGGCAGCCTGACGGCTACTACGTTGTCGATGGGCGCCACCGCGTGTCGGTTGCCCGGACGCTCCGGCACCGGGACATCGAGGCGTGGGTGAGCGGGCTTCGGCAGTAGCGCCCGATGACCACAGCACCGAGGGGGTGGCCGCGGAGACGCACCTCAGGTGCTGTCCTCCCCCCACCGAAAACCGATGGCTGCGGCGCGCGGCGTCAACGGACTTACAGGCAGGTCGGTCGGCGGGTTGAAATCGTTGTAGGCGACAGGAGCGACGTCGTTGGGAGCGTCGGGGTGGAACATCGAGGCGAGGTACTGGTTCTGTCCGCGACCGGGTCCGATCTCTCCCATGCCTCCGCCGTAGACGAGGATTGCGTGGTCGGCGCAGTGGTCATAGACGTCGAGGAGGCGGCGCAGGGTGCCGTGCCGGGCAGGCTTGATGTTGATCGCTCTGGGGAGGATCGGGAGCTGTTCGATGTCCTGCGGAGTGCGAACCGGCAGGTCCCAGGTGATGCGGTCTTGATGGGGGCGCAGGACATCGCGCGTCGCCGGGGTGAGGCCGGGATCTTCGAGCCATGCGTCGGGGAAGCCGACCGCGAGGCGTTCATACAGTCCCGGTTCCGGAGTCAGCGAGATCGGCGCCTGGGGCGGGTACTGGCCCTTGAGATCGATGATCGCGACTGCTTCGGTTGCTGCGAGGTCCTCGATCAGGGTTCGGTTCCAGTCCGGCGCGGGATCGAGCTTGAAGCGGACCTCTGGGTGGTGTTGAAGCCGCTCCCGGATCACGTTCAGCGGGTGATCACCCAGCATCGGGGAGTTGACGAAACTCACCGGGCGAGGCGGGCGGCCGAGCGCCTGCGCGAGGGACATGCCGGTCTGGCGAAGCGCGAGGTCCAAGGCAGCGCTCTCGTATGCCCAGCGGCGAAACGTCTTCGGAAAGCCAGGAGGCAGCTCGGTGCCGTGGTACACGTCGACGTCGCTGAGCCGCCGCGCGAAGGAGTCAACCGTCCACGCACCGACTAAGGGCAGCTCGGGCGGGGAGCGTACGAATTGCAGCTGCGCTGGTTCAAACGGCGTCACGTCCTCGCTTATCCCGTCCAGCCCGGCGCCATGCAGCCGCACGACCGTTGTGTACCGGGTGACGGCAGGGGCGAACGCGCGTGAAAGCGGTTCGAGTGAGCAAGACTCGACCACCAGGGGCAGCTCGGCGAGCAGCTCGTACGACGTCCGGGCGGTTGGCGATCCGGCGTCAGCCATAGACGATCTCGGTGATCATCGCAACCGACGCGGGCCGGGCTGGCGAAACTCTCCGGAACTAGCACGCGCCGAGGGACGGCGGCGGGGACCGCTCGGCCGAACGTCTTCCACCAGGCCCCGGCGGGTAGCCACGCGACGTGACCGCTGGACCCGCAAGCGCAACCGACCTCGCCAGCCGGGTCCGCGACTGGATCGCCGATGATCCCGATCCGAGCGCGCGGGCTGAGCTGCAAAGGTTGCTCGACGCCGAGGCAGGCGACGAGCTCGCAAGGCGATTCGCTGCCGAGCTGACGTTCGGCACGGCCGGGCTACGCGGACGTCTCGGTGCCGGCCCGGCGCGGATGAATCGAGCCACCGTGCGACGCGCAACCGCCGGGCTGGTTCGCTTCCTGAAGGAAGAGGTGGCTGGCGCAGCAGCGGCGGGCGTGGTCATCGGCCACGACGCCCGGCATGGATCGGCGGAATTCGCTGAGGAGACGGCGCGCGTCATCACGGGCGCCGGCCTGAGGGCGCTGACACTGCCGCCCCGCGTCCCGACGCCGGTGCTGTCGTTCGCGACCCGCCGTCTTTCCTGCGCCGCCGGCGTGATGATCACGGCGAGCCATAACCCACCGCAAGACAACGGCTACAAGGTCTACCTGGGCGACGGCGCGCAGATCGTCCCGCCCGTCGACGACGCAATCGCCAAGCGCATTCGGGCCGTGACCGCGCTCTCGGACTTGCCGCTCGGGTCACTGGGCGAGGCGCTGGGCGACGCTGTCGTGGATGCCTACGTGCAGACGATCGCGCGCCTGGCGCGCGCCGACGATCAGCCGCACCTCGAGGTTGTCTACACACCGCTGCACGGGGTCGGGCGCGATGTCCTGCTGGCTGTCTTCGAGCGAGCTGGGTTCGCGCCGCCGCGCGTCGTCGCGGCGCAGGGCCTTCCCGACCCGGACTTCCCGACGGTGGCACGACCGAACCCGGAAGAGCCGGGCGCGCTGGATCTCGCACTCGCCGAGGCGAAGGCCAGTCGTGCCGATCTGATCCTGGCCAACGACCCCGATGCAGACCGGCTGGCCGTAGCGATTCCGAACCAGCGCGGCGGCTGGCGGATTCTCACCGGCGACGAGGTCGGCGCGTTGCTCGCCTACTACATGCTCACGCACCGGCCGACGCAAGTCCCCGCTGTGGTGGCGAGCACGGTAGCGTCATCGACGCTGCTCGGTCGGATGGCAGATGCATTCGGTGCCGAGCATCGTGAGACGCTCACGGGCTTCAAGTGGATCATGCACTCAGCCTCAGACCGTCGCCACGACCCGCTGCTGTTTGGCTATGAGGAAGCCCTCGGCTACGCAGTCGACGATGCTGTGCGCGACAAAGACGGCATATCAGCAGCGCTGCTGATCGTTTGCGCTGCGCTCGAGGCGCGCCGAGACGGCGTCGACCTCGGCCGACGGCTTGACCAGCTGGCGGTTAGGTTCGGCTTGCACGCCACGAGGCAGGTCGTTGCCGAACTCGCCAGTGGCGCGCACGATGCCGACGCGGGGGAAATCATGCGCCGCCTGCGCACGAGGCCGCCGCGGCAACTGCTCGACGAGCCGGTCACCGAGACCGAGGATCTTCTTGCCGGCGGGCGGCTGCCACGATCCGACGTGATGATCTTCCGTTGCCGCGAGCGGATCCGTGCCGTGGTTCGCCCGAGCGGTACCGAGCCCAAGCTGAAGATGTATTTGCAGGTCGTCGAAGACATGCGCTACGGGGCTGCGGACGCTGTCTGGCATCGTGCATCTCAGCGCCTCGACGCATTGGCGGCCGAGCTTCAACAGGTGGTGCTCGCGTGACGCGCGTGCGGCAACTACCGCGGACGCGTGTTGAGCTCGCCGCGATGATCGATCACACCCTGCTCTCGCCCGAGGCGACAGAGGACGACGTACGTCGCCACTGCGCCGAGGCGCTGGAGCTTGGCGTGTTTGCGGTGTGCGTGAACCCAACGATGGTCGAGATCGCCGCCGGCGAGCTGGCCGGAGGGATCGTGGCGGTGGCCGCGGTCGTCGGCTTTCCGTCCGGCGCGCACGCGCCCGCCGTGAAGGCGGCGGAGGCTGAGCTGGCATGGAGCGAGGGCGCGCGCGAGCTCGACATGGTCATGAACCTGGCCCACGGACTTGTCGGGGCGTGGGAGCGGGTGGTGGCCGAGATCGAGGCGGTACGCGCGACGGCACCCGAGGCGACGTTGAAGATCATCATCGAAACCGGGATTCTCGACGCCGGGACGATCGTCAAAGCATGCCGAGCGGCGGAGATGGGGGGCGCCGACTTCGTCAAGACCTCGACCGGCTTTCACCCGTCGGGCGGCGCCACCGCCGAAGCTGTTCACTTGATGGCGAAGACAGTCGAAGGTCGGCTCGGCGTCAAGGCATCCGGAGGCATCCGCACGGCAGAACAGGCGCTGGCGCTGGTGCAGGCAGGAGCGACGCGGCTCGGGATGTCGAAGACCGCTGACGCGCTGGCGGCCCTGAACGAATAGGCGGAGGCCAGAATGGAACACGAAGTTGAACTCATCGCGGCGAAGCGCGACGGCCGGGAGCTCACGGCGGACGACCTGCGCCAGCTGATCCATGGGTTCGCGCGGGGAGACCTGCCCGATTACCAGCTGACCGCGTTCCTCATGGCGGGGTACGTGCGCGGTTTCACGCACGCCGAGACCGTGGCGATGACCGAGGCAATGGTTGGGTCCGGCAACGTACTCGACCTTTCATCGCTTTCGGGACCGACGGTGGACAAGCATTCGACCGGCGGCGTCGGCGACGGCACGACGCTGGTCGTGGCGCCGCTGGCCGCAGCCCTCGGAATGCAGGTGGTCAAGCTCTCTGGCCGAGGTCTCGGACACACGGGCGGGACGTTGGACAAGCTCGAGTCGATCCCCGGCATGCGCGTCGACCTCAGCATCGACGAGGTGCTCTCGCAGGTGCGGCGGATTGGGCTCGCGGTGAGCGCGCAGACGACCGATCTCGTCCCCGCGGATCGTGCGATCTACGCGTTGCGCGACGTGACCGCCACCGTCGACAGCGTTCCGCTGATCGCCGCCAGCGTGATGAGCAAGAAGCTGGCCGGCGGAGCGGGCACGATCCTGCTCGACGTCAAAGCTGGTTCGGGCGCATTTATGAAAGACATGGATTGCGCCCAAGAGCTTGCGCGTGCCTGCGTCGACCTTGGGCAGGCAGCGGGGCGCACGACGGGAGCCCTGATCACCGACATGAGCCAGCCGCTCGGCGCGATGATCGGCAATGCCATCGAGGTGCGCGAAGTGATCGAGGTCCTGCGGGGAGAACGCACCGGCCGGTTCTTGGACCTATGCCTGGCGCTGACGGCGCACTTGGCCTGGTTCTCCGGCCGCGCTGCAGAGCTGCCCGAAGCTGAACGTCTCGCTCAGCGGGCACTCGAGACCGGTGAGGCGCTCGAGCATTTCCAAGCCTTCGTCGAAGCTCAGGGCGGCGATCCGCGAATCGTCGACGACGTCTCGCTGCTGCCAACAGCGCGTGTCGTGCGCGAGATCCGCGCGCCAGGCGCGGGCTGCCTTGCCGGCGTCGACGCCGAAGGGGTGGGAAACGCGGCCGGCGGACTCGGCTCAGGACGCCACAAGAAGGATGACGTGATCGATGCTGCCGCCGGCATCGAGCTGCTGGTCAAGATCGGAGACGAGGTGACGGCAAGTGACCTGCTAGGACGGATATTCGCGTCGTCCGATGAGGCGGCGGCCCGGGCCGAGCGCCAGATTCTCGACTCCATGACCTGGGGGGACGAGCCGCAGGCGGCTCCGGAACTCATCCGGGAGGCGATCCACCCCACCGGCGAGTCACCACAGAAACCTGAAGTTCTCGCCGGCTGAGAGCCGTCAGCTAGGGCGGGGTGGCTGAAGGCCCCTCGCCGAGGCGGTGGCTGAAGCCTTCTCGCCGCGGCCGGGTTTTTCCTGCGCGCCGAGCGGAGGCGGTTACCTTGCGCGAGGCTCCGGGTAGGCGCGCAAGGAGGAAGGAGAAAGCTCATGAGCACGCAAGCTGCCCCGCCCCCGCGATCTTCTCGCCTTGGGAGCACCAGCCGAGGCGGCGAGACTCCCGCCGAGTCTCGGCGCCGCTTCTCGGGTGAGCTTGAGACGGTTGGAGTTGCGCCCATCCCCGACAAGCAGCGCACGATCACCCCGACGCGGCTGTTCATCCTCTGGGCGATGGCGTCGGCTTCGGCGCTAACGCCGATCGTCGGCTCGCAGTTGTTCAACTTCGGTTTGTGGTGGATGGTGAGCGCGATCGTCCTAGCGTGGCTCTTGGCGTTTATTCCGGCCGGCCTGTTCAGCGAGATGGGCCGCGAAGTCCCGCTGACCGCTTTGATCGTCGCCCGGCGAACCTACGGCTACGGCGGTGCGGCTCTGTTCTCACTCCTGTTCACGGTCGTCAACGCGGGCTTCTTCGGCCTCAACACAGCGGTAGGCGGTCAGCTCCTTGGCGCGCTCGCCCACTCCGACCCAACGCTGTGGACCTGGGTGATTGGGCTGGCGCAAACAATTCTCGTGCTCTTTGGAATGAGGGTGCTCGAGCCGTTCTACCGCTACACCTCCGTGCTCTTCATCGTCTGCTACGGCGCGCTGACTGTGTATCTGTTCTCGCACTTCTCGATCACGGTCCTGCACAGTCACGGTCAGCTGCACTGGGGTCCCGCGCTGACGACAATCCTCAGCCTCTCGATCCTGGCTTGGACCTACAAGCTCTCCACCGTGTCGCGCTTCGCGCTTCCCAAGCCGCGGCACGGCGGCCGCTCGTTCGCCTTCTTCCTGGCGCCTTCGATCGGCATCATGCTCTCGGTTCTGCTGCTCGGAGTCGTGGGCATGTTCTCGATGCAGGCAACCGGGAACTGGAACGTCGCGCTCCTCGGAGCCCACTTGTCCTGGTGGGGTGCTGTGGCCGCGATCGGCGTGGTCGTGGCGATCGTCCATACCAACGCGATGAATCTCTATCCCTCGACGATCGATGTACTGGTGGCGATGAACTCATTCCTGCGCCCGCACAAGTGGGAACAGCCGGTGGGTACGTTCCTGCTTGGCATCGCCTCGACGCTGCTGGCCGTTGCGGGGATCCTCACCCATATCCAGAGCTTCCTCAACGGAATCGGTGATGTCATCTTCCCCTTCACCTTCATCATGCTCGTGGATTGGCTCTTCGTGCAGCGACGGGACACGCCCGCGGAGGAGTTCTTCGAGCGGCCTCGCCGGCTCACCGACTGGATCGACCCCGTGGCCGGAATCGCATTCTTCGTCGGCCTCGCGTTCAATCTGTGGGTCCACCTCATCCTCCCTTCCGGCCTGGGCAATCAATTGCCTATCCCGTTCGTCGGGGCGCTGCTCGCCGCGCTCATCTACGCGGTGCTGGCTCCTCTCAGTCCTCACCGGGTCGCGCAAAGAGGCCGCGCGCGGCGGACTTCGCAGGCGAAAGCAGCGGTCTCCACACCTAGGTGATTCCGCTCGAGGCTCGCGAAGCGGCCTCAGCCCATAGGAAGTCGCACGAGCGCCAGCCGGTTGGACGCAGTTTCGACGAACCCTTGACAGCGAGGCTAGACGGACCTTAGACTGACTTTGTACACAAGTCATCAAGCAGGTGTTCATTGCTCCGATCGCCTGAGTCCCACCGCCCAGCTTCTCGCCCACCCGAAGTCGGACTGTGGCGCACCTGCGCGAGCCACATTCACAGGAGTTCGTTCCCATGAAGAAGCTTTTTGCCACCACGATCGTCGGACTTGCGCTAGCGGCAACCGTGAGCGCGTGCGGCAGCTCGAGCTCGTCGAGTTCGACCGCGGCAGCGTCAGCCAGCTCGACGATGTCGAGCACGGCCGCGCCATCCGCCGGCGCCGGGAAGGAGAACATCGTGCAGACCGCCGTGGCGGCCGGATCGTTCAACACCCTCGCCTCGCTGGTCAAGCAGGCCGGCTTGGTCGGCGCTCTGTCCGGTCCCGGGCCTCTGACCGTTTTCGCCCCGACCGACGCCGCCTTCGCAATGGTTCCAAAGGCGACGCTGGATGAGCTGGCGAAGAACAAGGCGAAACTGCGCGCGGTGCTGCTCTACCACGTGGTCAAGGGCAACGTCACCGCGGCGGAGGTGACCAAGCTGAAGTCAGCCAAAACGCTCGACGGCAAGTCGCTCGCGATCCGCACAGCGGATGGCAAGGTCTACGTCGGTGACGCGCAAGTGACCAAGCCCGACGTGGCGGCGACGAACGGCACGATCCACGTCATCAACCGGGTCCTCATCCCGACGAGCTAACCGTCTCCTCAACCGCTTCGGCTGACCCTGTCAGCTGATGCCCCCCGAGCCCCCGGCCACGCCCCTCCCTGGGCCGGGGGCTCGGTGCGTCCTCAGGCCAAGGCCTGGATGGAGATCGTCAGTCGTGGACGAGCGGCCGGGCGCCGGAGCGTTCAGCAAGCGCGAGGGCGGCCGCCACCGCTCCGAAACTGCCGGCCGCGAGCACCGTGCCCACCTTCGCGTGGGAGGGCAGGTCCCGATCATCGGCGAGCAGCGTCGAGGCGAGGTCGACTGAGTCGGAGGCGGCGCAGGCAGCGAGCCACCACCGCGCGGGCGCTTCCGAAGCGCTCGCAGCCAGCGCCCCCACGCACAGCGCCAGTTCTCTGACCCCGAGGCCACGGGTCGCGATCTGCGACGAGGCGCGGCTCATGTCGCCGAGCCACGGCCTGGCCACCCGCGTGGGAGCCACGATCAACCCGACCGCGTACCCGATGCGAGCGGCGCAGTAGGTCAGCACGAACTGCTTCCTCGACATGGTCACTTGAGGGGGTCGTGTCCCCAGTTCATGAGCGAATGTCGCCAGGTCGAGGCTTCGATGTCGCCTTGTGGACGCCCCGCCAGGTGACGCTTGACATAGCCATGCACGCGACGCATGTAGCCGTCGTCTTCGGTGAAGTCGGCTTTCTTCTTGCCGAGCAGGTCGACGATCCGCCGTCCGGAACGATGTCCCTTGGACTCACCGCTGCCTATCCCGGCACGCTTGGACTCCGGAGTCCCAAGCCAATCCTGCAGCTCATTGCGCGTTATGTTGCCGTCGCGGCGGAAATCCTTGATGAGCTCGTCTCTCCCGCTCACGCTGTGGGCTTACCCGACGCAGTGTTGAGGAAAACTCTGAACGTCTTGTGTAGCTAGGCCTCGGTGCCTACATGCGGCCTGGCGGTGTCGTACCGTACCGGCATGTGCCGCCTGTTCGGGCTGTGCGCCGGCGCCGATCCTGTGACCGCGACGTTCTGGCTTCTCGACGCGCCTGATTCGCTGCGCGTCCAGAGCCACCGCGAGCCGGACGGAACGGGACTCGGCTACTTCGATCAGCACCAGCATGCGCGCGTCGACAAGCAGCCGCTCGCCGCGTTCAAGGATCGAGCCTTCGCGCGCGAGGCGCGCAGTGTCCACGCATCGACGTTCGTGGCCCACATCCGGTATGCCTCGACGGGTGCGCTCGAGCTGCGCAACACACATCCGTTCGAGCAGCAGGGACGTTTGTTCGCCCACAATGGGGTGATCCAAGATCTTCCCGCGCTCGAGCGAAGGGTCGGGCCGCAGATGAACCTGGTCCGCGGAGACACCGACTCCGAGCGCTTGTTCGCGCTCATCACGGGAGAAATCGAGCGCCATGACGGCGATGTCGTCGGCGGGATCTCCAGCGCGGTGGGCTGGGTCGCCGCTAACCTGCCGCTGCTGGCGCTCAACTTCGTGTTGATCGCCGCCGGTGAGCTGTGGGCTCTGCGCTATCCGGAGACGCACGAGCTGAACGTGCTGGAGAGACCTTCTGGAAAAACACTGGAGCAGGTCTCGAGTCATGGGACGAGGGTGCATTCCGAACACGCCGCCGAGCGCCCGACGGTCATCGTGGCCAGCGAGGCGATGGACGGTGAGAGCGGCTGGCGACCGCTCCGCTCGGGTGAGCTGATCCACGTCGACCCGACGCTCCGCGTCGACTCACGCACCGTGCTCGACGCGCCACCTGCACACCCGCTCAGCTTGCAGGACCT
>JAFAZV010000288.1 GCA_019239445.1 Solirubrobacterales bacterium
GTCGCCTCCTCGGAGACGTTCAGCTGCGGACACAGACGCTTGACCTCGGCGGCGTCGACGAGCTGCGAGTCGATTCCGTAGGTGCGGTTCACCTCAGCCCGGTTGGCCATCACGAACATCGCGCGGTCGGAGTGGGCAAGCGTCAGGTGCCCGCACTGCGAGAACAGCAGGTTGAAGTCGAGCTCGGACGACAGGCGCTCGTACATCTTCACGCTGGCGTCGTAGAAGCGTGCGCCTTCAGGGGTCTTGTAGTTCGAGCGCAGAATCGTCGTGTTGCGCCCCGCGGCCCCCGAGCCGATGTAGCTCTGCTCGAGCACGACCACGTTGCGCACGCCGAGCTGCCCGAGGTAGTAAGCCGTAGCCAGGCCGTGGGCGCCGCCGCCGACGATCACCACGTCGTAGCTGTCGCGCAATTCGCCCGGCCGGCGCCACATCCGCCGGGTGCGAAATAGATCACGCACGCGCCGCCTCCCGCGCCAGCACATCGACCCCGAGCGGCCCGCCGCCGAGGCTCCGCGCGGCGTCGGCCACGACGCGCCACAGGTATTCCCCAAGCGCCCAGCCGACCATGATCAGCAGCCGGTCTTCGTCCTCGACCAGGACATAGCCAGGCGTCCGGGCCACCGAGCCCGGACGGAACGCGCAGACCGGCGCCAGCGCCGGACGCACATCGACGGCGCAGAAGCGCGCCAGCAGCTCGCGGCACAGCGGACCAACCAGCGCCAGTGCCGCCAGGCCGGTGGTCAACTCGACGACGCGGCCGCCAATCTCATCGACGCGTGCCCGCAGCGCAGCTGCTTCGCCGCCCGCGCCCACAACCAGGACCCGAGACGGTGTCACCGGGCACCACCAGGCGCCGTCACGCCAGGCGGCGACTCCGGGCGACAGACCCAACGGCGCTAGCGTCTCGGCCGGCGCGCTGCACTCGAACTTGGCCAGCATCGAGCGATCGACGAATCCGACCGCGCTGCTCGCCCGCTCGCGTTCGGCCGCCTCGTCCCCGAAGGCGATCGGCACGTTCCAGCCCTCGCGACGTTCGAAGCGGGCGCCGGCTTCGCGCGCCAGCCGCTCCATCGGCGTCCGGGCCAAGACTTCGGCCGAGTCGGCTACAGGCGTCAGAAACTCGAGCGCGCTCAAGATCGCAGCAACTCCCCCTGCGGGTCATAGAACGGCTCGGTGATCACCGAAGCCTCGAGCCTCGATCCGTTGTCGGCGATCGTGATCGTCGCGCCGTCCTCGGCCAGCCCGGCCGGCACCCAGGCCATCCCGATCACTTTGCCGACCCGCCGCGACAGGCGAGCACTCGTCACCTGGCCGGCCGCGGAGCCGTCGGTCCCGAGCACGACCGCGCCTTCGGTGGGGACGCGTCCGTCGCCGAGCGTGAAGCCGACGAGGGCCGTCTCGAGCGGGGCCTGCGACGCGCGCGCGAGCGCCCACTTGCCGATGAACGCCTCCTCCTTGTCGAGCTTGACCGCCCACGGCATCGCGGCGCCGAACGGCGTCGACTCCGAGTCCGTGTCCTGGCCGACGATGATGTGCTGCTTCTGCAGACGCAGGATGCGTTGAGGCTCGAGCCCGAACGGGCGGATGCCCTCGGATTCGCCTGCACGCAGCAGCGCGTCCCACAGGTCTTCGCCGTAGGCGGCCGGGAAGTGGATCTCGTAGCCGAGCTCACCGACGAAGCCGATGCGCAGGAGCAGGCACGGCACCCCGGCCGCGCGCGCCTGGTGCGCGTCGAGGTACTTGAACGCGTCCGGCGAGGTGTCGACGTTGCTCACCCGAGCCAGGATCTCGCGCGCCTTCGGGCCCGCGAGGTTCATCGCTGAGAGCGCCTGGGTGACGTCGGTCAGCTCGAGGTCGAGCTTCCAGTCAGCAAGCCACCAGGCGAACCACTGCTCGACCGCGCCGGCCCCGCTCGAAGTGGTGGTGACGTAGAACGTCTCCTCGTCGAGCCGGCTGGTCGTCCCGTCGTCCATGATCCGCCCGGCGTCGGAGGTGAGGACCCCGTAGCGCACGCGGCCTGGCTTCAGCGTCGACATCCGGTTCGGGTAGAGCCGATCCAGGAACTCGCCTGCCTCGGGTCCGCGCACGAGTAGCTTGCCGAGCGTCGAGACGTCGATCAGCCCCGCCGATTCGTGCACGGCTTGGACCTCGGCCTCGGGGTCGCCGTAGTCGTAGGCCCGGCGCCAGTCGCCAGCCCACATGATCTTCGCACCGAGCTCGCGGTGCCGGCCGTGAATCGAGGAACGCTTAGCGGGCTCGATCGGGCGTCCGGCCAGAGCTCCGAGCGGAACGCTCGACCAAGGCGGCCGCGCTGTGGTGCCGCCGACCTCGGCCAGCGTCCGCCCCGTGTCGCGGGCCATCAGCCGGATCGACGGGAGCTGGCACATCCGGCCCTGGCACGGGCCCATGGTCACGGTCGTGTAGCGCTTGCACAGCTCGATCGAGTCATAGCCCTCGGCCACGCTGCGGCGGATGTCCTTGGCGCTCACGTCTTCGCAGAAGCAGGCAAACGCCCGCGCGCCCGTCCCCTCGCCGGTCGCCGGAGGCGGCACCGCTTGCTGATCGCGCGCCGCGGAGCGCAGACGGTTGCGCAGCTCGTCGCGGCGAATCGCAGCACCGTTCTCGGCTAGGCCCAGGGCTCGGGCCGCGCCGAGACCGACCAGCTCGCCGGATTCGGCGGCAATCCCCCATAGCCCTTCGCCGGCTAGCTGACCCGCGGCCCAGATGCCGGGCGGAAGCTCGGCCAAGCGGAAGTGCCCACGGGCTTCGTCATAGACCGTCTTGCCGCCCGCCTGGCTGACCAGCGCACTCGCCGGCGCATCGCCTCCCGAGACCACGAGCAGATCGCAGTCGACCTCGCGCCGCGCCGCGCTGTCCGCCAAGCGCGCCAGCGGCGCCAGGCTGGCGCCGGTGACGGCGCGCTTGCCCCGCGCGGAGACGACGGTCCAGCCGTGGATGGCGTCAATCCCGTTCGCCGCCAGCCGCTGCGCGGCGCGAGACGGTTGGGGGCGGAGGTCCGCGACCAGCGCCACGCGCACGCCGGCGGTCTGGAGCGCGAGCGCCGCGCGGATGCCGCGATCCGAGGTTGTGACGACCGCCGCGCGGGTACCGGGAGCCACGGCGTACAGACCAGCCAGCCGCCGCGCGCCGCCGGAGAGCATCACCCCCGGGAGATCGTTGCCGGCGAACACCAGCGGCTGCTCGATCGCGCCGGTGGCGTAGATGTGCTGGCGGGCGCGGATCTGGTGAAGCGTGTCCCCTTGCCACACCGCGACCAGACCGTCGAAGTGCCCCAGCGCTGCCGCGTTCGAGAGGATCTCGACCCCGGCCTTGCGGGCGCGCTCGGTCAACGTGCGCGCGTGCTCCTGGCCACCCTCCCACAGCAGCCGGCCGCCAGGGCGGGGGCCGTCATCG
>JAFAZV010000028.1 GCA_019239445.1 Solirubrobacterales bacterium
GGCGCCCTGAACGACCAGGACATCGGCGCCGGCCTGCGTCGCGTGACGAGCCTCTTCAGGCTCTGTGACGGTAATCCACACCTCAAAGCCGCCGGCGCGCAACCGCGCGATCAGCTCCGAGGATGGGCACCCGAACGTGAACGAGACCACCTCGACCGGGGCCCGACTCAGGAGCTCGATCTTCGCGTCCCAGTCATCATCGTCCCAGCGCGGTTCGCCCACCGGCGCGCCAACGTGTTGCGCCCATCCCCGCAGACGCTCGACGTAGGCCGCGTATCCCGCGGCATCGGATGGCCCGGCGCCGGGCGCGAAGACATTCACGCCTAGGGGGCGCGAGGTCAGTCGCCGAGCCGCGAGCAGTCGAGACTCGACATCGGCCGCCTTGAGATACGCCGCGGCCAGGAAGCCGAGCCCGCCAGCATCGCTCACCGCGACCGCGAGCTCGGGCGTCGAAGGACCACCTCCGAGCGGGGCAAGGACTATCGGGCAGCGAAGTTCGTCAACGATCACGGGGCGCCTCGAAGACTAAAGCGGGCGTTCACCGACCTAGGCGGCGTAGACGAGATAGAAGCACTGAGGTGAGCTACGCCGGCGGGGGCGCGAGGCCGAATTGCGTGCCGAGCCCTCGGGCGCCGGTTTCGGTGAGGCGCAACGCGCGCGTGCGCGGCATGCGCTCGAGCCAAGCGCGGTCGAACATCCACGCCGTCAACGACCGGCCGACGGCACCTGAGAGATGATGGGCCTGCTCAGTCCAATCAACGCAATAGCGCAGCGGGATCACGTCGCCGGCGCGCGCGGGCAGCGCGACGCCGAGCTCGTCCAGGCGCGCCCGGCCCTCCTGAGTCAGGTGGTACTGGACGTCACGCCCACCTGCGGACACATGATCGTTGCCGGCGCGCTCAGGATGGTGAAGCCCGTCGCCACCCGCGACGAGCTGCTGTTCGATCAGCGCTCTGAACAGCGCGACGCCGACGCGACCCGCGAGGTGGTCGTAGCAAGTCCTCGCGCGCCGCAGCGCGTAAGCCCGAGTGCCCTCACGCAACGAACGCACCGGCGTCGCCGGCGCCAGGCGTGCGAGGACTTCGATCAGCTCGCCGATCTCCGGCCCGGCGAGGTGGTAATAGCGATAGCGTCCTTGCTGACGAACCGACAGCAGTCCGGCGTCAAGGAGTCGGCCAAGGTGGGCGCTGGCTGTGGACGCGGAGACGCCGGCCTCAGCGGCCAGTGTGGTCGCCGGAAGCGCGCGACCGTCACCGAGGGCGAGCAACATCCGCGCGCGCGCCGGTTCCGACAAGACCGCGCCGAGCGCGGCGAGATCCGCATCTCCGGCTGAGGACTGGGACGTGGGGAGGCTCGTCATGCCGAGATGGTGACGCACGGACGTTTCGTCCGAGGACGAAACGTTCTGGCCACAGCATGGTCTGGATGTTCGAGAACCGAGCCGCGCTGTCCGTCGCCTACCTGGCCGTGCTCGCGGGCGCGGTGGCCTGTTACGCGGCGCTCGGTGCCGTGCTGTCGCTCCTGCCGCAGTACGTGTCCGGGCGGTTGAGCGCCGGATCCACGGTGCTCGGCGTGGCAGTAGGCGCGCCGGCACTGAGCGGCCTGCTGGCGAGACCCCGGGGTGGGCGCAGTGCCGACCGTTGTGGGCCCCTCCGGCCGGTTCTTGCCGGCGCGGCCGTGATGGCCGCGGGCGCCGTGCCGGCGGCCCTTTCGGCGACGGTGGGCGCGCTGCTCCTCACTCGTCTGGCCACCGGTTTCGGCGAAGGCTTGATGATGAGTGCGAACGTTCTGTGGTTGCTGCGCCTGGCGGGGCCCAGCCGCCGCGGGCGCGCGCTCGGCCACATCGGACTCGCCAACTACGCCGGCCTCGCGCTCGGGCCCCTCGTGACCGCGATGCTCGGCGGCCCGAGCGCGAGCGTGACGGTGTTCTGGGTCGCCGCGGTCCTGCCGTTGCTGGGGGCTGCGAGCGCGATCGGCGCCGCTCACGCCAGCCTTGCCGCGCACCGGCAGCCCCCGGTGTCAGAGGGAGACCACGGCCGGAGCCCATCGTCCCGCAAGCCAAGCTCGACGCGTCGGCTGCTGCGCAATACGACTGCACCGGGACTCGGCCTGCTGCTCGTCAACGTTGGGTACGTATCTGTGCTGTCGTTCGGCGCCGCTCTCGCGCGCGCAAATGCAACCGGGCTGCAGACGCTGATCGTGCCCGTGTTCGCCGTGGTCATCATCCTCACCCGCACGCTCGGTAGCGGCGTCGCAGATCGGCTCGGCGGCCGCTTGACCGTGGCCGTCTTCGCCGGGATCGAAGCGTTCGGCCTGCTCACCTACGCGTACGCGATGGACGCCCGCTTGGCCCTGGCTGCTCTGCTGGCGTTGTCGGTGGGTCAGTCGCTGGCCGTACCCGGCCTCGGGTTGCTGGCGCTGGCTGGAGTCCCAGCCGCCGAACAAGGCGCGGCCGGCGGATTGTTCTTCGCCTGGTTCGATGCCGGCGTCGGCTTGGGCGGCCCGATGGTGGGCGCCGTCGCCTCGCTGGCTGGCCCCGTCGGCGCGCTCGCAGCCGGCGCAGCGGCAGTCGCCGGCGCCGTCTTGATCGCGCTCGCGCGCCCCGGGGACGCTTGCGACACTGGCGCTCACCGGGCCTGACGCAGCCGCACAGCGGCGCCGCCAGGGTGCCGCCGCATGGCGGATCTGTCTACGCTGATGCGTCATGCCGACCGAGCCGTCTCCGGTAACGCTGTTCGACGTCGCCAAACGCGCGGTCGAGATCGCCGATCCGGATGACGTTGATGCCAGCCTCGGCGATCTGCTCGTCCAGTTCGAGGACGCCGACGAGCCCATCACCGGGGTCGAGAACCTGGAGGAGCGAGTGGCGATCGCGGTCGAGGGCGTCGATGTCACCATCGTCAACCCGGCCGTCTCGATGGCCGCAGCGACGATCCTGTATCTCGCCCGTCGCCGAGACGAGCTCCACGACGACCCGCAGAAGATCCTCCGCCTGGCCGCCCGCGCGGAGTGGAAGGGCGACCCTCCTGAGTTCGTGCTCGACTGGCTCGCCGACCGCGGGGTGCAGGTCTAAGGCGCGGCCGGTCAGGTGATCTTCCTCATGGCAGGCGTCACGCGCTGACTGATCGCGGTGGGTGAGATACCCGCCGCCACCGCGGGGAAGCGTGTGCCTCACGTACGCCATGGGACAGCTTCTCAGCCACCTGCCGATCGCCGTCCGCGCCACTTGGGGCGCGGGTCTGATTTTCGCCCCCGTCCACATCCTTCCTGACGTGTCTGCGCCGCCCCGGCGCCAGCTGCTGCTCGGCGCCCGGGCGCTCGGCGCCCGCGAGCTACTACAGGCGGTCGTGTTGGCGGGCCGAGTCGAGCCGGGGGCCCCGCGGTGGTCGATCGCCGTCGATGCGACGCACGCGGCCAGCATGTTCGCTCTCGCGGCGGCTTCACGACGTTGGCGTAAGGACGCTCTTCTCAGCGCGATCCTGGCCACGACGTTCGCCGCGACGTCCGCGCGCGAACGGCTTACCGCGCCGAGCGAATCGCGGCTGCGCTAGCGCCCACAATCGCCGCGCCGAGGCCGGCGAAGACCATCCCGCGGCGCTTGGCCAGCTCGTACTGCGGGCTGATGCCGTGCGCTAGATCGTCAAACGGGCCGTGAGCGCCTCGGTCCTCCTCGATCGGAGTGAACAGGTTGTCGTGACCCGCAGGATCGAGGTCATGGCTCGTCATCTGCGACTTGTAACCCGTTTTGGCCAGGTAACGGTCGAGCAGCCACGGAGCCACGCGTTCGCCGATGATGTTCGCCACGGTCGGGATGCCGACGTAGACCTGGCGGCGCTTGTGGTGCGCGGCGTAGTGGATGGCATCGGCCGCCACTTCCGGCTGGTAGATCGGGGGCACCGGCATCGTCTGCTTGGGCAGCTTGGTCCGCCCCCAGGTGAATTGCGTCGTGTTCAGGCCCGGAAGCTGGATCATCGACACTTGGACTTTCGACTTGTGGTGAAGCAGCTCGGTGATGATGCTCTCGGTGAAGCCCTTGCAGGCGTGCTTGGCGCCGCAATACGGCGACTGCAGCGGAATCCCGCGGTAGGACATGGCCGAGCACACCTGGACCAGCGAGCCGCGGTCGCGCTCAACCATCCGCTGCAGCGCGACGCGCGTGCCCCACACCATGCCTAGGTAGCTGACCTCGGTCGCCCGCTTGAACTCCGCAGGCTCGATGTCGAGGAACTCCGCGTAGACGGTCACCATGGCATCGTTGACCCACACGTCGATCTCGCCGAAAGCGTCCTCCACCGATGACGCGGCGGCCTGCACCTGGTCGTACTCGGCGACGTCCACCGGCAGCACGAGAGCCTGGCCGCCGGCCGCTTCAACCTCTCGTGCCGTCGCCTCGAGCCCGCGGCGTCCGCGCGCGATCAGGCCGATCCGCGCGCCATCGCGCGCGAACCGGCGGGCGGCCGCGCGCCCCACGCCGCCCGATGCGCCTGTGATTACCACTACCTCGCTCCGCTGCGGCATTTGTCTTCCTTTCACATCCGGGTTTACTCACTGCTCGCGTACCCACGCCCGTTCAGAGTCATCTCGAGCGCGCAGCGTTTTTGTTCGGGTGGTGACCGAGTGCGGCTGCGCTAGGCGAGGACGTGGGTAGGCCAGGGGCATGGTCGAGTTGCGCGACTCCGAATCACTCGACGTCGGAGGCCAGCGGGTGGACGGTTTCCTCCCGATCGAGGATTACGCTGCGATTGGCGACGGCCGTGCTTTGGCTCTGGTCGGCAGCGACGGGTCGATCGACTGGATGTGCCTGCCGACTCTCGACGGGTCGAGCGTCTTCGCCGCCCTACTCGACCCCGTGCGGGGCGGCAGCTTCGAGCTCGCACCCGCCGTCCCGTTCGAAGTCCGCCGCTTCTACGTCCCTCGGACCAACGTCCTGTGCAGTGAGTACGACACGTCCGAGGGGAGGGTTCGCGTCACCGAGGCGCTAACCATCGACCCAAGCCAGACGGCTCCGTGGCGCGAGCTGGTACGGCAGGTGGAAGGGCTGTCCGGAACGGTGCCGATGCGCTGGCGCCTGGCGCCGCGGTTCGAGTACGGCCGCGCCAGCGCCACACCGGTTACCCGCGGTGGGCGGATCGTCTGGCGCCACCGCGGGCTTCAGCTCGCGCTCCAGGGGTGGGGCACCGGCGAGCCATCGGTTGGCGAGGGCGTGGTCCAGGGCGGATTCGACGTTCTCGCCGGACAGCAAGCGATGCTGGCGCTCGTCGCCAGCGATGGCGTCGCCCTGCCGAGCGCCGGGCGCTCCGAGATCGAGCGGCGGTTGGAATCGACGGCGCGGCTGTGGCGCGATTGGGTCGGCCGCGCGAGCTATGACGGCCCATGGCGCGATGCGGTGGAGCGGAGCCTCCTGGCGATCAGGCTGCTCGCCGACCGGCGCACTGGGGCGATCGCCGCGGCCGGAACCACGTCGTTGCCGGAAGTTCTCGGCGGCAAGCGCAACTACGACTATCGCTTCGGCTGGGTTCGCGACCTGTCGTTCACCGTCAACGCCCTGCTGCGAACCGGCATGGAAGAGCTCGCTCACGTCTCGATCGGGTGGCTGTTCGACGCGATCGAGAAGACGCACCCGCGCGTCGATCCGGTTTACGCGCTCAACGGGAACGTCGTGCGTTCGCAGCGCACGCTGCCGTTGGCGGGTTACCGCAACACCGCGCCGGTGCACGAGGGCAACCAAGCTGGAAGCCAGCTTCAGCTCGGCGGCTTCGGCGATCTGCTCGAGACGATCTGGGGCTATACGCAGTGCGGCCACCTCCTTGCGCCCGAGGTCGGGGAGCGCATTGCTGACACGGCGGACCTCCTGTGCGCGATCTGGCGCAACTCCGACTCCGGCCTGTGGGAGCTTGGACAGCGCGCGGATTACGCGACCTCCAAGATCGGCTGCTGGACCGCGCTCGAGCGCGTCCTGGACCTTGCCGCCGATGGCCAGGTGCCGGCTCGTCACGTGCAGCGCTGGCGCTCCGAGCGCGACCGGATGCGCGCCTTCATCGACACGCAACTGTGGTCCGATGAGCGCCAGACCTACCTGATGAAGGCCGGCAGCGAAGCGCTCGACTGTGGCGTCCTTCTGGCCACGCGGCGTGGCTACGTGGACCCAGCCGGCCCCCGCATGACCGGCACCGTCGCAGCGCTGTCGCGCGAGCTGCGCGCCGACGGTCCGCTCTTCTACCGCTACAGCGGCATGCAGAACGAGGAGAACGCCTTTCTCGCCTGCTCGTTCTGGATGGTCGAAGCGCTGGCGCTCGGCGGCCGCGCGGACGAGGCCGGCGAGCTTATGGATTTGACGGTGGCGCTCGGCAACGGCTTCGGTCTGTTCTCGGAGGAGATGGAGCCAGGGACGCGTGCCATGCGCGGCAATTTCCCGCAGGCACTGACGCACCTCGCGCTGATCAGCGCAGCCGACATCCTCGCTGGGTGCACCAACGCCTGACCGGCGAGTGCCGCCTCAAGCCGAGGGCTTGGCGCTCCCGAAATTCAGCGCCACGGCTTCACGAACGAGGTTCTTCAGCGCGTCCTCGTCGAGCTCGTCATCTTCTTTGATGTCGATCGCGCGCCTGACCCTGCCGTCAAGGCTCGAGTTGAACAGACCCGAGGGATCGCTCAAGGAAGCACCCTTGAAGAAGGTCAGCTTGACAACCTTCTTGTAGGTCTCACCGGTACAGATACCGCCATTGTGGGACCACACCGGCGTGCCGGGACTCGTGGCTTTTGCCCACTTCCACTCCTCGACGACATCCGGGTCCGCTTCCTTGATGATCTCGCGCACCCTGCCGAGGGTCTCTCCGCGCCAGTCATCCAGCTCACGGATTCGCTTGTCTATCTCGCTGGACGCAGCCATCCTGGAGCTCACTCTAACCGACACGTCGCGCAGCCGTTTCCGCCAGCGCCTCGCGTTTTGGCACGGGTGCCACAGCCAGCTCGTACAGCTTGCGGTCGAAGTCGCCGAGGCGCACCGTGTCGATGTAGAAGTCCTCGTGGTCGACGATCTTGCCCCAGCGCGTGCGGATCACCAGGACGGTGCGGTTCTCATAGAGCCGCATGCCATCGGGACCGTCGGCGTGGTCATCGAAGCGGACCCACATGGTCAACGCCCACGGCGGCCCGCTGATGGCGATCTTCTTGATCTTGCCTTGCACGTGCGCGGCGGTGAAGTTCTGCAGGAAGCGGTCGATCTCGGCCTTGCCGACCCAATCCCCCGCCCACCTGTGCTGGCCGCCGGCGAAGTGCAGCACCGCATCATCGGCGTACGCGTCCAGCAGCGTCGAGTGATCGCCGGCGTTAAGCCGCTTGGTGTCGCGCCCGAACTTGATCGTCAACAGCTGCGGCACCAGCGCTCGGACACCGATGGCCAATGCCGCGCCCCCCAGACCGCTCTTCACATCCACGCCAGACCTCCTCTTGCTCGTTTCGTCGCCCGCGCGCTCGCCGCGTCATCGCTAGGTAGATCGCTCTACTGAATCTACAATATGGGGATGGACGCCACAAGCTTGCCGACACGCCAGCGGATCCTTTACGCGACCGCGGAGCTGTTCCGCCGCCAGGGCTACACCGGCACCGGCCTCAAGCAGATCGTCGCCGAGGCGCAGGCGCCGTTCGGTTCGGTCTATCACCACTTCCCGGGCGGCAAGCAGGAGCTGGCCGACGAGGTGATCCACGCCGGCGGCGCGTTCTTCCAGGCGCTCGTGAGCGCGGTCTACGATGCCGAGCCGAATCCGGAGGCGTCCATACGGGCCGTGTTCGAGGGGGCGGCAGAGACGCTGAGGGCGACGGACTTCCAGGACGCGTGCCCGATCGCGACCGTGGCGCTCGAGGTGGCGAGCACAAACGAACCGCTGCGCCTGGTGACGGCCGAGGTGTTCGAGCGCTGGACGCAGGCGCTGAGCGACCGCCTCGGCGACCGCGATCGGGCGCAAGCCGTCCTGGCCGCGCTCGAGGGCGCGTTCATCCTCGCCCGCGCGCAGCGTTCGATCGAGCCGATGCTGGCGGCGGGGCGCATGGCCGCTGACTATGCCGGAAGGTCGTGAACCCGACGACGTCGCCCGCTACCAGCGGCAGCTCGGGGCTGTGAGTGACCTGATCGCCATTGAGCACGGCCACCACGTGGTCCTCGAGCGCGATGCCGCTCGCTTCGGCGACGGCGCCCAGCGTCCACGCGCGGACCGTCGTGTGGCCGCGTGAATCCGAGCGCGAACCCACCGCATCCAGCCGCTCGACTCGGATCTCGGGCGCCGGCACGGCGTGCGCGTCCGCGTAGGCGGGCGGATCGTTCAAGTTGCGCACCGAACTCAGCTCCGGGTCGAGCCGCGCGACCGCGGGGTCCTGGCGTATCGCTTCGGCGCTCAAGCGCAGGACCCGGCAGCGCTCGAACAGGAACGCCGGCTTGATCCGCTCGGCAGCGATCAACTCCTCGATCACCGGCAGTAGATCCACGCGGTAGGCCGCGGCCAGCGGCTGGTGGTGACCGCCGATCTCGGGCAGAACGACGTCGAGATCAGCGGAAAGCGCTTGCAGCACCCGGCGGATGAACGCCGGGTGAAGCAGCGGCACGTCGGTCGAGGTGACGTAGGCGACAGGCGCGCGATCGCCGATCGCGGCGAGGCCGGCGGCCAAGCCCTGTACGGGCCCGCGCCCCTCGCGCGCGTCCGCCACCACCTCGATCGCAGGATCGAGCTCCGGTAGCTCCTGGACCGGAGCCCGCACGACGATCACCGGCCCGTCGACGGCCCGCGCCACCAGCCCGGTGACGCGACGCAGGAGGGTCGACCCGTACCAATCGAGCGCCGCCTTCGGCGATCCCATCCGAGACGAC
>JAFAZV010000031.1 GCA_019239445.1 Solirubrobacterales bacterium
GCGCTGCCTCGGGCGTTTCTCCCGCTGGGGCGAAGAAAATCCCCGTTCCTACGCCGGCGCGCATCGAGGTGGGACATTTCTCCCGTCAGCGCCACTAGCCCATCGTGCCGCTGCCCCGCCTGCAGCACATGGCCGTGATGGTCGACAAGCCCGGCATCCAAACCGCCGTGGAGTCCGCCTGGGAGCGCAAGGCGCCGGCGCGTGTGCGTCGCGCACCCTGGCGGCCTGCGAATGACCTCGTGCGCGGTCGATGAAAACGTCGCACTCGTGACCGTCGCCGGGGTGAGAACGACTTTTTCGCCGACATAGATGAAACAGGTCGCGTTCGTCCGCGATGCCGGCGCGAGTGCGACGAATTTGACCTGGGGGGCGGGGGTGGTGGCGCGCGGCGGGTGGGTGGCGGCCTGCGGCGAGTTGTGGCGGCGTGCCGCGAGTGGTCGCGACCGCGAGGCACCGCATCCTTGACATCTACCGCCGCCTCTACCTCCCGCAAGTTGCAGCTGAGCACACTTTACTTAAGTATTTACTTCTGCTATGCTCTCATCTACAAGCAAATGAGAGGAGCAGGAATGAGTTCAGGACAGAACTTTCAACAGGTAACGGTCGACGTCCCGGAGGATCGTGTGGCCGAATTCCACGCGTTCTTTGCCCGCTTCCTCGCCGGCCGTAGCGGTCGGCCCGGTCGCGGCGCCCGGGGGCGCCACGGGCGTCCACACCGTGGCCGTCATGGTCACGGCTGTGCACGACATCGCGGCACGCAGGAGGACAGCACCGAGCGAGGTGCGTCGACCGAGATCAGCGAGGTCTGATGGCCGACAAGCAGGTCACAGTGTCGGTCCCGGAGGACCGGGTGCCCGAGTTCTACCTCTGGTTCGCGGCCTTCCTGGCCGCCGAGCCCGGAACTCCGCCTCCGACGTGGCCGGGCCGCGGACGCGGCCGCGGGCACCGTGGCTTGCGCCATCACCACGAGTCAAGCCCCTGGTCGGCGGATGACGCCGATCAGGCGGCTTGGCTTTATTCGCGACTCGCTCCGCCGGCGCGCGAACTGTTTGACGTACTCGCGCAGGCGCCGGGACAGCGCATCGCCGGCGAGGAGGTGGCGCGCCGGCTCGGGCTCGAGAAGGGTGCCCACGGCGTGGCGGGGATCCTCGCCTGGCCGGGGCGGTACGCCAGGCGCATCGACCGCGTTCTGCCGATTGCCACCGCCGGCCGCCCCGACGGCGGCACCGACTACTACATGGATCCCGACGTCGCGGCGCTGTTCGCGGCCGCGCGAGGCGGCCACCAGGCTTCCGGGCGAAAATGACGCGCACGAGCTGGCCAGAATGAACGGAACGAGACCGCGAAAGTGAGGGACACGACATGGCGAAAGTGATCTACACCGCCGCCGCAACGGTGACCGGAGGTCGCGCGGCCGGGCACGGGCGCACCAGCGACGGGGCGCTCGACGTGCAGTTGCGCCCTCCGGTCGAATCGGGCGGCGAGGGCGGCGGCACCAACCCGGAGCAGTTGTTCGCCGTCGGATACGCGGCCTGCTTCGAAGGCGCGATCGCCGCCGTCGGCCGGCGCGAGCACGCCGAAGTTGGCGATGTCTCGATCGACAGCCGGGTCAGCCTGGTCACGGGCGAGAACCGCACCTTCACCGTCGCCGTCGAGCTCGATGTGACGCTGCCGCAGGTGGAAGATTCCGAACAGGCGGTCGGGATCGTCGCGGCGGCTCACCAGGTCTGCCCATACTCCAACGCGACGCGCGGTAACGTCGACGTGCATTTGACCGCCAACGGAGTACAGGTGCACTAAGCGCCTACGGCGTCTCGAAGCTCGCCCGCAGCGACCCGCTCGGCGCCTGCACCGCCCGCGCCAGCGGGATCCGAATCCAGTCGTCGAGGGCGGAGGTGTTCCCGCTCCAGTCCCACGCGTAGACCGTAAGGCGGTAGCGCCCGCGCCCCAGTTGGCCCAACGGCAGCGGCTCGGTCAGCCCGCCGGCCAGCCAGTAGGTCCAGTTCGGGATGCAGAGCACGCGGAAGGCAAAGCAGGCATAGCCGGGATTGGCCGCACCTGGGCCGAAGATCACAGGCTTCAGCGCCGGCGGGTAGTTCTGCGATCCACGCAGCGCCCACTCGAGCCCGGTCAGGGCGCGACCGCGCGCGTCGTAGAGGCGCCAGGCGAGCGCCGCCGGCGCCAGCACCGGCGTCTCATAGCTCGCTTTCTCGACGTAGCTCTGGGGGTCGAACGCGCGAACGATCACGCGCCCGCCGGTATAGATCCGGGGAAGGCCGATGATCGGCGGTTCGGTGTCGCGGTAAGGGCTGAGGCTTCCACCGGGGCGCAGCGGGTTTAGATACTGCCCTTGGCCCTCGGACAGGGCGAGATGCTTGAAGTCGTAGAGCACGTCTCCGAGTCGAGTCGTGTAAGCGCGCGCGTACTGGCCTTCGCGGATGCTCGGGTGGATGTGCCAGTAATCGAACTGGCCCACGTCCACGTTCACATCGCCTGTGCCCTGATAGCGGATGTGCACGTAGCCGGACTGGATCGGGTAGACCGCGGCGCCGTTCGCCGCCTCGATGTCGACCCCGACGTGGAAGTTCGCCGGACGCAACTCGTTGATCCCCGCGCGCAGCGCGTGCTGGCGGTGAAACGGCCGGATCGGCCAGCCCGGGATCGCTCCCGGCGCGGTGCAGCCGACCGAGCATGGCAACCCGTCCGCCCAGAACGGCGCGAGGCGATCCGCCGAGCGCGTCGCGCGCTGCAGTTTCGAGATCGAGAACGGCCAGATGTCGAGGCGCAGGCCACTCGCGTCGGCGATCGCCGTATACGTCAGCCGGGAAGTGATCCGCAGGCGCTGGTCGGAGGCGTTCGCGGCCACGATCGGCTGGCCGCGCGTCCAAGCGCGTGTGCGCCGAGCGGCCGGGTTTCGCTCGATCACGAAGCGCGTTCGCGCGATCGTGGCGAGCGTCAGCATCTCGGGGCTGAGAACGAGAGCCCGTCGCGCGCGGGCGCCGGCACGCACGTCGACTCGCCCCGACTGAAGGCGGAGCGCGAGCACCATGGTCCGCCGCGTGCGGCTCGGGCCCAGCAGCAGCCGCCGGCAGTCGACGCGCAGCGCGCCGTGCTCGACGCGGTACCGATTGCCGTCGTAGGCGAACGTGAAGGACCCGGGCGCCGAGGCACGGATGTGGTCGCCGCGCTCGAGGAACAAGCCGCCGGGCTTACCGCGGGGGTGAGGCAGCCGCCGGCCGGCGCGGATCACGACTACGTGTGCCGGGATCCGGTGCACGGGGATGTGCACGGCACAGGTCGCGATCACGGGCGTAGCCTAGGCCTGCTCGTACGCTTAGTGCATGCCGCGTCCTTTCACCGGTATGGCGCTCGATCGAGCCAGCGCAGAGCGCAAGGACCCCGCCGAGATCGAGCGCCTGCTGCTCGACCCGCAGGCTCGCGCACTGGTCGCGGCCGACGGCGGTGTGCTCGTCGCCGATGGCGCCTCGCCGGCGCTGCTGCGAGTCCCGCTCGTCGTGCGGTCGTGGTCCGAGCCGATCCTGCTCGGGCTCGACTCCGGTGGCGAGCCGGTGTTCGCGGTCGACCTCGACTCGCTCGCGCCGGGGATGCGTGCGCAGATCACCGACGGTGCCCGCCTGACTTCGCTGCGCGAAGCCGGCACGCAGCTGCCTCGAGCCGAGGCCGGGCTCGCCGCGTACATGGCCGCGCTGTTGAACTGGCACCGCCGGCATCGATTCTGCTCGACCTGTGGCACGAACACCGTCATCGAGGAAGCCGGGCATTCCCGCCGCTGCCCGCGTTGCGGAGCTCACCACTTTCCGCGCACGGACCCCGTCGTGATCATGACCGTCGAGCACGAGCGGCGACTGCTGCTGGGCCGCCGAGCAGGCTGGCCGGCGGGAAGGTGCTCGGTGCTCGCTGGGTTCATCTCGCCGGGGGAGTCCGCCGAGGAGGCTGTGATCCGCGAGGTGCGCGAGGAGTCGGGGATCATCGCGCGCGAGCCGTGCTACGTCACATCGCAGCCGTGGCCGTTTCCGTCCTCGCTGATGCTCGGCTTCGACGCCGTGTCGGACGGCGGTGATCCCGCGCCCGCCGACGACGAGCTGGATGAGGTTGGCTGGTTCTCGCTCGACGCCGTGTGCGACGCGGTGGCCGAGCGAAATCCGGTCCTCCAGCTGCCGCCGCCGGTTTCGATCGCGCGATTCCTGATCGAGCGCTGGGTGGCGCGCAAGCAGGCCGGCGGGAGCTAGCGCAGCGTGCGAGCGGCGAGCGGGAACGCGTCGAGCAGAACGTAGGCGCGCGTCCGGAGCGGCACGGAGGTTCCCGCGGGCAGGGCGAGCCGGACACCGGTGATCCTGCCCTGAGAGTTCACCGTCGCATGTGTCTGCGCGTGGAGGTCGATAGCCAGCGGGGTCCCGTCGCGCGGGTCTGTGAGCAGGATCGCGGCGAGGTGGAGCCGGCGCAGCGGCAGCCGCGGGCCGGCGAGCTGCGCGATGACGATACCCGCGTGCGTCGCGGTCGGCCTGGCCAGGCGGACGCGACGGACGGTGACGCCCGCGGGCCGGGCATTCGCGGCACCGTGGTAAGGGGCCGACAGGAACGTGCCGCTGGCGGCCAGCACCCCCGCCGGGTTGCAGATTCCGGTGAACGTGAGCTCGGGCCCGTAGTTCGGGACCTGCGCGCACACGGTCTCGGCGTACAGCGACGTGCCAGGCGCGAAGCTCGGCCCGGGCCCAACATCGCCACGCAGCTCAAAGCGGCGCAGCGGCGCGGCGCCGAAGCTGAACTGCAACGACACCTGCGGGCTCGAGAGGATCAACGAGCTCCCGCGGTAGCGTCCGCTCATCGCGAACGCGAACGCGCTGTGCGGATCGACCCGCTCCACGCCGTGGGCGTCACGGTAGGCGCCGATTACCCACTCGAGAACGCTGCCGTGCCCGCGCAGGATGGTTGCCGCGATCCAGTCGTAGCTGTCGAAGCCGATCTGGTTCACCGAAGGCAGGAACGCCGGCATCGGCACGGCGAGGCGCTTGATCGTCACGGCGCTGACGCGCGTGGCGTGCGCCCCGAGCGGCAGCGCGCCGTGAGCCGGGGAGCTGCGGGTGCGAACGACGATCGTCTGTTGGAAATGCCCAGCGACGCGACCCGTCGGGTTGAAGTTGCCCATGTTCAGCCCGTTGTCGGTGTAGGCCCCGGAGATTCGCAGCCGGTAGGTCGCGCCTGGCCTCAGCAGTCCGCGCGGGACGACGTAGAGATAATGCCCGTCGCCCGACTCCTGGGCCGTGAAGCGAAAACGCGGCGAGACGGTAAGGACTCGCGCCGGGTCGAGCATCGCCGCAGTTACGCTCCGGCCGTGATGGCGCACGACCAGGCGCAGGTTAAGCACGGTGGCCGGCGAGACACCGGAGAGCGTGGTGCTCCTCAGGGTGCTCCCGCCCGGGCTAACCGGAAACACGCGATCGAGTTCATTGCCGAACTCGCTGCTCGG
>JAFAZV010000346.1 GCA_019239445.1 Solirubrobacterales bacterium
GCGGCCGTGCTCACGGGCTCGCTGCTTGGACGCCCGGCCGAGCGGACGCCGGCGCCGCTCGACGGGTTGCGGATGTTCTTTGCCTCGAGTCGCTATGACGAATGGATCGCGCCGGCGGACGCACGCGCCACCGCGGAGGCGTTCGAGCGCGCGGGCGCCATGGTCCGGTTCGAGACCCACGATGATCGGGAGCACCACGTCAACGACCGAGCCGTGGCGGGGTTGCGGGCGCTGCTGATGGCGCACTGAGAGGAGCCGGCGACGCGCTCGAGGTGCCAGCTGCGCGGCACAGAGGCCCCGGCGCCGGGCAGGGATGCCCGTGCGCAACCGGCCCCACGGACGCCGCCCGCGTCAGCGCGCGGCCCCAATCTAGGAAACGACGGTCTCGACCGTGTCGATCGGCTCGAGCTGCGCAATCTCGGCCCGTCGGTGCTCCCAGTGCGGCGGGATGCACATGTGGGTTCCGAGCTCGTCCGCCGCCTCGTCGATCAGGAAGCCCTCCGGCGTCGAGTAGGCGAGCTCGACCAGCAGCCCGCCGGGGCTGCGGCAGTAGCAGGACAAGAAGTAGCCGCGGTCCTTGCGGTCGGACACATCGGTGAACCCGAGTCCGACGATCCAGTCCTTGACCACCTGCTGGTTCTCCTCGGAAGCGACGTCGAACGCGTGGTGGTGGATAGTGCCCTCGCCGAAGTGCCACGTGCCCTGCGGCAGGTCCGGCTCCTCGACGAGTTCCAGGATCCGGCCGTAGCCACCTTCGGTCCCGATCCGGTACTGGTGGTTACGCCCCTCTGACGCCACCAGCTCACCCTGCATCCCAGTGGTGATGAAGAAGTCCATCTCGCCCACCTCGCGCACCGAGGTGGTGGTGCCGTGAGCGCCGCGGATGGCGTATTCACCTGGGACGTCGCCGCCCTCAACGGGAGCACGTTCATCGGGTCCTGGATCGGCCACCAGCGCGTAGGGGATGCCGCAAGGGTGCCTGAAGAAGAGGCGCTCGGTGCCGAACAGTTCGATCCCCTGCACATCGACGCCGGCGCCGCCCAGCCGATCACTCCAGTAGGCGATCGCGTCAGGTGGAACCGACAGGTTCAGTTGCTTGGCCTGGTTGGTCCCGCGCTTGCCCATCCAGCCCGCTTGCCGGTACGGGAAAGCCGTGAGCAGCGTCGAGGCGTCACCGAGATCGTTGCCGTAGTACAGGTGGTAGATCGGGATCTCGCCGTCGAACAGCACAGTCTTCTTGACGCTTTTCAGTGCGAGCAGGCGGACATGGAAGTCGTAGTCCTCCTGCGCACCGCCCACGCAGAACGTCAGATGGTGGGTCCCCCGAATGACGCCGGTGTTGGCCATGCTCCCTCCAGTTCCCTCGTCGCGCTTGGGTTGCCCAAGGAAATATACGATCGGCCACAGGCGCGATCGTCGGCAAGGCAGCGCGGTGAGGCCTGCCTAGAACAGGCCCATCACGTTGATGATCACGACGTGGCCGTGAGGTTCGAACCGTGTGTCGGGGGGCAACTCGCCGGTGCCGACCTCGAACTGCAATTTTGGGGCCGGAGCGGTCGCGACACGACGCTGGCGAACATAGGTCGCGCTCTCGGCGAAGCATCCGACGAGGGAGAAGACCGCCGACCTTGCCTCTCCCACGCTGGGCGATCCGCCGAGCCACTCGAGATCGACGATGTACGCGTTCCCGTCGTCGGTGTAGGCGTCGCTCAACGCGAGTCGCCGGTCGCGCCGACACCACGCTTCGACATGCGGTCGCAGATGGATCTCGGGCTGCTCGGCCACCCATGCGGGTTGTGAGAATGCTGCGGTCAGCTCGCTGGCGCCCGGAACGAGCTGCGCGGCGTCACCGATGCCGTGCCCGCGGTTATCGCCGTCCCAGCGTGGCGGCATGAGCCGAGCGCTCCGACCGCCGCCTCAGGGCACCAGGACGACCTTGCCGATGTTGCGTCGCTGGGCGATGAAGCGGTGTGCATCGGAGGCTTGGTCGAATGAAAAGGCCGCAGCAACGGTTGGCCTGAGCTCCCCATTCTGGAGGCCCGATATCAACGGCCCGATAACCCGGTCGAGGCTTCCCTCGGCGTCCCACCACGCCAGCATGTTGAGGCCGAAGACGCCCTTGTTCTCGTTCATCAACCCGAGCCCCTTCCACCAGGGCATCGACGAGAACGGGCTCTTCGCAAGCGTCCTCAGCGCCGCCGTGACACTGCGCCTTTCTCCAGTCTGCACCTCGGAAGCGCCGTACATGATCAGCCGTCCGCCCTGGCGGAGCAACGCGTAGTCCTTGCGGAAGCTCGAAGGGCCGAGGGCGTCGAAGACCACGTCGACTCCCTCACCGCGCGTGAGCCGGCGCACCTCCTGGGCGAAGTCCTGGCTGCGGTAGTCGATCGCATGGTCGACGCCTTGCGCGCGGATCGCGTCGTGTTTTGAGGCCGACGCGGTTCCGAACACCTCCGCCCCGATGCGCTTCGCGACTTGCGTCGCCGAGATCCCGACGCCGCCAGCCGCAGCGTGGATCAGGACCCGCTCACCCGCCTCGAGGCCTCCCATCACGACAAGCCCCGCCTGCGCGGTGGCGTAGTTGACCGGGAAGGCCGCACCCTCCTCGAAGGAAAGCCGCTCAGGCAACTTGTAGACCAGGTTCTCCCGCACGGTGACCAGCTCTGCCTGCCCGTTGAAGCGTGTGCCTGCCAGTACACGCTCACCCGGCTCGACCGAGCTGACTCCCTCCCCCACGGACTCCACTTCGCCCGCCACCTCGTAGCCGACCACACAAGGCACTTTCGGCGCGTCCCGATACAGCCCCGTGCGGGCGAGCGTATCGGCGAAGTTGATCCCGGCCGCCTTGACCGCGATGCGCACCTCGCCGGGCCCGACCGGCGGGTCGGGGCGCTCCTGGACCTCGAGAACCTCCGGACCGCCATGCTCGGTGATCACAACCGCCCTCACGACACGAGGACTCTATGCGATCCGACGCATCGCGACCTTACGCGCTTGCCGGCGGGCGCCGCGGCCCGTCATCGATGGCTGGGTCTGGCGTACATCGCTTCGAGCGCCGCGATCGTGGCGCGGTGATCGGGCTCTGCGTCCCGATCCGTCGGGACGCCGAGCTGGATCTCGAGAAGACGATGCTGCGCATGATCGAGCTCGGTCCAGGTCTGCTTGATCTGGCCGACGATCCAGCCGACCCGCGACTTCAGAGCGGTCGCGATGACCTGGCTCCGCGAGCGAGCGTTATCGCGTAGGACATCCTCCGGGCCTTGACGAATCAGCTGGGAGTCGAGATCTGGATGGATGTACATGGGGAACTCCTTTCTCGGTGTTTCTCATACTCAAAGCTATTATGCCCGTGAGACTACACGATCAAACGCGTTTTGGCAACTAGAATCCTCGTATGACCGACCCCCCGTTTCGTGAGCCGGCTCCTGGCGCGCTAAGGCTGGTGCAGGAATTCCTGAACACCAACGACATCGAGGACGACCACGAGCGCTTTGCCTCGCCCGGCGCACTCCACGACTGGCTGGCAGAGCGCGAGCTAGTGGATCCGGGCACGCCGGTTACGGCACAGGACTTGGCGCGCACGATCGAACTGCGCGAAGCACTTCGGGCGCTGACTGCAGCCCACAACCATCTCAGCGCCGACGTCGAAAGCGCGACGGAGACGGCAAACCGGTGGTCGGCTCGCGCTCAGCTCGTCCCGCGCCTCACAGCCACCGGCGCCTCGCT
>JAFAZV010000359.1 GCA_019239445.1 Solirubrobacterales bacterium
CAGGCGGAAGCCGTAGTCGACCAGCGTCTGCTTGCGCGAGCGGTCGCCTTCGTACATGCCGCCGATCTGCGGCACGGTCTGGTGCGACTCGTCGATGAAGCAGAGGAAGTCCTCGGGGAAGTAGTCGAGCAGGCAGTACGGCCGCGATCCGGGTGCGCGCCCGTCGAGGATCCGCGAGTAGTTCTCGATCCCTGAGCAGAACCCGAGCTCGCGCAACATCTCCATGTCGTACTGGGTGCGCTGGCGCAGGCGATGCGACTCGAGGAGCTTGCCTTGTCCCTCGAGCTCGGCGCAGCGCGCGTTCAGCTCGCGCCCGATCTCCGCCACCGCGTCCTCGATGTAGCCCTCGCGCACGTTGTAGTGCGAAGCCGGCCAGATCCCGACGTGCTCGAGGTCGTCCTCGAGCACCTCGCCGGTCAGCGCGTCGAAGTGCTGTAGGTGCTCGACCTCGTCGCCGAACAGCACGATTCGGTAGGCCGTCTCGGCGTAGGCCGGGAAGATCTCCAGCGTGTCTCCCCGGACGCGAAACGTCCCGCGCGAGAGCGCCGTGTCGTTGCGCGAATACTGGATCGAGACGAGCTTGCGCAGCAGCGCCTCGCGGTCGATCATCTCGCCCTTGCGCAGCGTCTGCAGGTTCTCGTCGTAGGTCGCCGGCGAACCGAGGCCGTAGATGCAGGAGACGCTGGCCACGATCAGCACGTCGCGCCGCGCGAACAGCGCCGCCGTCGCGGAGTGCCGTAGGCGGTCGATCTCCTGATTGATCGCCGAGTCCTTCTCGATGTACAGGTCCTTGCTCGGGACGTAGGCCTCGGGCTGGTAATAGTCGTAGTAGGAGACGAAGTACTCGACCGCGTTGCGCGGGAAGTAGGTCCGGAACTCGTTGCACAGCTGGGCCGCGAGAGTCTTGTTGTGGGCGATGACCAGCGTTGGCTTCTGCACCTGCTCGACCACCCCGGCCATGGTCATCGTCTTGCCGGTGCCGGTGGCGCCGAGCAGCGTGACGAACCGCTGGCCGGCCTTGACTCCGTCGGCCAGCGACGTGATCGCCGCCGGCTGATCGGCGGTCGGGCGGTAGGCGGCGTCTAGCTCGAACTGAGGCATCCGGACAGACCTTTCAGCGTAGCGGGCGCCTCGGACGGATTAGCCGCCGCGTGTCGCGAGCGCGCGTCGGTGATCGCGACTCGCTCAGCCCGACCGCGGTTACTTGCGGGGCCCGCGACTCCAGTCCTCGACGTACGCGGGAGGCTCCGAAACCGAGCAGCGCGGGTCGGCCACCGGGGCTCCGGCCGCGAGTGCGAGCGGCAGCTCGCCCGCCCAAACCGGCAACGCATAGTCGTCGGGAGCGTCGATCGGGGGCCCGCTTCGAGCTTTCGCGGAGGCCTCCTCAATTGCCATTGCCACCACAGCCGTGGCCTTGAGCTCCTGACGACTGGGACCGCGGGCATCGGCCGCGCGCCCCGGAGCCGCATGCTCGACGATCAATCGGAGCGCCTCGTCTTTCTCCTCACCTTCGGTGACCAATCGCCCGGAGCCAAGTACCACAGCCGACCGGTAGTTGATCGAGTGGTGAAAGGCCGAGCGCGCCAGCACGAGCCCGTCGACCAGCGTCACGGTCAGACACATCGGCGCCCCCGCCGCCGCGGCTCGAAGCAGACGACTCAGCGGCGAGCCGTGGAGGTAGATCTCGCCGCCGCGGCGGGCGTAGAGCATCGGCAACGCGTACGGCTGGCCGTCGACCGTGAACGCGAGGTGGCCGACCAGCCCCTCGTCGAGGATCGCGTCGATCGCGTCGCGGTCGTACACGCCGCGACCCGCTCTCCTGCGCACCGTGGTACGCCATGTTTTGTTATAGTGCAAAGTCATGCTTGATCTAGCACAATATCAGGTCAAGCCCGCCACGGCCAGAGAGATCGCCGCCATCACCGAGGTCGCGATCCGGGAAGGCCGGCTCGAAGCCGGCGAGACGCTGCCGACCATGCGGGCGCTGGCTGCGACCCTGAAGACGAGTCCGGCCACGATCAACTCCGCCTACCGGATCCTGCGCGAGCGCGGCCTGGTCACGGCCGACGGCCGGCGGGGCACACGCGTGGCCCCTCGGCCGGCGCTCCGGACGGCGCCTCGCGCGCCCGGCGGCCAGCCCCTGCATGGCCGCGACCTGACGATCGGCCTGCCCGACCCGGCGCTGCTGCCTCCTATCGGTCCGGCGCTCCAGCGCGTCGACGTCGAGCGGAAGCTCCGCTTCGACGCGCTCGACGCGCCCGATCCCGACCTGATCCAAATCGCGTCGGAAGCCCTCTCCGCCGACGGCCTCGATGCTCGCGCGCTCACCGTGGTCGCCGGCGCCTTCGACGGTCTCGAGCGCGCGTTGCAGGCCCACCTTCGGCCCGGAGATCGCGTCTTGGTCGAAGATCCCGCTTACATCGGCGTGCTCGACCTGCTGCTGGCGCTGGGCCTGACGCCGGTGCCAGTCCCAATCGACGACTCGGGGCTGCTCCCGGAGCCGTTCGAGGCCCGCCTCGAGCAGAGGCCGGCGGCGATGATCGTAGTCCCGCGCGCCCAGAATCCGCTCGGTGCCGCGATGGACCCCGAACGCGAGTCCGAGTTGCGAGCGGCGCTCGAGCGGCATCCGGACGTGCTCCTGATCGAGGACGACCACGCCGGCGCGCTCGCCGGCGCCCGCTTCAGCAGCCTCGTTACAGCGGACCGGCCCCGCTGGGCGGTGATCCGCTCGGTTTCGAAGCAGCTCGGACCCGATCTCCGGCTCGCCTTGATGGCCGGCGACGCGACGACGATCGCGCGGGTCGAGGGCCGCCAGGCGCTCGGGCCGCGCTGGGTCAGCCATGTGCTCCAGGCGCTGGTGGCCGAGCTGTTACGCGATCCGGACGTCGCGCGGATCACCGAATGTGCGCGCGATGTCTACATCACGCGGCGCGAGACGCTGATGGAAGCTCTTGCGGCGCACAACCTGAGCGCCCACGGCCGCTCCGGGCTCAACGTCTGGGTGCAGGTGCGCGAGGAGGCGCCGGTCGTGCGCGCTCTCGAGCAGGCCGGCTGGCGCGTGCTCGCCGGCGAGCGCTTTCGGCTGGCGAGCTCACCTGCGGTCAGGATCACCACTTCGATCCTGCCCGAGTCCGAGGCGGCCGAGCTGGCCGAGGTGATCGCCGGCGTCGAGCTCGCGATCCGGCCACGCCGGCTCTACTAGTGCTGCGCTAGCCGCTCAGCGGTACCCGAGCTGCGTGGCGTAGGAATGGCGGTAGTCGTGCTGCGCCTGCAGCACCCGGCTGACGTAGGCTCGAGTCTCGGGGAACGGGATCTCGCGCAGCTCGAGCCGGTGCCGGCGGGAGCGCTCGAGCCACCGGGAAACGTTCGCCTCGCCCGCGTTATAGGCGGCCAGCGCCGGGACGATCTTGCCCCCGTACTCGTCGAGCAGGTAGCGCAGGTAGTAGCTCCCGTAGGCGATGTTGACCCGCGGCGTGGCGAGGTCGGAGAGGGTGAACGACGTCGCGCCGGACCGGTGGGCGAGGAACTCGGCCGTCTGAGGCATGAGCTGCATGGGCCCCTGAGCGCCGGCCGCCGAGGGGCGCGGGTCGAACTTGGTCTCGGCATAGATCACCCCCGCGATCAAGGCCGGGTCGAGGTGCTTGTCGACCGCCTGCTCGCGGATCACGTCCTGGTAGGCGAGCGGCAGCGTGAATTCGTTGACGGCCTTGCGGAACGTTGGCAGCGCCAGCACGACGACGACCGCAAGGACCCCGACGCAGACGCCAGCGAGCACCGTCCGCCGGCGGCGAACCACCGTTCGGCGACGAGCTACCGCATGGCTGCTGCGCTGCCGTCTGCCCACGCTGACCACGGGAGGCGGGCTCACGACGCCAGCATGTCAAGTACGGCCGACAGCTTGGCCTCGAGCGCGCTGAGGTCGCCATCGTTTATGACCACGTGCGTTGCCCGCTCCGCCTTCTCGGCCTGCGTGAGCTGTCGCGCCAGGCGCTCGTCGAGGGACCGGTGCCCGCGCGACGCCGAGCGCTGCGCCCGGAGCGCCTCGGGCGCGATCACGGCGATCGTCGCGTCGAACAGATCCTGCATCCCGGCTTCGAACAGCAGCGGCACCTCGACGACGCCGGCTCGCGGGCGGGGCGAGTGGCCCCCGAGCTCACGCCTCCAACCCGCCACCCGCGCCCCGACCTGCGGCCACAGCAGCGCTTCGAGCCAGCGCCGGTCCTCCCCGGTGGCGAATGCCCGCTCGGCCACGGCCGCCCGGTCAACTGACCCGGTCGGTGCGACGGAAGATCCAAACCTCCCGACGACCGCCGCCTTCACCTCATTCTTTTCATAAAGCTCGTGCACCACGGCGTCGGTCGAGAGGACTTCCGCTCCCAGTTGCATCAGTGCCTCGAGCGCCGTCGACTTGCCGGCGCCGATCCCACCCGTGAGTCCGACGAAGGGGATGCGGTCAGCCAGACGGGTCCGGGGTCGGTTGTTCCTGGTTCTCGCTGCTCGCGAAGACGTCTTCGGAAAGGCCCAACTCAGGCACGTCGTCGAGCTGACCGCTGTCGCCGTCCGGCGGCGGCACGATCGGCCGCACCGGCAGCACCTGGCCCTCGACGCGCTTGATCGACAGCGACAGGCGCCGGCGCTCGGAGTCGATCTCGAGGATCTTGACGCGCACCGGATCTCCGGGCTGGATGATCTCGCGGGGGTTCTCGACGTGATGCTGGGCCAGCTCAGAGATGTGCACGAGCCCCTCGACACCATCGAGGATCTCGACGAAGGCCCCGAACGTGACCACCTTGGTCACCGTCCCTTCGAGCTCGTCGCCGATGTTGTAGGTGTCGACGACGCGCTGCCATGGGTCTTCCTGGGTCTGCTTGAGGCCGAGCGAGATCCGCTGGCGATCGCGGTCGATATCGAGCACCTTGACGCTGACCGTGTCGCCGATCGAGAGGATCTCGCTCGGATGGTTGACGTGCGACCACGAGAGCTCGGAGATGTGGATCAGCCCGTCGATCCCGTCGAGGTCGACGAAGGCGCCGAAGTCGACGATGTTCGAGATCTTGCCTTCGACCACCTGACCCGGCTGCAGGCGGTCGAGAATCCGCTCGCGATCCTCCTTGCGCTGCTCCTCGAGCACCGCGCGGCGGGACAGGACGACGTTGTTGCGAGAGCGGTTGAGCTCGATCACCTTGCACTCGATCGCCTGGCCCATGTACTCGTCGAGGTTGGGCACGCGGCGGATATCGACCAACGAGGCCGGAAGGAAGCCGCGCACGCCCAAGTCGATGATCAAACCGCCTTTGACCACTTCGATGACCCCGCCCTCAACCGGCTCGCCAGACTCTGCCGCCGCCTCGATCCGCCGCCAGGCCTTCTCGAAGCGCGCCCGCTTCTTGCTCAGGATCAGGCGCCCGTCCTGATCCTCCTTGGTCAATACGAGCGCGTCGACCTCCTCGCCGAGGGAGACCTCGTCGCTCGGGTCGACCGACTTGCGGATGGACAGCTCGGTCGAGGGGATGACGCCTTCGGACTTGTAGCCGATGTCGACCAGCACTTCGTCGTTGTCGATCCGCACGACGTGACCGGTGACGACGTCGCCCTCCTGGAATGGGTGAAGCGTGGCGTCGTAGTTTGGGACGATCCGCCCGTCGACCTCGAGGAGCAGGCCGTCCGATCCTTCGACGATCTTGGCGTTCTGCTGCTCGGCGCCGGCGGGGAAAGTTGTGGCCGTGGACATCTGAACAGATCAGGATAGCCGCAGTCGCCGGCAAGGGGTGCCCCGTATCATCGGCACGCGATGCCGAAGCGCGCCACCAAACGAGGCGACGAGCGCACGCCCCTGGACCGAGACTGTGACGTGCTCATCTGCGGCGCCAGCTTCGCCGGGCTGACGGTGGCGCGGGAGCTGGCCGAGACAGGTGCCAGCGTGCTCGTCGTCGACCGCTACGAGGTCGGCGAGCGGCAGACCTCCGCCTGCGGGATCCCGACACCGTGGCTCGAAGCGATGGGGTTGCTCGGCGCGCTCCAGCAAACCTTTGGGGAGCTCGTCGTCCACACGCCTTACTCGACCGTGCGCTTTGATCTGCCGTTCACGTTCTCGACCTTCGACTACCGGACCCTGTGCGGGCTCCTGGCCGAGCAGGGGGGCGCGTTCGAGTTCGAGACCGCCACGGTGCGCGGCCGGAGCGACCACGCGGTGCAGACCGATCGGGGCGAGATCCGGGCCCCGCTGATCGTCGACGCGCTCGGATGGCGGCGGGTGCTCAGCTCGCGCGCCAACATCCAGCCCCCCGACGCGCTGCTCTCGCGCGGCCTCGAGGTGCACCCGTTCGGCCAGGGGGAGGAGTTCGAGATCTGGATCGACCGCGGCTACGTCCCCGCCGGCTACGGCTGGAGCTTCCCCGCCGACGGAGAGCTGCGGATCGGGGTCGGCTCATTCGATCCCCGGTTCCACGTCCGGGAGCCGACCGAGCGGCTGGCCGCCGATCTCGGGTCCGAACGCGTCCGCTACCAAGGTAACTGGATCCCGCACGCGCTGCGCGACGCCACCGAGGACGGGGTGTTCTTCGTCGGCGACTCGGCCGGGCACTGCCTGCCGCTGACCGCGGAAGGGATCCGCACCGCGCTCTACTTCGGCCTGGCCTGCGGGCGCGAGCTGCGTTCGGTGCTCGAGGGTCATCAGTCTCGCGAGCAGGCGCTGGCGCGCTACCACGACTTCTCCGCCTCGCACGACCTGCCGTTCCGCTGGCTGCTGCGCCTCCAGCGCCTGGTTCCGCGCGTCGCGCCCCGCTTGCTGGCCGGCGTGCTCAGGGGGATCGAGGCCAAGCGCATCGTCGACTGGTCGTTCGGGCACTACCTCAACATCGCTCCGCCGAGCTTCGTCGGGCCGGCGTCGGTGCGGCCGGTGGCGGTGGTGGCGCTCTAGTGGTACCTCCCGCAAATACGCCCGCATTCGACGCGCCCCTGACGGCGCCTGACTGCGTCCTTGCCCGGCATGCGTCAGTGGCGCCTCTCGGTGGGACCGTACTTGCGGGAGGAACCACTAGCTCTGCTCGCGCCTAGCTCCGCGCGCGTCGGGCTTCCGATTTAGCTTGCCGCGTGCGTGACGTTCACCGTGTGGGAGGCGAAGGTCCAGTTCTGCGCGCTGTCCGTAACCCGCAGGATGACGCGATAGGTGCCGGGGCGCGAGAACGCGTGCGCGGTCACCCGGTGGTGGCCGGCCGGCGGGTCGCCGAAGAACCAGTCGTAGGCGAGGATCGAGCCGTGCGGGAGGCGGACATGGCCGGCCAGCCTGACCCGCCGACGCGCCGGCACCCGCTTGGGGACCGCGAACGTGACCGACGCCGCGGCGGGCCGCGGGCGGCAGCCGTGGTCCTGGTTGCTCCACTCCTCCTGCAGGAAGTAGTGGCCGCCGGCGATCACCTCGTTCCATTCTCCGGCGCCCGAGCCACCTAGCGTGGAGCCGTACTGGGCGACGCAGCGGTCACCGTCCTCGAGGCCCGCGGCGTCGATCCACCCGTTGCCGAGCGGGTCGGTCACGAGCTCGTTGTGCTCGTGGCTCAGGGTCGAGATCGAGGGGTCGGCGGTGCTCGCATCGGGTCGCGGGTTGGCCGACTGGCAGTGGCCGGGCACGGCGTTGTATGGAATTACCGCGTAGAGGATCGTCCCGTCCGTGCTCGTCGAGTGATAGCCGCAGAAGCTGCCCGCCGCGATGCCCCCGAGCGCGCAATCGCTGGGTCCACTCGTCTCACACGTCCCGAGCCCGTTCGGGAGCACGAGGAAGAAAACGTCTCGCGGTGTTCGCGGTAGGCGGTCGGCCGCGACCACGCCCTCGATCTCCCGCGAAAGCTGAGCGTCGGTCAAGCACACGCTCCACCCGGGGCCGCTCTCCGCGGGCTCGATGCAGCGACTCGGAGGCAGCGGATCGGTGGCGAGGACGGCGCCGCCGTAGGTCGAGTCGTAGGCGGCCGGGCCGCCGCTGTCCGTGTACTGGCCCGAGAGCCCGTACACGTTGGTCGGCCGGTGGCTGTCCCTCGCCACCCGCGCCATGAACAGCTCGACCTGCGCCTCGTAGCCCGGGTCGTAGCTCAGCCGCGATCCCGCCGGCTGCCAGAAGATCACGTGTGTACGGTTCGAGTGCAGCACCGGGCCGCCGGCGTACGGGAGGTTGGCGGCCGCCGCGACGTGAGCTCGAGGCCGCGCGGTGGGAAGGTCGCGTACCACACCGGCGAAGGGTTTTGCCACGGCGCCTGAAGCCAGGCTGAGCACGATCGCGACGACGGCGCCGAGAAGCAGTGCGCCGCCTTTGACGCTCACTTCGCTGACAGCCAGTCGTGCCCGATGCCTGCCTCGACCGCGAGCGGCGGGTCCATCTCGAACGCACCCGCCATCTGCTCGGTGGCGATCGCCTTGACCGTCTCGGCCTCCTCGGCCGGACCTTCGAAGAGCAGCTCGTCATGGATCGAGAGCACCAGGCGCGAGCGTAGTCCGGCGTCCGCGAGAGCGTGATCGGTGCGCACCATCGCGACCTTCATGATGTCTGCGGCCGTCCCCTGGATGACCATGTTGACGGCGAAGCGCTCGCCCTGCTTGCGCAGCTCCCAGCGCCGTGCCCGCAACTCGGGGACCTGGCGACGACGGCCGAACAGGGTCGAGACGTAGCCGTGCTCGGTTCCTTGGTCGATCGTCTCCTCGATGAACCGGCTGACGGCGGGGAAGCCGGCCATGTAACGCTGGATGAACTCGTCCGCCTCGGATTGCGGGATGTCGAGCCGGTCAGCCATCCCGTAGGCCGAGAGGCCGTAAACGATGCCGTAGTTGATCATCTTCGACTGCGAGCGCATCCCGGGGTCGATCTCCTCGGGCGCCACCCCGAACACGCGCACCGCAGTTGCCGTGTGCACGTCCTCGCTGCGGCGGAAGATCTCCTTCAGCGCGTCCTCGCCGGCGATGTGCGCGAGCAGTCGCAACTCGACTTGAGAGTAATCGGCGCTGACCAGCAGGTGACCTGGTTCGGCGATGAAGCAGGCCCGGATCTCCCGGCCGAGCTCGGTGCGGATCGGGATGTTCTGCAGGTTGGGGTTGTTCGACGACAAGCGGCCGGTGGTTGCCGCGGTTTGATTGAAGGTCGTGTGCAGGCGCCCGTCGGCCGCGATCAGCGCCGGCAGGGCGTCGAGGTAGGTCTGGGCCAGCTTGGTCAGCTCGCGCCAGCGCTCGATCCTCGGGATCACCGGATGCTCGTGGCGAATCGCCTGCAGCACCCTGGCGTCGGTCGAGTAGCCGGTCTTGCCGCGGCGTTTGCGCGACAACCCGAGCCGCCCGAACAGCACCTCCTCGAGCTGCTTGGGCGAGCCGAGCATGAACTCCTCGCCGCCGCACAGGCTGTAGATCTCGCTCTCGAGCTGGTCGGCCTCTGCCTTGACGCGCGCCGAGATGTCTCGGAGGCGCTCCGTGTCCAGCTTGGAGCCGGCCAGCTCCATCTTGCGCAGCACCCGGACCAGCGGGAGCTCGACCTCGTTCATCAGATCGGTCAGTCCGCGCCCGCGGATCTCCTCACGCTGCCATGCCGCCAGCGCGTGGATGAGCAGCGCGTCCGAAGCGGGCTCGTCGGAGTCGATCGAGGTGGCGAAGCCGCGCTCCTCGCAGAGCTCGCGGAACGGATAGCCGCGGCGCGCCGGCTCGAGCAGGTAGGCGCCGATCTCGGTGTCGTGGGCCAGCGTCTGGGGGACCTCGCCCAGCGACTTGGCGTCGTGGGCGAGCGCCGGCCGGTTCCCGACCGCCTGGACCAGCGTGGGCGGATCCGGTGTCTCGCCGGCGAGCACGTTCGGCGAGCCGTCCTGGTAGACGCCGAAGCGCCAGGCCTGATCGGGTGCGAACAGCGCGTCCTCCGGGGTCTCGGGCGGCTGGACGGCGAGCGCCACTTCGGTGTGCGGAAGGCTTTTCACGTCACTCAAGGTGGCGGGTCTGATCTGTGCGCTCAGCGCATGCTGAGCCTGCGGTGGCGGCGCGGCGGCGGCGGCCGAGCCGAGCGCCTCCTCGAGCCGGCGCAGTGGCTCGCGCAGCTCGAACTGGCGGAACGTGTCGCGCAGCTCGGAGCGATCGGGCGCGCTGGCGGCGTAAGCCTCGAGGTCGAGCTCGAGCGGGATGTCGCGCTTGGCGGTCGCGAGCTGCTTCGAGATGCGGGCGTCCTCAGCGTGCTCGAGCAGGTTCTGCTTGCGCTTGGCGCCCGAGATCTGCTCGACGTTGGCGAGCACGCCCTCGAGCGAGCCGAAGCGCTGGAGCAGCTCGGCTGCCGTCTTGTCGCCAATCCCGGGAACGCCCGGGATGTTGTCGCTGGTATCGCCCTTGAGGCCGATGAAGTCGGGGATCAGCTCGGGCGGGACGCCATAGCGGTCGATCACGCCTTCGCGGTCGTACACGCGCGTGTCCGTGATCCCGCGCGAGGTCGTCATGATCCGAACCCCGTCGTCTACGAGCTGGTAGGCGTCGCGGTCGCCGGTCACGACCATCACCGGGATCGGCGGCGCCGCCTGCTTGGCGCGCTCGACGATCGAGGCGATCACATCGTCGGCCTCGTAGCCCTGGGCGCGGAGGTTCTTGTAGCCGAAGGCTTCCACCAACGGCTCGAGGTGTGGCCACTGCTCCTTGAGCAGGTCTGGGCGCGTCGCCCGCTGCGCCTTGTACTCCGTGTACACCTCGCGGCGCCCGGTATCCCCCGCGTCCCAGACGACCACCGTCGCCTTCGGCCCGTAATCGGTGAGGATCTTCACCAGCATCGACGCGAACCCGAAGATCGTGTTCGTCGGCATCCCGGTCGAGGTGGCGATCGACTCGGGCAGCGCGAAGAACGCGCGATACGCGAGGCTGTTGCCGTCGATCAGGAAGAGCTCATCGGGCACTGGTTCTCTGTTCTCAGGCTATCTGGCCTCAAGGGCGCAACCCTGGGTCCTTAGGCCGGTGTGGCGGCGGCGCTCGCGGGTGATCTCGCCGCCCAAGCGCCGGCCGCCCCCAGCGCATGATCCCGCCGCCGGCGCACGATCCGGAGCCAGACACGATCCCCGCCGCCGGCGCCACCATCCTGCCGCGCAGCTAGCATCCCCCCGGGGTTTGGAGTTGTGACAACTCTGTGCCGGCGCGTGCCGAGTCTGTGACAACACCGAGGTGGTCAGCGGACGTCTCCGTCCGGACGTGCAATCGTTGCCGGGTGGCGCGAACGGAAACGGAAGAAATGTCACCTCGCCGACGCGGCGCGCCGGCGAATGGCCTCGCGCTGTCACCCAACGACAAAAAATCCCCATGCCAGGTGAAAGTGCTAGGGGTCATGGGACTTTTTACCGTCTCCGGCAGCCGGGATCAGCGAATCGCAGCCATCGCCGGCCTGCAACGTGGTCGGATCGCGCGGCGGCAGCTGAGCGCGGCCGGAGTAAGTGACAGCACGATCGCGCGCATGTGTCGTGACTCCTGGCTGCATCGCGAGCACTGGGGCGTGTACGCGGTCGGACACCTGGCGCCGATCGAGCTGGCGCCCGAGGCTGGCGCGCTGCTCGCGGTTGGCGACGACGCCGTCCTCAGCCACCTCACCGCCGCAGCGCTGTGGCGACTTCACCCGCCACGCCCGCATGCGTCGGTTGACATCGTCGTCGCTCGCGACAGCGGGAGGCGCCCCGGGATCCGAGTTCACCGCGTAGCCCGGGTCGACGGGTGCGATGTCCGGATCCACCAGGGCATGCCTGTTACCTCGCCGGCGCGGACACTGCTGGACATCGCCGGCCTTGTCACCGAGGACGAGCTCGAGCAGGCGCTAGACGACGCCCTCAGCCGGAACCTGGTCCGGCCGGCGCAGATCAAAGACGTCCTCACCCGGCTCTCCGCGGGACGCGCCGGAGCGCGAAGGCTCGCCAGGCTGCTCGACAGCCGCACCCGCGGACGCCCGGCCCTGACCCGCTCCCGCGCGGAGCGGATTCTCCGCGAGCTCACCCGCAAAGCCCAGCTGCCGCCGGCGGAGCTCAACGCCCCGCTGCACGGGTTCCGCGTGGACGCGTTGTGGCGCGAGCAACGCGTCGTGGTCGAGGTCGACGGCTACGAGTTCCACGCCCGGCGCGCTAACTTCGAGAGCGACCGCCGACGCGACGCCATCCTCGAGGCTCAAGGCTGGACGGTGATCCGGATCACCGCGCGCCAGCTCCAAGATGAGCCGTACGCTGTCGTGGCGCGCCTGGCGGCGGCCCTTGCCTGGGCGAGCGCTCGCGCGGCCTGAACGCGCCGGCGCCGGCACCGCGCCGCCGGCACGCCCACGCCTACCCCGGGTTCAACGTACGCTCGAACTGCGGGTTGCCGTCCTTGCCGATCTTGTAGAGCCCGAAGGTCCTCAAGGTGGTGTCGCCGTTGGCATCGAAGCCATAGGTGCCAAGCACGGATTGACGCGCCTTGACCGCGGACAGCGCCTTTCCCACGGCAGACTTGTCGTTGCCCTGAGGGCCGAGTGAGGCGATCGTGTCGAGACCGAGCTTCATCGCCTCGTATCCGTAGATCGCGTACGGGTCGGGGTCCGAGATGCCGGTGCGGCGCTGATAAGCGGAGAGGAACTGCTTGCCGCCGGGATAGCTGGTGAGCTCGAGGGTGGGCAGCGTGCACTGGACCTTCGCGGCAGCCCCGCTGGCGACACCGCCACGACCCAGGTTGGCGAACGTCCGGTCGCAGACCCCGCTCGAGGCGTAGATCGCCGCGCTCGGAATCACGACATTGACGTCTCTGGTGAGCTGGATCGCCACTCGCGGATCGTTGCCGGCGTAGTAGAAGCAGTCCGCGCCATCCCGCTTGACGCCCTCGGCGTAGGCGTGAAAGCTCGCCTGCGAGAAATCGACCGGCACGTTGCTGACGATGTCGAGGCCGTACTTGGCCTTCTGAGAATCGAGCAGCGCGGCGAGACTGACCCCGAATGTCCCTCTGTCATGAGCTACGTCGACCTTGGCGCAGCCGTCGTGCTTCATCGCCAGCAAACCGGCAGCCGCCTCGACCGTCTCGCGGGGCATGATCCGCCAGTAGGTACGCAATCCGGTCGGATAAAACCGCTGCGGTTCGCCGGGCGCGCTGCCGGGGTCGCTTGTGGTCAACCCGACGTACGTATTGGCAGGGCTGAGCTGCGGCAGGCCGGCGACGTTCAGGATCGGGATCGACAGCTCGCTGGCCCGCGACGCGAACTCGCCGATGTAGAGGACCGCGAGCGGGTCTGTGGCGGCCAGGCGCGCGTTGGCTTGCGTCTGGCTCGCGTCGGACCCTGCGACCCGCGAGCCCGAATCATCGAGCGACCGGTAGCTGACCTTGAACGAGCCGGCCTTCCCTGCGGCCACTGCGAGCGCGAGCTTGATCCCGCCGACGATCGCAACCGCATGCTCACGGGCCGGTCCGCGCAGCGGCAGGCTCGAGTAGATGTGGACCGTGTTGGCCGCGCCCGGATTCAGAACGTTGCCCTGCACGCTGCTGGCACCGCCGCCGCCACAACCCGCGAG
>JAFAZV010000389.1 GCA_019239445.1 Solirubrobacterales bacterium
GCCGGCGATCCGCCGGCCGCGCGGGCCACGGAAGCTGCGCGCTGTGGAGGAGACGAAACCGGGCGTCACGCGCAGCCCTCGGCCGCCGGGGTTGCCGAGCGCCAGGATGGCGGTGCCGATCTCGACCGCCGGGGCCGCCGCCGGCCAGTCGACCGGTTCGACCTCGCCTGTGTCCACTTCGAGCACGGCCACATCGAGGTCGGCGTCCGCGCCGGCGACCCGCGCCGTCTCGCTGCGCCCGTCCTGGAACGTGACCGTGACCTCGTCGTGGCGCAGGTTGTGGGCGTTCGTCAGCACGCGCCCTGGGCCGACTACAACGCCGGAGCCGACGCCCCAGCCCCGCCCGAGCCCGACCACCGCCGGGCCGCTGCGCTCGGCGCCACCGCGAACCGACGCCTCCAGTTCTTCGATCAAAGTCATACCTGCATCTACTCCCTATCCGGTGTGTTACTTGCGATTTGCAAGTCGCTACTGTAGCACTCGATGAACGCGCGTAGGATTTCTCTCCCCGTGGCCGAGCCCGAGTCCATCGAGGGCGCTCCAGCGTCAAGCGACGACGCGCGCTCGGCGCTGGCCGACGCGCTCGCCACCGTCGGCGATCGCTGGACGCTGCTGATCGTCGCCACGTTGCTCGACGGACCGCGTCGCTTCGGCGAGCTCCAGGACGAGGTCGGGGGGATCGCCCCCAACGTCCTCACCCAGCGGCTGCGGGCACTCGAGCGCGCGGCGGTGGTGATCGCCCGCCCCTACTCGGAGCGCCCGCCGCGATTCGTCTACGAGCTGAGCGCATCGGGCCGCGAGCTCGTCGGTGCGCTGCGCATGCTCGCGGGCTGGGGCGCCCGCAACGCCGAGGACTCCCCCGCCCCGCGTCACTCCGTCTGCGGCACGCCGATGGAGGCGCGGTGGTGGTGCCCGACCTGCGAGCGCCCCGTGTCAGACGACGAGGGCGAGGAGCTCCACTTCGCCTAGACCAGGGGGTTGGTCGAGAAAGCGAACCTATATGGGCCGCTCTCTCGAATAGGCCCGGCGTCAGCGTCCGCTCGCGCAGCCCGGGCGGCGCCGATCGACCGGGAACGGGAGGTCGGCGATGAGCGCCGTCTCGACGTAGTCGTTCTCGAGGCGGCTGCCAGACCCCGGTGCCAGCTCGCTGCCGACGCGCCGCAGCGCTGCCCGTGAGCGGTCGCCCACCACCCACGGCGCCAGCGCCAGGAAGCCCGCCTGCGCGCCGGCGTAGCGGCGGAACATCGCCTGGTCCTCGCCGGCGACGAACGCACGATTGCCGATGTAGTGGCACCGCCGAACGCCCGCGAGCCCGCGCTGGGTGATCGCGCTCTGGCCGTCGAAGACGAGATCGGACAGGTTGCCGACCATCATCGCGGTGACGTTGTAGTCGAAGTGAACGCTCGGGTCGCTGACGGCGCGGTATGTTGAGCTCATCCACGAGAGCGGCTGCCAGCGCTCGATCCCGTTCCCGTCCGGGCCGGTCCACGCGCCGGGGTTGGCTTCGTCCTGGATCACGAAATTGGCCCCGAGCTCGTCGAGGCAGCGCATGTAGTAGCGCGCGGTGTCTCCACACGGATCGACGCCACGGGCGGGCTCGCCGTAGGTGAACGCGGGCAGGCTGGTGGCGAAACCGAGCCTCGCGCGCGTGCCCGGCAGCGCGAACGGGCGCAGGTTGGCGAGCGCCGCCGGACCCCGTGACGGGCCGGGCTGGAGTCCAAGCGCGAGCTCGAGCGCGGTCAGCGGCACCTTGCGGTTCGACGCCACGACGTTGCGCAGCACGTCCGGGCCGCGACGGCGAACATCGCGCGGGCCCCACATGAACACCTGGTTGTAGACCCGCGGCGAGGTGGCGACGTAGACCGACTTCGGCGCTGGGCGCAGGTCCGGATCCGCGAACGCGTCGCGATCGGCCCGCGTTCGCGACTGCACGAACGCCGGCAGGTCGCCCGAGCCGATCATGTACAGCCGGTAGCGCTTGGCGAGCGCCGAGAACGTGGCCAGGAAGCCACGCGCCGTCGTGTCGGTGGCGGCGACGAAGATGCGCGAGAGCCCGGCGAAGCCGCGCAAGCGTCGTGCGTAGGCGGTCACCGGCCTTGAGTAGGCGGCGGTGAGCGCGCTGATCGCGCCGAGCGCGCCGCAAGGCTCGGAGTCCGGGTGGCAGCTCGGGCCGCCGCGATGCGCGATCACGTCGCGCGCGACCCGCCCGCGCGAACCGATCCCGAGCGCGGCCAGCCCGATGTCCTCGTTGAAAACGACCACGTTCGGCCGGCTGCGGGCCAGGTGCGGGAGCACGTAGGTCCGCAGCATGCAGTCGATCTTGGTCCTGAAGCGCCCGAGCGAGACGACGTTGCGGGCCTCCTGCTTGTACTGCATGGCGAAGATGCGCGGCGCGCCCGGGCGCGGATCGAGCGCCTCGATGGCGGGGTGGGTGCGATGCGCGGCCACGGCGGCGCAGCCGGCAGGAGCCGCGCCGAGCGCGCGCGGGGGGAGAAGAGCCAACCCCATGAGCGCCACCACCACGAGCGCCGGGCACATCCTGTTCCGGTGCATGCAGCGACAAGACTCGCAGATCGCAGACACAATGAGGCCGCGGCGCATGCGCCGCGGCCCGGGAGCGCACATGTGCGCTCCCGCGGGGCCGCGCATGCGCGGCCCCGTTCCAAGGACGAGAAAGAGGCCAACCCATGACCACCAAGACGGATCCCCAGATCAGCCGCCGGGCCCTGCTCGGCACCGCCGCCGCCACCGCCGGCGCCGCCGCCCTTCCCGCCGCCGCGCAGGCGGGGCGAACCCCGCAGCCCACCCGCGCCGACGTGATCGTGGTTGGCGCCGGCCTGGCCGGGCTTTCGGCCGCGCGCCAGATCGTCGCCACTGGGCGCTCGGCGATCGTGCTCGAGGCACGCGACCGCGTCGGCGGCCGGACGCTCAACCACTCGCTTGGCCACGGCAAGGTGGTCGAGGTGGGCGGACAATGGGTCGGCCCGACGCAGGATGAAGTGGCCCGGCTCGCGCGCGAGCTCGGCATCCGGACGTTCAAGACCTACGACCGGGGCAACTACCTCTTCTATGAGAACGGCAAGCTGACGCCCTACAGCGGGAGCGGCCCCCTCGGGCCGATCCCGCCCGACCCGACGGCGGTGGCCCAGCTCGCGCAGATCCTCGGCGAGCTCGACACGATGGCCAAGACCGTCCCCCTGGCAGCGCCCTGGAAGGCGCCGAACGCGTACGACTGGGACTCGCAGACGTTCGAGACCTTCAAGCGCTCCCGCGGCCTCGGGCGTGGCGCGAGCAACCTCATCGACCTGGCCACCGAGGCCGTGTTCGCCTGCGAGCCGCGCGACATCTCGCTCCTGCACGTCCTGTTCTACATCCACTCCGCCGGCAACCGCCGCTCGCCGGGGAACTTCGAGCGGCTGATTTCCACCGGCGGCGGCGCCCAGGACAGTCGCTTCGTCGGCGGCTCGCAGCTGATCTCGATCCGGGCCGCCCGGGCGCTCGGACGCCGCGTGATGCTCTCCCAGCCGGTCCGGCGCATCGTCCAGGACCGCCGCGGGGTCACCGTGTACACGGACCGCCTCGCCGTCAAGGGCGAGGCGGTGATCGTCACGGGGCCGCCGGCGCTGACCGGGCTGATCCGCTACGAGCCGGAGCTGCCGGCGCTCCGCGCCCAGCTCTTGCAGCGCTTCCCGCAAGGCTCGGCGATCAAGATCGAGGCCGTCTACCCGCGCCCGTTCTGGCGCGCGCACGGCCTCGCCGGGCAGGTCACGAGCGACACCGGGCCGATCAAGATCACGTTCGACAATTCCCCTCCGGATGGCACGCCGGGCGTGCTGCTCGGGTTCGCCGAGGGCCACGACGCCCGCGTCCTCGGGTCGCTGCCGGCGGCCGAGCGTCGGCGACGCGCCCTGGAGTGCTTTGTGCGCTACTTCGGGCGCCAGGCGGCGAGGCCGGCGGGCTACATCGAGATGAACTGGTCGGCCGAGCCGTGGACGCGCGGCTGCTACGTCGGCTACACACCGCCGGGGGTGCTGACGGATTTCGGCACCGCGATCCGAGCGCCGTTCGGGCGCATCCACTGGGCCGGCGCCGAGACATCGGAGATTTGGAACGGGTACATGGACGGCGCAGTCAGATCAGGGCAACGCGCGGCGCGCGAGGCGCTCGGTTAAGGCAAAACCCGGCAAGAATGCGGGCATGCTCCGTCTCATCGGCCTGGTCGTCTCGATCGGCCTCGCCGATTCGCTGAACCCGACCACGATCGCCCCGGCGCTCTACCTGGCCAGCGGCGAGAACCGCCGCTCGCGCGTGATCGAGTTCACGCTCGGGGTGTTCGCGGTCTACTTCCTCGGCGGCGCGCTGGTGGCGCTCGGGCCGGGCCAGCTGCTGCTGGCCCTCGTGCCCAAGCCGCACAGGCACACGAGGTACATCCTCGAGGTGATCGCCGGCGCTGCGCTGCTGATCGGAGCGGCGTACCTCTGGCTGGCACGCCGGCGGCTCGCCCGCCGCGAGCTCCCGGCGCTGGGCGCGGAGGGCAAGTCGAGCGCAATCCTCGGCGCGACGATCACCGCCGTGGAGCTGCCGACGGCGTTCCCGTACTTCGCCGCGATCGCGGCCATCGTCGGCTCAGGGGTTCATCCGGTCAACCAGCTGCTGCTGGTCGTGCTGTTCAACCTCTGCTTCGTGCTGCCGTTGCTGGCGATCATTGCCACCCTGACGTTCGCGGGCGACCACGCCGATCGTGTGCTCGACACAGGTCGCCGTTTCCTGCAGCGCAACTGGCCGCTCGTGCTATCAGGGCTGCTGGCGCTCGCTGGCGTGTTCGTGCTCGTGCTCGGCGCGACCGGCCTGGCCAGCGCCGGCCACAGCGACTTCGCCCACGACGTCGGGCACTTCCGCCGGATGCTTCACCCTTGAGCGGCCCGCACTTCGCGGACGATTCGCCGCATGCCGCGGATCCAGCGCTCCGGGCGCGCGGCTTTCAGCGCCATGTGCTCGGCGACCTTCGCGTGCGGGAGGATCAGGAAGCGCTCCTCGCGGATTCCCTCGAGCACCGCCTCAGCGACCTCCTCGGGCTCGATCACACCCTCGGCCAGCAGCGGCGCCGCGCCCACCGGATCCTCGAGCGCGAGATCCAGCATCGGCGTCCGCACCCCCTGGGGGCACAGGCAGGAGACCTTCACGCCGGCGTCGCCGTAGGTGATCGCGAGCCATTCCGCCACCGCGACGGCAGCATGCTTGGTGGTCGAGTAG
>JAFAZV010000008.1 GCA_019239445.1 Solirubrobacterales bacterium
CCTGCTGCCGGCCCAGCACTACTCGCTCACACAAGGGGTGCTGACGCTCGAGCGCGTCGATGGACAGATCACGATTCAAGGCTCGGGCGTCGCCCGATGGGGACGACGATCGACGCACAGCACGAGTAGAGCCTTCCTAGTCGAGAACGGCGTAACGGCTCAGACACCGGATTGACGATCACCGGCGGCCGAGCCCCATCGGGCCGCGACGGCGGACCCGGCGGCGACGGTGGTCCGGGCGGATCCGGCGGCGGAATCTCCAACTTGGCACCCTCGCGCTGACCGATGCGTCCGTGACCGGCAACGCCAGCGGCAACGGCGGCACCGGGGGCGACGGCACCGGGACCCAGACCGGCGGCACTGGCGGAGCCGGCGGCGAGGGCGGCGGGATCTTCAACTCCGGCTCGCTGTTCCTAACCCGCGTGACAGTCAGCACCGACTGCGCCGGAGCCGGTGGCCTCGGCGGCGGCATGCATGGGGTCAATGGGCGCTCCGCTCCGCCTGGCGGTGGCGGACCCGGCGGCTTCGGCGGCGCCATCTTCAACGGCCTCCCCGGCACACTCACCGTGACCGACAGCACGCTCGCCGAGAACGCGGCCGGCGCCGGCGTCCCTGGCGCTCGGGGTGCCGTTCTGGGTCGCCGCGGCGCTCGCGGTCGCCGCCGGAGCCGGCTGGGCGCTGCTGCGCGTCTGGTGGCAGGCGACGCTGACCATGAGCATTCCCAGCGGTGCGCTCTCCCGCGTCAGCGCGTTTGACTGGATCGGCTCGCTCGCCTTGCTCCCTCTCGGCCACACACGCTGGCAGCGCCGCTCGCCACGACGGTCGGTGCGCGGACCGTGATCGGGACGGGCGCCGGTATCGCGGTCGTGATGATCACATTAGCGCTGCTACGGCAGCCGCGCCCCCCCGATGCCGCTGGTCAACGCGGCCACGTCGTCGGCAGCCGAGGCGCAATCTCGCCCACGACAGACGCGGTGCGAGCTGGAACCGTGAGCCGAGCTTGCTCGTATCAGGAGGTATGCAGCCGATCGGCGACATCCACGCCCCTGCCCTCGAGATCGCCTGGCGGGTGACGGCATGAAGCACTACGCCGTCGCTGAAATCAACATCACCGACCCGGCCAGGCTCCGCGAGTACGTCACGCACACCACCCGGCTGGTTGAGCGGTTCGGTGGCCGCTACCTCGCGCGCACGTCCAACCTCGAGAAGCTCGAGGGCGAGCGGCCGGCGCCGCAGATCCTGCTGATCATCGCGTGGCCGTCCAAGGAAGCCGCCATGGCCTTTTACAACAGCGACGAGTACAGGCCCCTGCGTGAGAGCCGCCGCAGCGGCTCGACCGGCGAGTCCTTGCTCGTTGCGGGCGAGGACATCAACCGCATCGCCCGGATGTGAACCAAGTCAGCACGCGCGCTAGGTCTGGAAGCGCGACCCAAGGAGTGAGCATGATCAGAGACAGCATCGAGATCGACTGCCGAGTTGAGGATGCGTTTGCGTACCTGGAGCAACTTGAGCGGCACGGTGAGTGGCAGGCCGAGATCGTCAGCACCACGGTCCTGACCGAGGGCCCCGTCCGGGGCGGCACGCGGGTGCGAGAGATCCGCAGAATTGGTGGCCGCGAGCGCGATTCCAGCTACGAGATCACCGAACACGATCCACCTCACAAGCACTCGTTCCGCGGGATCACCGGCCTGATCACGCCCGTCGGCGCGGTCACGCTCGAGCCCGTCGGGCGCTCGCGGACGCGCGTGTCGATCGAGTTCAACCTCATCGGGCACGGGGTCGGCCGACTGCTCGCGCCGCTCGCGCGCAGAGCGGCCCGCAAGTCGGTGATCGACAGCCAGCGGCGGTTCAAGGCCGAGCTCGAGCGCGGCGAACCCCACGCGGGACAGAGCGGACAGGAGCCGGCTCATGCCACACGCGGTTGAGTTCGACCGCCTCGCGGTCGAGTCGCACGGACCGGTGACGGTCCTGCGGATGTGCCACGGCGAGAATCGGCTTCACCCTGATCTGCTGGATGAGCTCGGGGTGGCGCTCGATCAGGTCGAGCTTGCCGAGCGCCCCGGCGCGCTCGTGCTCACCGGCACCGGCAAGTTCTTCTCAAACGGGCTCGACCTCGACCACATGGCCGAGCGCCCCGAGATAGCCGAGCAGACGCTCGCGCGGGTCCACGCGTTGCTTGGCCGCACGCTCGGTCTCGGCGTCCCGACCGTCGCGGCCATCAACGGGCACGCGTTCGCGGCCGGCGCGATGCTCGCAGTCACCTTCGACGAAGCCGTGATGCGAGGGGATCGAGGGTTCTTCTGCCTGCCCGAAGCCGACCTCGGGCTCCCGTTCACCCCCGCCATGACCGCCCTGATCACCTCGCGGCTCTCAGCGCCGGTCGCGCACCGAGCGATGGTCACCGCGAAGCGCTACAGCGCGAGCGACGCGCTCGCCGCCGGCATCATCACCGAAGTCGCGGCCGACGACGTCGTGCTCGACCGCGCAATCACCCGGGCCCAGGCGCTGGCCACGAAACCGCGTCACGTCATCGCGGCGATCAAACGCTGCCTGTACGGCAAAACGCTGGACCTACTGCTCGGAGCAGCACATGACTGACACATCACGCGGCGGCGCCACCGTGTCGACGATTGCCGAGCTAGAGCAGCTCGTTGGGCAAGAGATCGGTGTCTCTTCCTGGTTGACGGTCGATCAGCAAACGATCGATCTGTTCGCGCAAACGACCGGCGACCATCAGTGGATTCACGTCGACCCCGAACGTGCGGCACGGGAATCCCCGTTCCGGTCGACGATCGCACACGGGTTCCTGATCCTCGCGCTGGCTCCACGCCTCACCTTCGAGGTGTTTGGCCTCGACGAAACCGGAGCCGCCTCAGAGATCCAGTTCGGTGTCAATTACGGACTCGACAAGGTGCGATTCATCTCGCCGCTGCCGGTCAACGCATCCATCCGCGGCCGCGTAACGGTCGCATCCGTAGAGTCGGAGCCCAACGGAGCGAAGTTCACCCTACGCCTCACGTTCGAGCGCCAAGGTGCTGATCGGCCCGTCGCTATCGCTGACTGGCTCCAACGCGTGTTCACATGAGCTCGCCGACACAGCCGAACGCGCTCGAACGCAAAAGGCGACAGGGCACGCGGACGACGCCGCGAGCGCTCAAGAGTCGTCCCGGCGCGCCGGATGAGTGCTTGTTGTGCGGGGTCAATCACATCACCGTGTTGACCGGCGACCTCGATCGTCTGGTCTCGTTCTATGAGGAAGTCTTCGGAGCGCGAAAGCTCGTCGAGCGCCCGTGCCCGAACCCGACGGTCCCGGTCGCCACGCGCTGATCGGGATCGGTGGCGGTGCCGCGTTGCACGCCTTCGAGCTCGCGCGGGCAGCGCTCCAATCCGCGCAGCCGATGCTCGAGCGCGGACGGGTCGACCACTTCGCCCTTCACGTCGCCGACCGGGAGACCTTCGAGCGTTTACGAGCCCATCTGGTCGCGCGCGGCGTGAGTGACGGGACCGTCACGGAGTTCGGGATCGTGCGGGTGCTCACGCTCACCGATCCGGACGGGCACGCGGTCGAGCTCGCGCACTGGGACGGCGGCGTCGACCCGGCCGACCTCGATTTCTCGCGCGCCACCGACGCAGAGCTGATCGCACGGCGCCCCTCTCGCCAGCGCATTCCCTGAGCGCTTCTCCAGTCTCGCCCGGGCGCTAACCGACTTCGCCGGGCTGAGTGACCGTGTCACGGTTGTCCGCACCGATGGTTCGGTGCTCCCATTCACCGCCGCAAGCTTTGACCTCGCATGGACACAGGCGGTCTGGCAGAGCGTCGAGAACAAGCGTGTGCTAGCGCTCGAAATCCGTCTACTCCTCGCGCCGGGCGGGCGGCTCGCGATGTTCGAGACGGTCGGCGACGGGCGGGAACTGCACTTCCCGGTACCGTGGGGCGACGGTCCAGCCGACAGCTTCGTGCCCACAGAAGCTGACCTCAGGACCACCCTGGAGGACAGCGGGCCGCGCGTCGGGAAATGGCTCACCGGCGAGGAGGCGCGAGGCGCGCTCGCCTCGTCGGTGCCGACCCAGAACTGATGACGACTGGGCTGCCCGGAGTCGGCCTGAATCTGCTTATGCCCGATTACGCCAAGCGCATGACAGGCCTTGCCCGCAACGTGGAGGACGGGCGCATCAGCCTGCTGCTCGCCGTCCTCACGTGCACAGACGCCCATACCGCAGGAATCCACGCTGTTCCTGCCCACGCCAGCTTCGAACCCGCGACGTAGTTTCGACCAGTGGTTTGGAATGTGACGCGTACGTTCGAGCACAGGTGGTTGACTTGTGTCCGTGCGCTGCGCATGATCCTTTGCCTCTTACCGCGGCACATCCGCTGCATGTCCCCTGGCCGGAGCGCACCGCCACTGCTGCTGGGCGCCCCGTCGCGGCTCTCGCGCGCGACCTGTCCGCCCTCCGGGGCGCGCGGTTGGCGTCGTCCTCGGCGCCTCGCGCGCGCTCGGTACCAACCGCCCCGACAGCGCTGGGACCTCGGGCTCTAGTACCACAGCTCGCGGCGCGTGATCGATCCAAACGACCTACGCGGCCTGGGGCTAGACCGGCCACGTCTCTGAGCTCGGCGAGTGGGGCCAGATGAATGGAGGCGCGTGGCTGACCGTCGCGGACCTGCCCGTCGACGTCCTCTTTCGCGACCTGGATACGATCGAGCCCTGGCACCAAGACGCCGAGCACGGGAGCCTTGAGATCCTCACCCAGAGCGGGGGACTAGGCGGAGCGCCCACCTACGTCCCCGTCGGAGAACTCGCCATCTGTCATCGGATCATCGGGGATCTCCCGCGGCCGGCGTTTTACACCGCCCTCGCCAGGAACGCACAAGTACGCTGGCAAGGACGCGCGAGCGTCTCTCTGATGTTCGCCAAGGTTTCCGCGCAACTCGCCGACGCCATCTGCTGCACCGGGATGCTCGCCAACGCGGTTCTTCTGCGCCAGCCATGCCCGACTCGCCCAACGTCGCGAATGGACGATCAACGAAAACACCTCGTTTAACGCGCCGGCCACTCCGCACTGCAGCCCGTCCTCACCCGGCCGGGGGGACGCCCGAAGAGCTCCTCGACACGGTCGGGGCAATCAGTGCGGGGCTGGACATCGAACCGCTCGCCGCACGCCGCTGAGCTGGCTTCAATAGTCGCCGGCGGCCAACGGGATAGTCGGATATGCCGCGACCAGCGACGGTCGCGTACGCCTCGCCGCCTGAGGGTTCGAAAATACGTGCCGAACTCGAAACCAGCCTGAGCAGCAACACGCCTGTATCTCGCTGAGCGGGAAGGATCGACGCCGGTTCGCGATGCGCCATCCCGCTCGTTCGACGGGGGCCGGGGAGCTGCCTGCGCACGCAAGCGCCGAGACCTGGGCCCTTACGGTCGCGGGGGTGCCCCGCGCGGGGAGCGAGCAGAGGCGGCGGTCAGCGGTTGTTGTGGGTGGGTGTGCCGGATAGCTGCTTGATCATCGCGAGGTCGTCACGGATGGCCCACCGCTCGGCGATCCTCCCCTGCTCGAATCGGTACATGAACGCGACGTCGTACTCGTAGTCCCCAGCGCGGATGTCGTAGCCACGGAACTGTCCGCCGGGCCACGTGCCCGTGCGCTTTCCGAACTGGATGACGTAGGCGCCCTCGGCGATCGTGACGAGGTCTTGCTGGCCTAGCATCGTGTGCATCCACGCGGCCCTGCCAGGATCGTCTCGGCATTCGCGCAGGAACTGCTTCGTTCCCTCAAGCCCGGCTGGCCGATCGGATCCGAGCGCGTGGTTGGTCATGTCCGGGGTGCAGATCTGATCGAGCCCGTCCGTTTCGCATGCTTCGGCCAACTGGTCGAAGCGCTCGAGCATCGTCCTGTTGTCATGGGTAGCCATCGATTCCTTCCATTTGTCGTGTGTGCCATTTCG
>JAFAZV010000126.1 GCA_019239445.1 Solirubrobacterales bacterium
CGCAAGGTGCTCCGTGGCGCGCGCGAGAGCTTGCTCAGGATGTCATTCGCGGCTGCGGGGTCGCTCAGCGTCAGCCGCGCGATCTCGCTACCAGGAGCGTAGGCGAACATCAGGTCGCCGGTCATCAGCTTGATCAGGCTGTTCAGATCGACACCGGTCCTCGCTCGCACGACCGCCTGGCGCTTCAGGAAACCGACGTATCCGCCCGGATCGGTGGCCTGCGCGGCGCTCTCGATGAAGGACGCGATCTGAGCCGGGTTGTGGATGCCGACCGTGACCGGACCGTTCCCCGCCAGGGTCGGCGCGGCCATCCCCTGGGCAAACGGCAGCTGAGCCGCGGTCAGCGGACGCCCGGTGGTATCGACGTGGTAGTTGATCCAGAGCCCAGTTGAGCTCGCGGTGACGGTCTCGGCGTAGCCCTTGAGGGCGGCCACCCATGGCACCTGCCGTGCCTTGGCCGCGCTGGGCTGAGACAGAAGCCCGGTCAGATCACCAAACGCGTTTACCACCCCATCGCCGGGCAGGCCTGAAAGCGCACGCGAATACGCGGCGTCGCCGATGCCGCCACCGTGAGCGTGGCGGTCCAGCGCGCTTGTAACCACCGCGGCCGAGTTGCCGATCACGGCGGTCGCCCCGTCTATCGCGACGACGTCACCGCCGCCGTTCGCCTGATACATGGTGGCGCCGTCGCGCGTACCCGTGCTCTTGCTCCCAGGCAGGGCCTTCTGGACCAGCGACTTCAGCTTGTCGGCGTCATTCGTGACCCAGACGAGCAGCGTCTGCGTGGATGACGGAGCTGACGACGCGACTTCGTTGACAGATAGCGCAACTGGGTTTCCGAGCAACGGCCGGATATCGCCGTCGTAGTTGACGCCCGATTGCTGCAGCCGCGACTTGAGCGCCGCCTCTCCGGCCGACCCCAGCGGGAACCGATTGACCAGTGCCTGGACGCCCTTGATGGCGGCGCTGTTCGGATCGGTGACGATGGTCATGACCAGCGGGCTGCCGCTGGGCAAGTAGGAAAGCTCCTTGGCCAGGGGGCTGCTCGACGACGACGAGCTCGATCCGCAGCCAGCGACCACGCACGCGGCCACGACGATCACAATGAGACAGCGACGCATCAAGGTGCCCTCCGGTTCGGAGCTTACCGCTGCTCCAGGTGCTTTGGTCGAATCAGGCGGACAAGTTCGGCGCAATGGGGTCCAAGCTCGCTCCAGCGGCAGCTCAGCGTGAGCAACGCCAGCGCTCCGGTAGGGAACTTCCGCTTCAGGTGGGCGAGGTCGGAACTCGCCGTGCCACCGGTCTCGGCACCTTGGTTCACGTCGCTTGGAGGCGCGTCGCTCAGCGCGAGCACGGCATCGTGCACCGCCGGGTTGTGGCCGACGAGCATCACCGAGTCGACGCCATCGGGAACGTCGCGCAGCCGCTCGATCAGGTGAGCGCCGCTCGCGTCGTAGAGCCCCGGCTCGAAGATCCGCTCGCCGTCTGGATCGACGAGCTCGAGCGTTTGGCGCGCGCGGAGCGCGGTCGAGCACAGAACCACTGCCGGATGGATCGCCTGCGCGCGCAACCACCGGCGTAGCAGCTTCGCCGCCTGCCGCCCGCGAGGCGCCAGCGGCCGCTCGTGATCTTCGAGCTCCGGATCCTCCCAGCTCGACTTGGCGTGACGCAGTACGAGTAGGAGTCTTTGATCGGCCATGACCGCTGCAATTTTCGCGCTCCGGAGGCACCCATCGGAAGCGGAGCAGGCGCTAGCATCGCGCGCCGACGGCGAGATAGCTCAGCTGGTAGAGCACACGACTGAAAATCGTGGTGTCCCCGGTTCGAGTCCGGGTCTCGCCATGGCGCTCGGGCCGAACCACCGGCGAAGACCGTCGATACGCTGACGCGGTTCGCCGGTGCCCGTTAGGTTGCCCAGCTCAGAAGTCAACGCGGCCCTCGGGTCTGAAGCCGCATCCACGCCGGCCTCGCGTTCCCGGCGCTACCTGCCGCTTCTTCACCGCGTGGCGGGGATCAACGCGCTGCTGCTGCTGCTCGCGGTCGGGGTGACGATCGCGATCCTCGTGCCTGGCCATCGGTCCTCCTATCGCCTCGGCGAGGAGGGGGTCGTCCTGCTCCTGGCGCTCGTCCTCGTTGTGCTGCTGAACTTCCTCCTCCTGCGGCGGGTCGTGCGGCCGTTGCAGCAGCTCACGACGCTGGCTCGAACCGTCGACCTCAACGATCCTCGGCCACGGCCTCCGGACGCGGAGCCCAACTCCGAAGCGGGCGAGCTGGCGCTGACGTTCAACGAGATGCTGGCGCGGCTCCGAGCCGAACGCCGCGAGGCGACAGGGCGCGTATTGGCTGGCCAGGAGGCGGAGCGCCTACGGATCGCCCAAGAACTGCACGACCAGGTCGGCCAGGAGCTGACGGCGGTTCTCCTGCTCCTTTCGCGGGTGTACTCCCGCGCGCCGGAGGCGCTCCGGCCAGCTGTGTTGGACGCGCAGAACTCGGTGCGCGCCGCACTCGAGGACGTGCGCCGAATCGCGATCGAGCTGCGCCCCGAGGCGCTGGACGACCTCGGCCTCGAGAGCGCGCTGGCGGTGTTGTGCGATCGCTTCGCCGAGCGGACGGGGCTCGAGGTGTCGTGTGAGATCGCGCCACAGCTGCCGTCCCTCTCGCCCGAGACCGAGCTCGTGATCTACCGCGTTGCCCAGGAGGCGCTGACCAATGTCGCGCGCCACTCTGGCAGCGAGCGGGCCGAGCTGCGTGTCCAGGACGACGACGGCCACATTCTCTTGACCGTGTGCGATCGGGGACGCGGCCTCGGCGGCGATCAGCTCGCCGGCAGTGGGATCCGCGGCATGCGCGAGCGCGCAGCGCTGATCGGGGCAACGGTCGACGTGCGCAACCGTCCCAGCGGAGGTTCTGAGGTGCGGCTTGCGATTCCGCTGGCGATGGGTCAATGACGCCGCTGAAGACCCGGATCCTGCTCGCCGACGACCACGCGGTCGTCCGCCACGGCTTGCGCATGGTGCTGGAGACACAGCCGGACCTCGAAGTGGTAGCCGAGGCGGGCGACGGCGCCGAGGCGGTGAAGCTCGGCCTTCGAGATGACGTCGACCTGGCCGTGATCGACATCACGATGCCGCGCATGACCGGCCTGGCCGCAGCCCGCGAGCTCCACCGGCGCCGGGCGCAGCTGCGCATCCTGATGCTCTCGATGCACGAGAACGAGCGCTACCTGTACGAGGCGCTCAAGGCCGGCGCGTCAGGCTATGTGGTCAAGAGCGTGGCCGACCGCGACCTGGTCGAGGCGTGTCGCGCGGCCATGCGCGGAGAGCGGTTTCTCTACCCGGGCGCGATGACACCGCTGATCGCCGACTTCTTACATCGCGCGCGCCAGGACATACCGCTGCGCGCGGACCCGCTGACTCCGCGTGAGCAGGAGGTAATCAAGCTCGTCGCGGAGGGCTACACGAACAAGCAGATCGCTGAGACGCTCGTGATCAGCGAGAAGACGGTTGAGCGCCATCGCGCGAACATCCTCGAGAAGCTGGGGATGCGCGACCGCGTGGAGCTCACGCGATATGCGATTCGCCACGGCCTGATTGAGCCCTAGATCGTGAGTCCGAATTCGGGGATCGGGCTGTACGCGCCTCGCAGCACCGGCCATGGCATCCCGTCATCGCTACGGATCATCTGGCAGGAGGAGGTTGGCCCCCTCCGCCCCCCGCAGGGTGCGTGGCGGCGGCCGGCAAGTCGAGTCGGCGGCTCATGCTGCGCTGATCCCCGGCGTGGCTGACATCAACTACGTGGTGTAGGGCCACGTGGCGCTCGAAGCCGAGTGTGTGGATCGGCTGTATCTGAAACGCGCACGTCCTGGGCCTGCAGGTCAGCGGACAGGTTTCGCCTCGCGCCCACAGGATCAAGTCCTCACAAACTTAAATGGATTAGCGACCAAGTCGAACGACTCGCCAGGAAGATCCTTGGCCGCGGACCATCCGATGGTGGCGCGCGTGCTCCGTCTCCGAGAATTCTCCATACGAGGGCCGGCTGGCGTACGCTGCGTCAACGCGCACAGGTTCAGATCATCGACAGGCGTGGCGTTGATGACATCGATCAGTCTTCCCGGTGTCATCTTTGTTGACTTGCGCGTCTTGGCGGTGCTACGCCGATACGCGTCGCAGTTAGCCAATCTGCTGTTGGTGACCGTAGCCGCAGGAGCGGTCGGTCACGTTGCCCTTGACGGGCGTCCGCACGGCGCTGGCGAACTGCGGACAGGCGCACGGCGGGGGCTGACGGCGCTCCCGGCGGCGGCATGGGGCCCAGTCTCAGCAGCACTCGGGCGCGCGGATTCGGCCTATCGGGTGCACGGTTTAGCGGCTTCGAACCAGGCGCAACGATTTCGCGTCCGCTTCGCGCCGTCGGGAGTTCGGCTACGCCTCCGGGGAGGCAGCGTCGCGTTAGGGCTGTGGGCAGAAGGTCGCCCCACGCGGCTCGCCCGCGTGCCGGCGGCGCCGGCTCGCGTGGATGCAAACCGTGTCACTTACGCGCGACCGTGGGTGCGGGAATGGTACGTCAACGGTCCGGCCGGACTCGAGCAAGCGTTCGACCTGCTGAAACGCCCCGCCGGGACTAAACCCCTGCGCCTCATGATCGCCGTAGCGGGCGCCACGAGGCTGCGCAGCGACGCTCGCGGAGGGGTGCTGATCATTACTTCTGGCGGTGGCGCGCTGCGCTACTTCGATGTGTCGGCCACCGACGCGGGAGGGCGGGCGCTGCCGGCGCGGCTCTGCATGGGTCACCATCGCCTGGTCATCCAAGTGGACGATGCTGGGGCGCGCTATCCCGTGCGCGTCGATCCGCTTATCCAGCAGGGTGGCAAGTTGGTCGGCGCCGGCGCCGTTGGGGGTGCGGCGCAGGGGAATGCCGTCGCGCTCTCCGCGGACGGGAGTACTGCACTTGTCGGTGGGCCAGCGGACAGCAGCCTGAGCGGCGCGGCCTGGGTGTTCACCCGCTCCGGCGGGACCTGGGCGCAGCAGGGCCCCAAGCTCATCGGCACCGGAGCGATCGGCGCCGCGAGTCAGGGCGTCGGCGTAGCCCTCTCGGCGGATGGCAACACGGCGCTGATCGGCGGACCCGGCGATGCCGGCGGCGCCGGCGCGGCATGGGTGTTTACCCGCGCGAATGGCATCTGGAGTCAGCAGGGGCCCAAGCTCGTTGGTAGCGGCGCCGTCGGCGCGGCGCAGCAGGGGACGGACGTGGCACTGTCCGGTGACGGCGAGACTGCCCTGATCGGCGGCCCCAACGACAACAACCGGGCGGGCGCCGCATGGGTGTTCGTCCGCTCCGCTGGGAGCTGGACGCAACTCGGCCTAAAGCTCGTCGGGACGGGTGCAGCCGGTGCGGCTCAGCAGGGCGTTAGTGTGGCGCTGTCTGCTGATGGTCAAACGGCGCTGGTCGGCGGACCGAGCGATGCCGGCGGCGCTGGCGCGGCGTGGGTGTTTACCCAAGCGAATGGCATCTGGAGCCAGCAGGGTGCAAAGCTCGTCGGTGCCGGCGCCGCCGGCGCGGCCAATCAGGGCGCCAGCGTCTCCCTGTCCGCCAACGGCACGACTGCGCTGATTGGTGCGCCGGCCGATGACACCGCACGAGGCGCAGCTTGGGTTTTCACGCGTTCAGCCGGCGCCTGGACACAGCAGGGATCGAAGCTGGTAGGTACCGGCGCTACCGCTGTTGCCACTCAAGGGTCGAGTGTGTCACTTTCGGCGAACGGTGTTGTGGCACTCATCGGCGGACCAGCCGACAACAGTAACGCCGGGGCAGTGTGGCTCTTCGTCTTGTCGAATGGACGTTGGATACAGCAGGACTCGAAGCTGATTCCGGACGACGCTGCGGGCGCGCCAGCCCAAGGCTTCGTAGCGATATCGGCTGACGGCACCACCGGCTTGGTCGGCGGTCCCGCCGACGACTTCGGGGCTGGAGCTACGTGGGCGTATGCCGCGGCCGCCATTCTGAGCCCGTCCAACCTCGACTTCGGCTCGCAGGTCATCCTTCAGCCGGGCCCGGTTCAGTGGCTGCCGGTCGTCAATTCGGGTCTCGCGGGGGTTCCCCTGTCGTTCGGCGGGCCGGCAACCATCACGGATGGGGGCGTGAGCGATTTCACGATCCCGCCTGGCGATGACCTCTGCGACGGCCGTACGCTCGCTTCGCATGACAGCTGCTGGATCGGAGTGCAGTTCACACCAGGAGCGCTCGGCCCACGTCGAGCGACGCTGAGCCTCGGCCCGAGCAACAGCCTCCTATCGCCGACGATCACCGTCATCGGAACTGGACGGGTCGAACCTAGCGGACCTGCCGGACCGCCTGGAGCAGCGGGTTCCGCTGGACCGGCGGGGCCGCCCGGGCCGACCGGAGCGCGCGGGACTCGAGGTGCGCCCGGACCTCAAGGTAAGGCGGGTCGAGTCGTACTCGTGACGTGCCGCAGCGTGACCCAGACAGTGATCCGCCGCGTCCATGGTAAGCGCAGGAAGGTCAAGATCCGGGTCGACGTGTGCACCGGACGCTTCCCATCCGGCACCGTGAGCTTCACCACCACGACCGCGGTGGCAGGCGCCACTCTGACTCGCGGACGCGTCGTGTACGCAACCGGGAGCGCCTGGCTTGCTTCGACCCGGACGCAGGTGCTGGCTCTGACAGTCCGGCGCACGCTCCATCGCGGGGCCTACACGCTCAGCGTGAGGATCCGGCACGGGCGAAAATCGGTGACGCAAAGAGAACAAGTCACGCTGCGCTGAAGCGCCCGCGGATGCGTCCGCGCGCTGTTTGAGCTACGAGGATGCGCCGACGCTCAGTGGATCGAGACGCGGTTGTTTTTGTGGTCAGGATCGCTGACGCCTGCACGGGTGGTCGCTGACGCAGTGTCCGAGTAGCGGCGGCGAGCCTCTGGCGGTACCACGAGCAGGACTGGCGCGCGCTGACCACGTCGCAGGCCCCTGATCGTGCACGTGACGACGCGGCCCCGGATTCTGCAGGCGCGACGTTGGGCGATGGCTGATTCGATCCTCAGACCGCGCGGAAGCCGTCGGTGAAAGTGATAGGAAGGGTCGACGGGTGGTTCGTGACCACGAACCTGAGCCCAGGCGCCTTCCGACCGTTGGCTTGACGCGAAGTCGAAGCGCGCTCACGGCGACGTCTTGATATTGCACGAGCAGGACAGCGACAATCACCCGCGATCCTGCCGGGCCATTGGTCACGAGGGTGACCTTCTCTCCGGAGAAGAACGGACCGGGAAACGGCTTGTCGAGTATCCCGGCCTGCGCCGCCAATCGCGTGGCGCCTCCCACGAACGTGCACACAGCGCCTGAACCATTGGGAGCCCAGAGCCCGATGAGCCCACCCTGTCCCATGAGGATCGGCTGGGCTAGCTTGAACGTCACAAAACCGTCCGGCGGTAAGGGGTTCGGCAACGTCCGCGAATCGGAATCATTCACCACGTAAACGGGGCGCGTGGTCGTCGGGCTCAGTGCGAGAAACGTGACCGAGCTCCCCCGATCCGCCGAGGCGGTATTCGTCTGCCACTGCATGATGTAGCCCGCGGCGCCGGCAGGCACGGTATACGGGGTAGCTGGGTCGCTCGTGAGCTGCGCGAGGACAACGCCGCCGCACCGGCCGGCGCGGGAACCTGCCCGTTTTCAGGCCGGGCCGAGGATCAGGGCCGCCCAAGAGGAGGCTGGAAGCGCGACAACGAGGACTGCGCTCAGCGCGACAGCGCGCGAGATCTTCCCCAGCATCAGCGCGCGAGCCTAGCGCTGGCGGAGACGCCCGGCAACCGCTGAATATCGACGGAGCAAAGCAGCGGACACCGCAGGCCAGAAACGGTGGCGGTGCACTTCAGCCGCCGTTCGCTCGGCCACGGGGGGTGCGCGCCGAACTGGCGGCGCGCACCCCGCCCGGACCGGAACGCGTGCATATTCTCCGTTTGGCGTGCACTCGGGAATGGGGCCTGGACCCCATTCATGCCCTGCCTTGACCGTCGGATCACGACGGCGCGAGTCAAGCCACGCGGCGACGACACAGTGGGGCTCAATTACCCTGCCGGTCCATGACACCTTGGTGACGAAACAACTGGTCGGCGAGATTGAGGAGAAGCGTGTCCCGATCCAAGATCGGCGATGAGCGGCGTCTCGACGTAATCGTTCTCGTGGCCGCGCCGCGTGTACGAGAGCGCCGAAGCAGTTAGGGCTCCTCGCGGCCGGTCAAAGATCAGGCCGCCCACCCATTCCACTCGCCGGCCGCGCGCGTCATGGTGACCGAGAGAAAACGAAAAGGAGGACCAATGACCGCCATCGCTGCAGCTCCGGCACGCCACCGAACCGAGATCGATCCAAACCCGCGTCTGCTCGCGCCGATCCGCCTGCTCGTGGTTGACGATCACCCAGCGGTGCGCGCGGGGCTGCGAGAACTGCTCGCGGAGGAGCCTGACTTCGAGATCGTGGCCGCAGTCCCCGACGCAGAAACCGGCATGAAGGTAGCCGAGGGCGAGCGCATCGATGTCGCC